>DATNBW010000149.1:0-20334 GCA_035607275.1 Verrucomicrobiia bacterium | reverse complement strand
CGTTCGGCCACGAGGCGCCGGTGCCGCTGCCGCTGCCGCCTCCCGGCTTTGCCTGCGGGACGACGTGGTAGCCGCGGACCGTGTCGAACGCGAAGTCGCGCGGCACCGCAGCCCGCATCCGGGCCTCGGTCCAGTAACTGACGATCCGGTTGTGCTCCGCCGCCTGACGCGCCGCCTGGGCGTCGGCTCCGCCGCCGGCGATCGCGCCGCTGGCGAGGATGGGCAGGGCGGCGAGGACGAAGGCTGCCGCGACCGTGGCTGAACGCTGGATCCGCATATCCACTCCCGATGCGTTGCGACCTGGGGGTTTGGGGTAGCAAACCCCATCGGCCTCGCTCGGGTCAAGGTTTCCTCGACCTTCGTCCAGCCGGCCCACGCGTGTCCCGTTGACCGGACGCACCGCGATACGTCTGGCACGCGCTTGTAACCCCGGCGACCGTCATCCTCCCGGCCGGCGTGGCGGGCCGCACGGGATGATGGCCGGATGGCGGAAACCGTCCTGTTCGAGCGGTATCGGCTGGTCGAGCCCGCCGGCCGTGGCGGCTCGGCCGAGGTCTGGCGTGCCCTCGACGAGACGACGGGCGACGAGGTCGCCGTCAAGCGCCTCCATCCGGTCGTCTTCGCCGACGAGGCGGGGCGGCGCCGGCTGCGGCGCGAGTTCGACACCCTTCGCACGCTCGACGAGCCGCACATCGTCCGCGTCCGGGATCTCCGCTTCGGCGAGCGTGAGGCGGCCCTCGTGCTCGACTTCGTGCCCGGCGAATCCCTTGCCCGGCGGCTGGCGCGCCAGGCCGCCGACGGCGCGGCGATGGATCCAGCGGTCGCCCTGGCGATCGTCGAGGACGTCGCGGCGGCGCTGTCCGCCGCGCACGCGGCCGGGATCGTCCACCGTGACGTCACGCCGGCCAATATCCTGCTCACGCCGGACGGTGAGGCGCGCCTCACGGACTTCGGCATCGCCCACGCGAGCACCGAGACGGCGACCGTGACGGCGACCGGCCTGCTGATGGGCACGCTGCGCTACCTCGCCCCCGAGCTGCTGCGCGGCGGCGGATCGACGCCGGCCAGCGACCTGTACGGGCTGGCGGCCGTGGCCTACGAGATGCTCGCGGGTCATCCCGCGTACGAGGCGACCTCGCCGGTCGCGCTCGCCGAGGCCCAGCAGATCGGACCGCCCCCGATCGGCGGCGTCACGCCGGACGTCGACGCCGCGGTGCGGAGCGGCCTGGCCGTCGACCCGGCGGCGCGACCGGTCGACGTCGCGGCGTTCGCTGCGGGCCTGGCGGCGTCCATCGAGAACGAGGCCACGATCGCGACGCCGATCGCGGCAGACGAACCGACCGCAGTCATCGCGTTGCCCGATTCCGGTACCGTCGGCGTGGCGTCGCCGTCGCGCGCAGCGGCCGTGCACGGACCCCTGCCCCTCGCCGTCGGGCTGCGCGATCGCGCGAGCGCGGATGCGCCGCAGCGAGCGGCCGGGCGGCGCGTCCGTGGCGTGCCCGCCCCGATCGCCGTCGGCCTCGGTCTCGTCCTCGCGTTCGCGGCCCTGGCGGCAGCCGCCACCCTCGACCGCGCCGGACCGGCCGGTGGTGCAGTGCGCCCGAACCCCGCGGTCGCCAACGACCCGTCGCCGACCGCACGCCCCAGCCCGAAGCCGACTGCCACCCCGGACGCCGAGCGCGGCAAGGGCGATGGCGACGGCAAGGATCACGGCAAGGGCCACGGCGACTGACCGATCGGCACCGCGACCGGTTCCGGGACCTGGCTGCGACAGATGACGTGGCTCGGGTGCGACGAACGTTCTCTCCTTCGCGCGTTCGCCGATTTCGTTGAAGAGGAAGCACGCCCGGGCCCTCGTACATGGTGATCCGGCACGTCGCCGGTCTCGGCAGTCTCGAACTGCAGTCAGCGAAAGGTCAGGACCCCTCCGTGTCCCGCTTCACCGAATCCACCCGGGCGTTCCGCCCTCTGTCCCTCGTCATCGCCGGCCTGGCGGTCGCGACGGTCGCAGTCGTGGTCATGGCCGCAAACCCGGGCCGGGCCGCTGCCGATCCCGGCACCCGGCCTCCCGCGAGCGCGGGGCCGTCGAGCCCGTCGACGCCCGCGACCACGCCGCCGCCGGCCGTTCAGACGCCCATCCCGACCGCCGTCCCGACGGTGAAGCCGTCCGCCGAGCCGACCCAGGACGGCCAGGACGCCATGCCGATCACGCTGAACCTGACGACGTATGACCGCCATCGCGTATCGATCGACATCGTCGATCGCACGGGCTCGATCGTGTCGGCCGTCAGCGGGAAGCCCGGCGACAATCCCACGGCCGATGGCCTCGTCGCCACCAATCTCGACGATCGGACCATCGAGCTCACGTGGGTCGACTTCCCGATCGACAACCGCCTCGCCCTGTTCGTCGACGAGGTCGATGGCCACCTCCAGCTCCTGCTCATCCAGCCGGCTCCGACGAGCCCCACCGACGCCGTCGGCATGGATCGCAAGGTGATCCTCAGGTTCGACCACGCGGTCGACGCCTCGAGCGTCAAGGGGATCATCCAGGAGGGGCTGGACACGTAGCCGCTCCCCCATCGTCGGACGCCGGCGTCGCGCAAGCGGCGCCGGCGTCGTCGCGCGCCGGGGGGGGTCGCCGTCAGCCGGGCTCGAGCGGGCTCGGCGACTCGGCCGCGGCCGCTTGGGGTGCCGCGGGAACCGACGCCACGATCGCGAGGATGTCCGACCCGTACTTGTCGAGCTTGGCCGGTCCGATCCCCTTGACCCGCTCGAGCGCGGCGAGGGTCGTCGGCCGGGCGGCCGCGATCGAGGCGAGCGTCTCGTCGTAGGCCACGACATAGGCCGGCATCTTCTCGTCGCGCGCGCGCTCGGTTCGCCAGGCGCGGAGGGCGTCGAACAGCGGGTCCTCGCCCGTCGCCGGCCGAGCCCGGACCGTGGTCGTCGTGGGCAGCAGGCCCCGGCCGGCTCCGCTCGGGCGCGACGTTGACGGCGCGAGGCCGGCCAGGAACCGGCTCCGCGTGCGGCGGCCCTCGCGGCCGCGGGTCTCGCGCCGATCCGCCCACGACAGGTGGAGCCGGCGCCGGGCTCGGGTGACCCCGACATACAGCAGGCGGCGCTCCTCGGCGATCGCCCCCTCGTCGTCGAATGCCTGCCGGATTGGAAGCGTCCCGTCCTCCAGCATCGGCAGGAAGACCGCGTCCCATTCGAGGCCCTTCGCCCGGTGATAGGTCAGCAGGTTCACCCCGCCGGCGGCTCCGTCGCGCTCGTGGGCCGCGCGCCGCTCCAGCTCCGCGACGACGGCCGATCGATCGGCGGCGGGATCCGCCCGGACGACGTCGTCGACGATCCCGAGGACGGTCTCGAGCGCGGCCGCTCGCTCGCGGGCTTCGTCGCCGCGGGGGCCGTCCGGTGCGCCTGCCGTGTCGCCCGTCTCGTGCCCCAGCTCGTCGACGAACGCGGCCCGGATCGCGACGGCCAGCGCCCGACCGGTCACGGCCGTCGCCGGACGCCGGATCGTGGCGAGCGCGGCCACGACCTCCGGCCGCTCGTAGAACCGGACGCCGCGGACCTCGTAGGCGATCCCGGCCCGGGTCAGCGCCTCCTCGATCGGGGCGAGCTGGGCGTTCATCCGAACGAGGACCGCGATCTCGGCCGGATCGAACCTCTCAGGCCCGGCGCCGTTCAGCAGGCCGCGGATCGTGCGCGTCAATGCCGCGAGCTCCATGGCGCCGTCGGGATAGCGCTCGATCGTCGGCTGGGGTCCGTCTGGCCGGGTCGCTGTCAGCGCCTTGGAGCGACCATCCGCTGCGAGGAGCCGATTCGCGACGCCCAGGATCTGCGGGGTCGAGCGGTAGTTCTCGGTCAGGGCGATGACCCGGGCCGCCGGGTGCCGGGCGGCGAACCCGGTCAGGTATGACGAGGTCGCCCCGGTGAACGTATAGATCGTCTGGTCCTCGTCGCCGACGACGCACAGGTCATCCCGCCCGTCCGCCCACAGCTCGAGCAGCCGCTGCTGATGCGGGCTCGTGTCCTGATACTCGTCGACGCTGAACCAGGTCTTGCGCGCCCGGACGATCTCGGCCGCCTCGGCGTCGGTCTCGAGGAGGGCGATCGTCTCGGCGAGGAGGTCGTCGAAATCGATGCGGCCCGCCCGGGTCTTCGCCCGCTCGTAGTCGGCGAAGACGCGCCGCATCAGGTCCGCGGGGATCGGCGGCATCCGCGCCCCGATGGCCGTCTCGTAACGGGCCGGGTCGACCCCGCGTGCCTTCGCCCATTCGATCTCGGTCGCGAGGTCGCGGACCGCCGTGAAGCGGTAATGCCCGGGCAGTCCGCGGGCGATCCGGATCAGGATCGAAAGCTTGCTGTCGAGCAGGCTGGGCAGCGGCTCGCCGTCGTGGCGCGACGGCCAGAAGAAGCGGAGCTGCGAGAGCGCGTGGGCATGGAACGTCCGGGCGACCACCCCGTGCAACCCGAGCCCGGCCAGGCGCTCGACCATCTCGCCGGCCGCCTTGTCGGTGAACGTCACCACGAGGGCCTGGTCCGCCGGAACGACGCCGGTGGCGATCGCGTACGCGGTCCGCCGGCTGATCACCCGGGTCTTGCCGGTCCCCGCGCCGGCCAGGATCGCGACCGGCCCGCTCGTGGCGAGGACGGCCTCCCGCTGGGCGCTGTTCAGGTCGTCGAGCAGGCGGTCGGCGTCGGCCCGCGGTGCGATGGCCACGTCCGACCCCCGATCAGCCCTCGCTCGCGTCCGGGCCGTTGGCGGCCGCGGCGGGTGGAGTCGACGACGGCGACGGAGCCGTCACCGGCTCGAGATCGATCGTCCGCACCTGGCGGGTCCGGCCGGCCTCGGTCCGGACGACCGCCGACGGGATCGCCCCGGTCGTCAGCTTCTCGATGGTCGCGATCTCGCCCGAGTAGAGCCCCGTGCCGTTGATCCGGACCCGGTCGCCGATCTTCAGGCCCGCCCGCCCGGTGCTCGCCGACAGGTTGATCGACGCAACCGTCGGCCGAACGTAGGGTTCCCCCACCGGCGGCCCACCGGGACCTCCCGGCTCGCCCGGTCGTGGTGGGCGGGTGGCATTGCGGGGCGGTGGGTAGACGGTCCGGCGCTTGCGTGGCGGCACTGGCTGAGCGGTCCTCCGGGTTCGGTGGTCTGGACGGGTGTCGAGCGCGAGGCGCGATCGACGTTCCGTTCAGGTGCAGCATGCCATACCGCGATCACCTGGCCGTCATCGGCCACTCACCGCGGGCTCCTCGCCGCCGATCGCCGCCCGCGAACCCTCCGAAATCGAACGGTGTCGAGATCCACATCCGCCGCGGGCCCCGGTCGTCCGATCTCGGACTCCGATTTCGTCGGATCGGCGCGGAAATGGACGTGGTGTTCGAGAGCGTTCGATTTCGGACGACTGCGGAACGCCGCCGCGCCCTCAGCGGGCTCGGACCTGGTTGTTCTTCGCCTCGTGGGTCAGCTCGACCAGCCCAAGCGCCTCGAGGAGCGGCGGCATGTACACCCCGAAGCGTCCGCGGTAGCCCTTCCTCAATCCGTACCAGCCGCCGCGCGGGTTCGACTCGGAGCGACCCCATGCCTCGACGGACCCCTCCGGGGCCGGCTTCTGCTCGTCGGTCCCGCCCAGCGCCATCCAGTCGCCGTGGGCCGCGAGCATCGCGTGCAGCTCGTCGATCGCCCGTGCGTCGTAGGTGAGCTTCGTCGAGCCGACCATGCACACGATCTGCGGCGGATCGGCGGCGTCGTCGCGGTACATCGTGTACTCGGAGGTGCCGGGGGCCGTCTTCAGGACCCACGGGTCGTCCTTCGTGCCGCTGCCGCTCGCCATCGCGCTCTCCCTCGCAGATCGAATGGACGACCAGAGCGCCGGCCGGCGCCGACGGGCGTCGCATCCGTACGGTAAGCCGATCGGCGAGCGACCGGCAATCGCCCTGGCGGGCACGCGGGCAAATCGCCTCGGCGGGCGCCTGGCAACCGGCCGGGCGACCGGACCGCAAGGCGTGGATTGACCCACCGGCCTACGATGCCGCGATGACGGAACCCGCGGCCCCACCTGTCTCGGTCGACCTGGTCGTCGAGGACAACGCCGACGAGTCGCGCTACGAAGCCTGGCTCGGCGACCGGATCGTGGGCATCGCCGAATACGAGCTGCCCGACGAGGCGGGGCCGATCGTCTTCGTCCACACCGAGGTCCTGCCCGGGGCCGAGGGCATGGGCGTCGGGCGCGGTCTCGCCCGGGCGGCGCTCGACGACGTCCGGCGCCGGGGCCTCCGGCTCGTGGCCGAGTGCGAGTTCATCGCCGGGTTCCTCGAGCGCCACCCGGAGGATCGCGACCTGCTCGCCGATTGAGGCGCCATCCGATCGAGGACCTTCCGATGAGCGCCCCTACCCGCCGCGCGTCCGCGCGAGCCAGGCGACGAGGGGCAGGACCAGCATCGGGATCTCGAGGGCCGAGTAGAGGGCCCCGCCGCCGCGCGAGTTCAGCACGGACGCGACCCAGTCCGCCCAGAGCGCACCGAAGGGCAGGCTGAGCAGGACCAGCAACCCAAGCCCGAGCCACCACGACCGGCGGTGCACGCCGAACAGCGCGAACGGTGCGAGCGATGGCTTGACGAGCACGAACGGCGCCGCGAGCCGGCTGCTGCCGACGACCGCGAGGGCCATCGCCGCCATCGACCAGATCACGGGGTTGCCCGTCCAGATCTTCAGGAGCGTCGTCGGATTGGCCACGCACAGGGCGATCAGCGGCCAGGCGACGGGTCGCGGCCGGAGCCGCCGGAGGGTCGCCGCCGTGATGGCCAGCGGGATCGTCCACCAGGCGATTGCGGCAGCGATCGCTGCCCCGCCCGAGACCGCAGCGAACGGCACGAACAGCCACAGCGCGACCGGCGGGTAGAGGACGTCACCGGCCCGGATCTCGTACGGGCCGGCGACCTGGTAGGGCTCGAAGAACGGCCCGCCGTGGAGCCATCGCGCAGTCACGGTGCCGTACAGGTCGTAGTCGACGCCGAGCGGCTGCTCGAGCGGATGCGGGACGGCCAGGACGAACCCGATCGGGACGAGGAAGACGAGGAGCGACAGGATCGTCGCGGTCCGCCGGTCGAGCTCGGGCACGCGGTCCGCAAGCCGCTGGACGGAAGAGCCGATCTGCATCGGCCCATGATGCAGCGCGGGCCGGACGAGCTCGGGCCGGGGAGGTTGGGCGGGACGGACCCGAATCAACGAGGTCGGGCCGGACGAACCGGCCCGACCTCGCGGGTTCCTGACGGGCGGGAGTGAGGGTCAGTCGCGCGGCGCCGGCGAGAGCCGCTCGATCGCCTTGACGGCCACGACGACCGCGGCGCCGACGCTCGCGACCGCAAGGGCCCCGAACACCCACCAGAAGTCGGCGAGCCGCTCGGCGAGGGCGAGGTCGGAGGGGCGCACGTAGACGTGGTACTCGGCGGCGACCGAACCCGCAATCGGGAAGGCGATCGCCAGGCCGAGGAACGTCACCCCGGCGATGAACAGGCCGAAGACGGCGATGGTGGCGACGATCCCGATCACGATCGCGGCGGCCGGCCCGGCGCTCGATCGGGGCTGATCCTGCTGGAAGCTCGAGGCGGTCATCTGGACTCCGGGTGAGTGGGTGGCACACGCATCGATGCGTCCCGTGACCCACGTGCATGATCGCCGCGCCGGCACCCAACGACCATCGTCATCCGGCCGCTCGGCCCGGGCCAGGTGACGTACGAGCCCGGTCGCGCCGGATAGGGGCTTGACAAGAAGCTTAGTGACTACTAAGTTAGCCCCATGACCGTCACCGCCCGACCCACCCGGATGACCGCCGACGAGCGACGCGACGCCATCGTCGCCGCCGGCATCGAGGAGTTCGCCACCGGCGGCCTCGTCGGTGCCTCGACGGATGCAATCGCCCGTCGCGCCGGAGTCTCCCAGCCGTACGTGTTCCAGCTCTTCGGGACGAAGAAGGAGCTGTTCCTCGCCGTCGTCCGGCGCTGCTTCGAGCGGACGCGACTCGCCTTCGAGCAGGCGGCCCGCGATTTCGTCCCCGGCGCCGACCCTGCCTGCGATTCCGTCCTCGGCGCCATGGCCCTCTCGTATTACGCCCAGCTTGCCGACCGGAATGCGCTCCTCGTCCAGCTCCAGGCCTACGCCGCGTGCGCCGATCCGGACGTCCAGGCCGTGGTTCGCGAGGAGTTCGGACGGCTCCACCGCCGCGTGCGGGCGCTGTCCGGAGCCGACCTTCAGGACATTCACCGCTTCTTCGCCGAGGGCATGCTGCTCAACATCGCGGCCGCCGTCGAGTTCGCCGGCGACCCGAAGAGCTGGATGCTCGCGCAGATGGAGGGCGGCACCTGACCGATCCGTGTCAATCCAGCCCACCCCCTTTTTTCGTTCGCGTACTTAGCAACTGCTAACTAGCAAGGAGCATCCCGTGGCCGATCCGCGCCCCGCCCCCAACCACCGCGTCCTCTGGACCTTCGCGATCAGCTCGATCGCCCTGTTCATGGCCGCCCTCGACAACCTCGTCGTCACCACCGCCCTGCCGGTGATCCGGGCGAGCTTCAGCGCCAACCTGGCCGAGCTTGAATGGATCGTCAACGCCTACACGCTCACCTTCGCCGTCCTGCTCCTGACCGGCGCCGCGCTCGGTGACCGGTTCGGTCGCAAGCGGTTGTTCATCATCGGTCTCGCGATCTTCACCGGCGGCTCGGCCATCGCCGCGCTGTCATCCAACGTGTCGGTCCTCATCGTGGCCCGGGCGATCCAGGGCCTCGGCGGGGCGATCCTCACCCCCCTGAGCCTGACGATCCTGTCGGCGGCGGTCCCGCGCGAGCGACGAGCCGTCGCCCTCGGCGCGTGGGGTGGCATCGCCGGACTGGCGATCGCGATCGGCCCGCTCGTCGGCGGCGCCATCTCCGAGGGCCTCGCCTGGCAGGCGATCTTCTGGCTCAACGTCCCGATCGGGCTCGTCGCGATCCCGATGGCGTATGCGCGCCTGACCGAGACGCGCGGTCCGTCGACCCGCCTCGACCTGCCCGGCCTCGGGCTCGTCAGCGCTGGCCTGTTCGCGGTCGTGTGGGGCCTCGTCCGGGCCAACGAGCAGGGCTGGACCAGCGCCGAGATCCTCGGGTCGTTCGCCGTCGGGATCGTGCTCCTTGCGGGGTTCGTCGCCTGGGAGGCACGGAGCGCCGAGCCGATGCTCCCCCTCCGTCTCTTCCGCTCGCGGACGTTCAGCGCCGCCAACGTCGTGTCGATGCTGATGACGTTCGGGATGTTCGGCTCGATCTTCCTGCTCGCCCAGTTCTTCCAGGTCGTCCAGCACTACAGCCCGCTCCAGGCCGGTCTCCGGACCCTGCCCTGGACGATCATGCCGGTCTTCGTGGCCCCGATCGCGGGGTTGCTCTCGGCACGGACCGGGACGCGCCCGTTGCTCGTTCTCGGGATGAGCCTCCAGGCGATCGCCCTCGGCTGGATGTCGCTCGTGATCACGCCGACGGTCGACTACCTCACGATCGTGCCGTCGTTCATCCTCGCGGGCATCGGAATGGGCCTGTTCTTCGCGCCGATCGCCAACGTCGTCCTGTCGGCCGTCCGGCCCGAGGAGGAGGGCAAGGCGTCCGGCGCGAACAACGCGATCCGCGAGCTCGGTGGCGTGTTCGGGGTCGCCGTCCTCGCCTCGATCTTCGCGGCCAACGGCTCGTACGCGACCGGCCAGAGCTACGTCGACGGGCTGGTCCCGGCGATGCAGCTCGGGGCCGTCGTCGTCGCGTTCGGTGCCATTGCGGCGCTCGGGCTCGGCGGCCGGACCCGGGTCGTCGCCGGCGAGACCGAGGCGTTCGACGCCTTCGCGGAGGGCGCGGCAGCGGCGTAACGCTCTCCTGCGCGGGAGCCCGGGTCGGCGGTCATGCCGGCCCGGGCTCTCCGTGCATCCGGGACCTGACCCAAGCTGCCGATGCTTCTCGGACATTGTTTTCACACTGACGGGCCGCTCCGCGAGCCGCCCGGCGCCGGTCGATGTCCGTTCAGCATCGCCGCGGCGGTTGCCATCGCCCAAACAGCCGGATCGATGCCGGTCCGACATCGATCGGGCCCGTGTTTCGCGCCCTCCGCACTCTGCCCTCGAAAACAATGCTTGTCGGACATCGGGGCCAGTCCGGGACGCCGCCCGGGCGCCGCCAGGGGCGCCGCGGTGGGGCGTACGCTCGGCGCGTGAAGCAGTCGAAGCCTGCCATGTCCAGCGGGGTCCATCGCGCTGCGGAGCTCGTCCGCGAGGCGAACGCCCGCGTCCACGAGACGGCCGGGCATCGGGACACCGCCGAGGGCGTCGAGCTCTGGCACGCTTCGCTCGTCGAGCTCGACGCGGCCCTCCGGCTCCTGTACCCGCCGGCGCTGCGGGACGACATCGAGCGGCTGCCGACCGGCGACCGCGGGGCGATCGAGACGGCGATCACCTTCCTGGAGCAGGACCCGTGGGCATTCGGGACCGGCTACACGAAGGAACAGATCCTCGGGCGGCTCAAGAGGGTCGAGCTGTCGCCGGCCCACTCCGCCCGCCTCCGTGCCGTGATCCTCGATCGCGTGGATGGGCCCTTTCGGCGCGAGTTCCGGCGCTACTGCCGCCTCGCCCCGCGTGTTGCCGACCCGTCCTTTCGGCAGGCGCTCGTCGATCGTCTTCGAGCGGGCGATCCTGATCGCCGATTGCGGGCGCTGTGGGTGCTGGAGGCCCTCGAGGAGCGCCTGACGCCCGACGAGCGGCCGTTCGCCGTCCTCGCCATCGAGGACGTCGCGGCGGGGCCGTTCGCGTGGCGGGTCTCAGGCTGGCTCGGAGGGGCCGTCCAGCGCTACGCCGACCCCACCTGGATCGACGACCTGGTCGAACGGGCAGCCGAGCGCGGCAAGGCCGGGGAGACCGCCTTGATGCTTGCCGGCTTTGCCTGGCCGCGCCTCACGCTCGAGCAACGCGCCCGGCTCGACGCCCTCGCTGCCCGAGCGGAGTGGGAGCGCTAGCTGGCCGCCCCGGTGAGTGGCGTCGCCCACGGCGCGCCCGACCCGGTCCGCCGGTCATCCGAGATCGAACGCCGTCGCCGTTCACTTCCGTCTTGCCGGGCGCTGCGCCGACTTCGGAGTCCGAGATCGGCCGATCCGGCCGAGAGACGGGAGCGGTGTTCGACAGCGTTCGCTTTCGGAACACCCACGCGCGGCGCGGGGGACTGGCAAGACCCGGGCCGGCATCGCCGACCCGGGTCAACGAGCCCCGTGCGCCTCAGTTCCCCGGCACCCGCGGCCGATTCAGCGGCAGCCCTGTCTCGCCGACCGCCACCCGGAAGATCTTCCAGGCGTCCGGGTTGGTCGCCGGCTCGAGATCGCCGTTCGTGACGAGCAGCGAATTGCCCATGAACGCGAGGCCCCATGGCGAGTGGAACCGCGGATCGGAGATCCGCCGGACCTCGTTGCCGGCCGGATCGAGGACCGCGACCTCGTTCGGTCCGAGCAGGCTGACGTACAGGTTGCCGGACCTGGCGAACGCGAGGCCGGTGGCCTGGGGCGGGGCGACCGTCGGGTCGGGCGACGCCACGAACCGATGGACGAGCTGCAGATCGGCGGCGGTCGGGTGGTCGACGAGCCGGATCCGGTAGATCGTCGCGTCCGGCGAGGGCGCGAACTCCGCCGCCAGGGTGATCGAGATGTAGAGCCACTGGCCGCTCGGGTCGATCCGGCCGCCGAGCGGCCCGCCCGCGAAGCCGAACAGGCCGGTCAGGCGGGGATCGGTGAACCAGATGCGAGCCGTGCCGTCCGGCGAGACCCGCCAGATCCGGGGCTTGTCGTCGGGGACGTACAGGTTGCCGGCCGTGTCGAACGTCAGGTCGTTCCACATCGAGAGCATCCAGTCGCCGGCCAGCCCGCTGTCGGCGGGGACCTGCGAGAAGACCGTCGGCGGGCCCGCGTGGGCGCCGAGACCGACCGTCAGGATCCGCCCGTTCATGTCGGCCACGTAGAGCTGGTGACGAGGTCCGGGATTGCCGTCGAGGGCGAGCCCGAACAGGCCCATGTCCGAGTTGTCGGCCGTGTCGATGACCGTCGTCCCGACGAGGCTCCCGTCCTCGTCGTAGGTGAAGACCCGCTCGTCGTCGGAGTTCCGGTGGCCGCCGTTGGCCGGATCGGCGAAGAAGTCGCCGGCGCTCGTCGAAACGAAGACCTGCCCGTCGCCGACGGCGACCCCGAACGGATGGCCGGGCTCAGGCGCGCTTGCGAAGATCGACACGGCGTCGGGTGCGCCGCGAGCCACGACGGGCCCCGCGGCCGGCCCGATCGCGAGCAGGATGCCGATCGCGGCGACGCGGGCCGCGGTCAGACCGACCGAGCGCCGGCGCCCGTCCGTTGCGCATCGCCGAAGATCGTTCGCGGGCCGAATTCCAACCTGGGTCTGCATCGCAGCGCCCTCCTCGCTCCCGGCGAGGCTGGTTCGTCCGTCTCGCCTCCGTCATCGGAACGACGATCCGGTGACCGGCGAATCGACAGCTGCCGTACCCGGCGTGGGCGGATCAGCGGCCGGCGGCCAACGCCGCGCCCTCGCCGGCGATCGCCCGTGCCCGTGCCCGCTCGAAGCGCGGCAGGCTGGCCTCGACCATCGCGTCGTTGGCGGTCAGCGAGACCCGGAACCAGCCCGGGACCTCGACGACCCGGCCCGGCAGGATGACGACCCCCTCCTCGGCGAGGATCCGACCGAACGCCATGTCGTCGTCGATCGGCGCCTTGGCCATGATGTAGAAGGTGCCCTCCGGCGTCGTCGGCTCGTAGCCCATGGCGCCGAGCGCACCGACCATCCGATCACGCCGCCGCTCGAGCGCCCCGATGTCGATCGACAGCCGCTCGAGATCCTCGATCGCGTGCTGGAGCAGGGCGTTCGGGAACGAGTAGCCGGTCGCGATCTGGGCGAGGAGCACGGCGTTGCGGAGGTCCTCCCGGCCAGCCATCGTCGGCGGCACGGTCAGGTACCCGATCCGCATTCCGGGCGCGAGCAGCGTCTTCCCGTACGAGTACGTGATGATCGTGTCGGCGTAGACCTCGGCCGGGCTGTGGAACGTGCGGCCGTCGAAGACGATCCGGTTGTACGGCTCATCGGCGATCAGATGGATCGGCCGGCCGATGCGGGCCGATGCCGCACGCAGCGTCCCTGCCAGGGCCTCGAGATCGGCGAGCGGGTAGACGCGGCCGCTCGGGTTGTGCGGCGTGTTCAGGAGGACCGCCCGCGTGAGCGGCGTGATCGCGGCGTCGATGGCGGCGAGATCGAGATCGAACGACGGCGGCGCCAGCGACACCCGGACCGGGGTCGCGCCGGCGGCGAGGATCAGGATCTCGTAGAAGAACCACGGCGGCGAGAGGAACACGACCTCGTCGCCCGGCTCCGCGACGGCGCGCAACGCCACGGCGAGCGCGGCAAAGCCCCCGTTCGTCATCGCGACGTCGGCCGGATCCCAGTCGAGGCCGGTCCGCGCGGTCAGGCTCCGGGCGACCGCCGCCTGGGACTTCGGCTCGGACATCTTGTACGCGAACCAGTCGGGCGACTGCGGCTCGAGCGCCGCGTGGAGCGCGGAGATGTAGCCCGGGAGCGGCATCTCGTTCGGGTTGCCGAATGCGAAGTTCGCGATGTCGGGTCGCTGGAGGGCCGCACCCATCGGACCGTTGAAGAAGCCGAGGAAGGGCGTGACCGACGCGAGCATGGCGTCGTTGATCGGGTTCGTCATTCGGGTCGTCCTCCGACGCGGGCATCCACCGACAGCTGAGGCCGCCAGCCTACGTCGCGGCCCGTCGGCTTGCGTGACGGCCTGAGGCCATCGGTTCGACTGAGCCCACCGCCCGCCGGCGAGACCGCCTCGCGTCCGGTCGCGGGCCGTTGCCGCGGAGGGAGTGCCGCAGTACCATCGGCCACCCGTCGGGTCAGCGGCGTCCCGGGAACGTCACGGGCTGGCGGGCGGTAACGAGGTCTCCGCGCCATGACCGAGATCACGACTTCGATCGGTTCGGACGACGCCGAAACGGGCGTGGACGACACCACCGCCGCCACGGACACGACTGACGCAGCTTCCGACGCGACCGATGGCGTCGCGGCCGTGACCGATGACGTCGTTGAAGCGTCGGCCCAACCGGTCGACGACGGCGCCGCGTTCCTCGCCGAGCTCGCCCGGGCGATGCAGGCGACCGCGTCCGAGGAGCGGACTCGGGCAGCCGCCGAGATCGATCGCCGCCGTGAGCAGCACCTCGCCGGGATCGACGCGCGCCGGGCGGCCGAGGTCGAGCGCATGCGCAAGCTGGCCGATGGCGACCTCCAGGCCATCGACGCGTGGGCCGAAGGGGAGCGCCAGCGGATCGAGAGGGAACGCGAGACGCGCGCCGCGGCGCTTCGCGCCGACCTCGAGACGAGCCTGACGGAGCACGGCTCGCGGATCGATCGCGAGATCGAGCGGGTCGAGGCCGCGATCACGGCCCACCGGTCCGAGATGGACGCCTTCTTCACGACCCTCGATACCGAGGCCGACCCGGTCGCGATCGCCCAGCACGCGAGCCGGAGGCCGGTCTTCCCGACCCTGGAGTCGATCGCGACCGAAGCGCCAACAGCATCCGACGCGGCGCCGGCGTTCGACCCACCGCAGGCGGCGGACGTCGAGACGTCCGACGCGGACCCGGCCGCGACGGGCGCCGGCGATGCGACCGCGACCTCGACCGCCGGCCTCACGCCACGCGGTCCGGGCGTCGGAGTGATGGACGCGAGCCCCCCGAAGCTGGCCGAGGCCTGGTCGGCGTGGAGCGGCATCGGCGAGGCGACCGACTCGACCGAGTCGGAGGACGAGGGCGAGACGAAGGCGGTCTCGGCCGACGACGCGTCGGACGCGACGGGCGCGGACGCGGCGGCCGCCGAGGCGAGCGGACCCGAGGCGATCGAGGTGGCCGCCGTCACGTCGTCGGGCGCCCGCCCCGCGTCGGGCAGCCTCCTCCAGTCGACGCCGGTCAGCCGGCCGATGAGCTGGCTGCGCCGCGGCTCGCACGACGACAGCAACAGCGACGGAGCCGCCTGACGAGCGTCAGCCCTCGCGGGCGCGAGCCTCGGCGAGAGCGAACGGGATGACCGGGCCGCTGCCGTGCGCGCGCAGCAGCGAGCCGGCGACGGTCAGCGTCCAGCGCGAATCGACGAGGTCGTCGACGAGGAGGACCGCGCCCGGTCGAACGACCGCTGGGTCGATGCCGAGCCTGGCCCTGGCGTTCTCCAGCTGGAGCACGCTGTTCTGCATCGCCGCCTGCGGACGGCCGTCGGGGGTGGTCGTCAGGCAGGCCACGTATGGCAGGCCGAGCTCGGACGCCAGGGATTCCGCGAAGCCCGCGACGAGGGCGCCGGCCGTCCGCGACGGAATCGAGGTGACCCACTCGGGCGGGATGTCCGGGCGCCATTGGTCGCGGATCGCGCGGGTCGCCGCCACGACCAGCCCGTCCGGAAGTCGCCCGACCCCGCCCCGTGCCCTGACGATCTCGCGGCCCCACCCGGCGTCGCCGGCCACGCACAGGGCGATGCCCGGCTCGTTCGGATCGGCGATGACCGTCGAACCGGGACCGTCGCCGACGCCGGCCGCGCCCTCGACCCAGCGCTTGCGCGGCTCGATCGGGCGGAGGCTGCGCCGGAGGAACTCGATCGCGGCCCGGACCCGGACCGGGTCGACGGCGTGGGCCATGCCTTTCCCGACATCGTTCGCGCAGCGGCCGCACGGCGCGGTCGCGGGGTCGTCGAGCAGGCCGGTGAGGAACGCCATCCGGCAGTCGCCGGTCGTGACGTAGGCCTGCATCTGCTCGAGCTCCGCGCGGCGGGTGGCGGTCACCCGGGCAATCCGCTCCTCGTCCGGCTGCCAGGGCCGGCCGGTCCGCGACCAGCGGCCGGCCGTCTTCGTCAGCGCCCCGTCGAGCTCGAGCTGCTTGAGGGCCTGGTCGAGCTGGCCGCGGGTGAGGTTGACCGCCCGCTGGAAGCGCCCGATCGACGCCGACTCGACGCCGTCGAGCGCCGCCAGCAGCTCGCGCATCCGATCGGCCGGCGGGAATGCGGTCCGGAGGAAGAAGTCGGCGATCTCGTCGTCCTCCCGGCCCGACAGGAGGATCCCGTAGGCCCGCTCGACCGCCCGCCCGGCCCGGCCGACCTGCTGGTAATAGGCGATCGCCGAGCCCGGCCGCTGGTAGTGGACGACAAATCCGAGGTCGGGCTTGTCGAAGCCCATCCCGAGCGCGACCGTCGCGACGAGCGCCTTCATCTCGTTCGCGATCAGCGCGTCCTCCAGCGCCTCGCGGTCCGGTTGGGCCATCGGGCCGTTGTAGGCGCGGGCATCGATGCCCTGGCTCTGGAGCCAGCGTGCGACGCGCTCCGTGTCGGCGACCGTCAGGCAGTAGACGATCCCGCTGCCCGGCAGGCGCGGCAGATTCTCGGCGAGCCAGGCGAGCCGCTCCGCCTGGTCGGCGAGGGGGATTGCGTCGAGCCGGAGCGTGTCGCGGGCAAGCGGGCCGCGAATCACGGCCACGTGCTCGCCGAGCTGGGCCGCGACGTCGTCGACCACCCGGTCGTTCGCCGTGGCGGTCGTGGCCAGGACGGGAACCGTGGGGCCGAGCAGCGGCAGGAGGCGCGAGATGCGCTGGTAGTCGGGTCGGAAGTCATGCCCCCAATCGGAGATGCAGTGGGCCTCGTCGATGACGAGCAGGCCGATCGTTCGCTCGATCGCCGGCAGCACGCGGCTCGTGAAGCCCTCGTTGGCGAGCCGCTCGGGCGAGATCAGGAGGACATCGACCTCGTCGTTGGCGAGCCGCGCCTCGATCTGGCGCCACTCGCCTGTGTTGCCCGAGTTGATCGTGACCGCCTCGAGCCCCAGCCGGGCGGCCATGGCGATCTGGTTGCGCATCAGGCTCAGGAGCGGGCTGACGATCAGGGTCGGGCCGCGGCCCTGGTCGCGGCGCACGCGGGTCGCGATCCAGTAGACGAGACTCTTGCCCCAGCCGGTCCGCTGGACGACGAGCGCCCGGGCGCCGTCACCGACGACCGCCTCGATCGCCTCGCGCTGGCCTTCGCGGAAGCGAACCTCCGGCCCGAGCATCGTCCGGAGGTGGTCCTCGAGGGGCGGCGCGCTCAGCACGTCGTCGGGTCGTTCCGCATCGGTCCATGATCGCAGGCCGGGTTCATCCGCCGATTTGCGGCCTGACAGGTGTCGCGTCGTCGGCGGTCGGGTCCCGTGGTCGCTCGCCCGGTGCCCAGGTCGTCCGAAATCGACCGCCGTCGACAATCAGTTCCGTTTCGGGGCGACTCGTCCGACTTCGGCGTCCGATTTCGGCGTCCGATATCGGCGTCCGATTTCGGCGTCGCTGGCCCGCCCACGATCGGCCGACTTCGGCGTCCGAATTCGGAGGATCCGCCGGAACAGGAGTGTGGCTTTGGACGGCGTACGATTTCGGACGAACCCTGAACGTGCGGCAGCGGCGTCGCCCGCCCGGACCCGGAGGAATCGCCGACGATGGCTTCCTACACGCTCAACGAGCGGGCCGTCACCCGGGCCCGCAAGCTCATCGCCGCGCGCCAGTACGTCCTCGACAGCGACTGGGGCGAGGTTGCGCCGACGGCAGACGACGAGAACGCCTACCTGAAGTCCCACACCTGGGATGAGTACGCGGCCTGGCATCTCGGGCTGACCGACGGCGCCAACGATGAGACGAAAGCCCGCTACGCGTTCGTGTTCGGCGACTTCCGGCGGATCCACCGGACCGGCCTGATCGCGTGCGTCTACCGGGCCTCCGAGTGGCGCCACAAGGCGATCGAGCTCGCCGCCCACGACCTGCTCCAGGAGCTCGACCGGAAGAGCGGCTGAGCGTTGCGCGGCCGGCGCGGCCGATGACCCGACCCAAGATTGAACCCGGATCACGGGCAGGACCCTCTCCAGTGTGATCGCGTCCGACAGGACGATCACCGGGAAAGGAGCGACGGGTGCTTCGAGCGCTCGTGGACCGCGCGAAACAGGGCGATGGCGAGGCCTTCGACGCCCTGGCCCGCGCGGTCGGCGATCGATGCATGGCGATCGCCTGCCGGATCCTGCGCGACGCCGACCTGGCAGAGGACGCCGTCCAGGCCGCGCTCATCGTGTCGTGGCGCGAGCTCCGAACGCTGCGCGACCCGGATCGCTTCGAGCCGTGGCTCCATCGGATCCTCACCAACGAGTGCTACGCGGCGTCCCGCCGCCAGCGTCGCTGGTCGGCCGACATCCGCCTCCTGCCGTCGCCCGAGCGAGAGGAACCCGGCGACTTCCTGACCGTCAACGATCGCGACCAGCTCGAGCGCGCCTTCCGGAGGCTGACCCTCGAGCAACGGACCGTGCTCGTCTTCCATCACTACGTCGGGCTGCAGCTCACCGAGGTGGCCGACCGGCTCGGCATCCCGATCGGCACCGTCAAGTCCCGCCTTCACCACGCGACGACCGCGCTTCGCGCCAGCCTCGAGGCCGACGCTCGGACGCCCTCCGTCTCGCAGGAGCGCATGGCATGAGCGCAGCGCGCGATCCCGACGGCCTGATCCGGGCGTTCCTCGCGGAAGGCCAGACGCAGCTGCCCGATCGAACCTACGACGCGGTCCGGACCCGCATCGACCGGACCCGTCAGCGGGTCGTCATCGGCCCGTGGTCGGCGGCTCGCCTGTCCGGCGCCGGGCGACTCGCGGTCGCAGCGGCGGCGGTCGTGGTCGCGACCGTCTTCGGGACGAGCCTTCTCCGGCCGGGCGTCGTCGTGCCCGGCGGTCAGTCATCGGCCACACCGAGCGCGTCCCGGGTCGCGGGCTCGAGCAGCTCCTCGAGCCCGTCGCCGAGCGCGACCGGCCCGGACCTGGCCCCGAGCCCGAGCCCGGATGGCGGGCCCCTCGCCTACTCGTGGCCGCGCGTGCTCGACCCCGGAACCTACCGGACGGGGCTCGCGTGGGGACCCGATCTCGTCTGGACGTTCTCCGTGTCCGAGGGCTGGCAGAGCCGCGACATCGGGATCGTCAAGGGCAACCGGATGGCGGTCGAGTTCTACCTCGTCGACAACCTCGTCACGGACACGTGCAGCCAGAGGCTGGCCACGACGCCGATCAGCCGGTCGGTCGACGGGATCTCGAGCGGGCTCGCCAAGCTGGTGAAGGTCTCCGCAGGCCCGACCGCCATCACGTTCGGCGACCGATCCGGCAAGTACCTGGCATTCAGCATCGGCCCGGCGGTCGGTTGCGCCCCCGGTGAGTTCCGCCTGCTGAAGCTCGGGGCCGAGGTGTGCGGCGCGGGCTGCGGCGGGCTCGGGAGCCCGTGGAAGGGATTCGAGTTCGGTGGCGTGCGGGAGAATCACCGGATGTGGATCCTGACCGTCGGCCGCGGAAGCGTCGTGATCGACGCCCTCTGGTCGCCTGACGCGACACCCGCCGACCTCGCCGAGCTGCAGGCCGTCATCGACTCGATCGCATTCGAGACGCCGAACGCAACGCAGCCGCCGGTCCCGGCCAGCCTGGGCCCGTAGCTCCGGCGGCGGCCGGGGCGCGGGCCGGCGCCGGCGGCGGCGGCGCGGCGGGCATCGCAGGCCAGCGGCGGCCCCGCACGGCGACGCTGCCGCGCACGACGGAACGAGTCGGCGCCGACACGACGCGGAGACGGCCGACCCGTATCGTCGGCTCGACACGACCGCCCGGAGGCTCCCGATGACGAACACGACAGCGATCCGCGGCTTCGAAGGCGAGCTCGTCGCACCGGGCCACCACGCCTACGACCGGCATCGCGAGCTCTGGAACGCGATGGTCGATCGACGACCCGCGCTGATCGCCCGCTGTGGCAGCGCTGCCGATGTGGCCGCCGCGATCCGTCACGGCCGCGAGGCCGGCCTCGAGATCGGCGTGCGCTGCGGCGGCCACGGCGTGCTCGGCCTGGCCGTGCCCGAGGGCGGGTTGATGATCGACCTGTCGCCGATGGGCGCCGTCCGCGTCGATCCCGGCAAGCGACGGGCGACCGTCCAGGGCGGAGCCCTCCTCCGCTCGCTCGATGCCGCGACCGACCAGCACGGCCTCGCGACGACGGCCGGCAACGTCTCGCACACGGGCGTCGGCGGGCTGACGCTCGGAGGCGGGATGGGCTGGCTCGGCCGGCAGTTCGGCCTCGCATGCGACAACGTCGAGACCTACACGCTGGTCACCGCCGACGGCGAGACGGTCCGCGCATCGGCCGACGAGAACCCGGACCTCTTCTGGGGCCTTCGCGGTGGCGGCGGCAACTTCGGCGTCGTGACCGAGTTCGACT
>DATNBW010000138.1:0-7627 GCA_035607275.1 Verrucomicrobiia bacterium | reverse complement strand
GAGCAGCGCTCGGAGCTGTTCATCGGCGCCGGGGTCGAGGTCTACGAGGGGATGATCATCGGCGAGTGCTCGCGCTCGGGCGACATGAACGTCAACGCCACGAAGACCAAGCAGCTGACGAACATCCGGACCCACTCCCACGACGAGTCGCTCCGCCTGACGCCGGCGCGGCCGATCACCCTCGAGTCGGCGATCGAGTTCATCGCGGGCGACGAGCTGGTCGAGGTCACCCCGCTCTCGATCCGGCTCCGGAAGCGCTCCCTGTCCGAGCACGATCGACGGCGGGCTCGCGGGCGCGAGGAGGATCTCCGTCGGGCGTCCGAGCGCGAGGCGGCCCCGACCGCCTGATCCCTGGCCCGGGCCTCGCCGGCTCGGCCAAGCCCGGGCGGCTCACGCCGGCTCGAGCGGCGGCTCAGTGCGGGCGGACACCGACGTGAACGGGCGCGACGCGATCGACCGGGACCACGAGGATCCCCGGCGTCGGCCCGCTCAACTCCCGAAGCTCCGACGCGTCCCAGTCGCCGCCACCGTCGCCGTCGTGGTCCGGGAGATCCGGCGCGGCAGCCGGCGGCTCATGCCAGCCCCACGGCTCGTCGCTCTCCTGGACGCCGTGCGGCCAGCCGAGCGTTCGATCGGGCGGCACGAACAGCGCGGCCATCACGTCGCCCGCCCGGCCCAGCGACAACACGAACCGGCCGAGCCCGATCCCGAGCACGAGGATGGCGAAGGTCAACGTCAGACGGGCTGGATCCATGGCGACTCCCGGCTTCAGCCCAATTGTCGTCCGGTGCGCAAGGGTGACCGCGCCGGGACGTGCCGGGTCGCCGCGCTACCGGCCCGCCAGTCGCTGCTTGAGCTCGGCGAAGAGGCGCTCGGCGTGCTGTCGCTCGTCGGTGGCCAGGTCGCGCCACAGATCGGCCTGGCCGTCCTCGGCATAGGCCTGGTAGACATCGATCGCCTCGAGCTTCGACGTCAGCGCCATCAACAGGTTGTAGGTGGCGTCGTCGACGGGCGAGGTGATCCAGTCGCCGTCCATCGCCTCGTCGGCGGGCTCCACCGGCAGAGACATCGTGCCCGGCGTGGGCGTGGATTCGAGGCTCGTCATCGGGTCTCCTCGTGGTTCGGGGACTCGAAGCCTGACCGGAGCCGCCTTGCCGCCGCCCGCTGGGCCGCCTGCCGAGGCTATCGGTGGGGTGTCAGTCCAGGCGAGCCGCCCAATGCGCCCGCGTGCGGTACGGAAGCTCGACCCTATCGGATGCCCTGGTCCGGCCAGCCCGGGCCGGACCCCGGCGTACAATCGGCGGCCATGGCGATCTACCTCGACCACGCCGCGACGACCCCGCTCCGCCGCGAGGCACTGGACGCGATGCTCCCGTTCCTCACCGAGGACTTCGGCAATGCGAGCTCCGCCCACGGCTTCGGCCGACGCGCGCGCGCCGCCCTCGACGACGCCCACCAGCAGCTCGCGGCCCGGATCGGCGCCGAGGCCCGCGAGGTCGTGTTCACGTCCGGCGGGACCGAGGCCCTGAACCTGGGGCTGAAGGGCGCCGCCTGGGCCGGCAAGGCCCGCGGTCACCGGATCGTGACCTCATCGGTCGAGCATCACGCGGTCGGTCACACCCTGCGCTACCTCGAGAAGTTCGGCTTCGAGATCGTCGAGCTGCCGGTCGATCGCTACGGCCGCGTCGACCCCGATCATGTCGACAAGGCGATCACCGACAAGACCATCCTCGTCTCGATCATGCTCGCGAACAACGAGGTCGGCACGATCCAGCCGATCGCGGAGATCGGCCGGCGCGTCCACGCCCACCGCGGCGTCCTGTTCGCGGTCGACGCCGTCCAGGCCGCCGCCCATCTCGAGCTCGATGTCGAGGCGCTCGGCGTCGACCTGCTTGCGCTGAGCGCCCACAAGTTCGAGGGGCCGAAGGGCGTCGGCGCGCTGTATCTCCGGCACGGAACGCACATCGTCGTCCAGCAGCAGGGCGGGTCCCAGGAACGCCACCGGCGTGGCGGGACCGAGAACGTCGCCGGGGCGGTGGGCATGGCCACGGCCTATGACCTGGCGAGTGCCGAGCGGCCCGAGACCGGCCGGCGGCTGCGCCGGCTCCGCGAGCGGCTCCAGAAAGCTGTCCTCGCGGTCGACGGGACCGAGTTGACCGGCCATCCCAAGGAGCGGCTGCCGAACCATCTCTCGGTGATCGCGCGGGACACGGATGGCAACGCCCTGACGATGTCGCTCGACCTCGAGGGGATCGCGGCGTCCGTCGGATCGGCCTGCACGACCGGCTCGACCGAGGTGTCCCACGTCCTGACCGCGATGGGCTACCCGGAGGAGGAGGCCCGCGGCGCGCTCCGCCTGTCGCTCGGGCGGACGACGACCGACGCCGACATCGACGAGGCGGTGCTCACGGTGCCGCGGGTCGTCGCCTCGATGCGAACCGGCCAGGTCGCCGTCGCCGGCGACCCGCTCGGCCAGGGAGCGCTCGTGTGAGCCGGATCCTCGTCGCGATGTCGGGCGGGGTGGACTCGTCGGTCGCGGCGGCGCTCCTCCACGAACAGGGCCACGACGTCGTCGGCGTGTGGATGCGGTTGCACGACGTCGCCGACAGCTATTCGGAGTTCAAGAAGAGCTGCTGCTCGCTCGATGCCGCCGACGACGCCCGGCACGTCGCGGCCCAGCTCGGGATCCCGTTCTATGTCATGAACCTCGAGCGGGAGTTCGACGCGGGCGTGCTCCAGCCGTTCCTGACCGCGTATCTCGACGGACGGACGCCGAGCCCATGCGTCGACTGCAACACCTACGTGAAGTTCGGGGCGCTCCTCGGCCGGGCGCGGCACCTGTACGAGTGCGAGGCCGTCGCGACCGGGCACTACGCCCGACGGGACGTCGGGCCGGACGGACGGGCGCGCCTGCTCCGGGCAACGGACGAGGACAAGGACCAGACCTACTTCCTCTACGGCCTCCGTCAGGACCAGCTCGAGCACGCCCGGTTCCCGCTCGGCGACCTGACCAAGCCGGAGGTCCGGACGGTCGCGCGCTCGCTGGGCCTGGCGACCGCCGACAAGCCCGAGAGCCAGGAGATCTGCTTCGTCCCGGGCGGCGACTATCGTGACGCCCTCCGCGAGCGCGCCGGCTGGGATCCACAGCCCGGGCCGATCGTCGACGCCGACGGCGAGCGGGTCGGCGAGCATCGCGGGTCGGCCGGGTTCACGGTCGGCCAGCGCCGGGGGATCGGGATCGCCGCCGATGCGCCGCGCTACGTCAGCCGGATCGATCCGCTGAGCAACACGATCCAGCTCGGTCGGCGCGAGGACCTCGAGACCCGGACGGTGCCACTGAGCGGCGTCAGCTTCGTGGCGGGGGAGCCGCCGACCGGCGCGGGCGGTTCCTTCCGGGCGGAGGTCCGGATCCGCCATCGCGCGCTGCCGATCCCGGCCACCGTGCGCCCGGCGACGGCGCACGAGCCGTCCCGCGGCGGCAGCTGGATCGTCGAGACTGACGCCCCGGTCTGGGCGGCGGCCCCGGGCCAGGCGGCCGTGCTGTACGCCGGCGACCTCGTCGTGGGCGGTGGACGGATCGAGCGGACGGAGGTCGGCCGGACGGCTGTCAGCGGAGCCGCCTGAGGGGTTCACCGGGCCGAACGGGCGCGCGGGATCGCTGACTCCCGGTGCCCGGATGCACCGTTCCGATGCGCCCCGGCACCGCCGCGGGCCGACCTGTGCTATACCGCTCGGGCCCGGTGGAGGAGTGCCGGGACGGGGAGATGCGGCCCCGCCCACTGGAGTGGTGCGAGCCGGGCAGCTGCATCGAAGGAGACCGGCCATGACCGGCCTTTCCCCCGCCGCTCCGCCGCGTCGACCGCACGGCGGCTCTCAACGGCGCGCCGCGACGCTCGCCGTCGTGACGATCCTGGCCCTCGCGATGGGAGCGCCGCCCGCGTCGGCCGCCACACCCTCCTCGGTCGGCCACCGGTCGACCGTCCGGATCGCGCGCGTCGCCCAGACCCACCTCGCGAAGACCACGGGTGACGACGTCGATGTCGCGGATCCGGAGACGGGTCCGCGTGAGCCCGACGAGGAGCTCGACGCAACGGTCGCAGGCTCGCAGTCCGCGCGACGCGTCCCGGCCGACCACGTCCCTGCGCCGGCCGGCCTGGCCGTGACCGGGTCCGGCGGAGCCGCCGGGTTCGACGGCCAGACCCACTTCGACCAGCGCAACGCCGGGACCGGCATCTACGCCAACACGAACTTCTCGACCGAACCGCCGGACATGGGCCTGTGCGTGGGCAACGGGTTCGTCGTCCAGGGCGTCAACAGCTCCCTCCGGGTCTACGACACGACCGGTCATGCGCTGACCGCGCCGACCGCACTGAACCAGCTATACGGGGCCGTGCCCCAGGTGGTCCGGACGGATCCGAACCATCCCGTGTACGGCGACGACATCGGCGACGTGAAGTGCTACTACGACGCCGACACCGACCGCTTCTTCGTGAGCGCGTTCCGCATGCGGCTCCAGGCGAGCGGCGCCTTCCCGACCGACCACAGCCACGTCATGCTGGCGGTCAGCACGAGCGGCGATCCGCGCGGGGCGTGGAACGTCTACGACCTCGACACGACCAACGGCGATGGGTCGCTCCCGAACCACGCGATCTGCCCATGCGTCGCGGATCAGCCGCTCATCGGCGCGGATCACTTCGGCTTCTACATCTCGACGAACGAGTACTCGCTCGTTCCGTTCGGGGGCCGGTTCGACGGCGCCCAGCTGTACGCGTTCGACAAGGCGCAGCTTGCCGCAGGTGGCGGCGGAACCCTGACCGGCGTCCATATCGACGGCATCCCGCTCGCCGAGAGCATTGCCTACACCATCCAGCCGGCGACCACGCCGGAGGGCGGGACGTACGACACCGGCCACGGCGGCACGGCCTACTTCCTGTCGGCTCTCGATTTCAACGGCGATCTCGACAACCGGATCGCGGTCTGGGCCCTGACCGGGACCAGCACGCTCGGCACAACGAATGCGGTCAGCCTCACCAGTCGCGTCCTCGACAGCGAGGTCTACGGTCAGCCGCCGGACGCGGAGCAGAAGGCCGGCCCGACGCCGCTCAAGGATGCCGAGGCCGCCGGCCTGCGCGGCGTCAAGAGCGTCGAGCACCTCGAGCTCCTCGCCGGCAACGACGACCGGATGAACGAAGTGAAGTACGCCGACGGCGTCCTCTGGGGCGACGTGAACACCGTCGTCAAGAACGCCAACGGCAACGTCAACGTCGGGATCGCGTGGTTCGCGGTCAGCCCGTCGGTCGGCGCCAACGGCGTGACCGGGACCGTCACCCATCAGGGGTATGTCGCGGTCAACCGGGCGAACGTCCTGTTCGGGGCGATCGCGGCGAACAACGATGGCGACGTCGCGATGGGCTTCACCCTGAGCGGCACCAGCGACTACCCGAGCGCCGCGTGGGTGAGCCTGACCGGCGGAACCGCCAGCTCGGTCCACGTCTCGGCGGCGGGGCAGCTGCCCGAGGACGGGTTCACCGGCTACGTCATCGAGGGCGGTGCAGGGACGTCGCGCTGGGGCGACTACCACGCCGCGACCGCCGACGAGGCCGGCAATCTGTGGATGTCCGTCGAGTACATCCCGAACGCGCCACGGACCCTCCTTGCCAACTGGGGCACCCATATCACGATGGTCGCGCCCTGACGCCGGCCAGCGTTCCCCCTCGACGAGCCGGGTCCCACGGGCCCGGCTCGTCGGCGTTCCGCGCTATCCTCGATCCGTGATCGGACCGGCGCCCGTCCTCGCCCTCCTCGTCGGCGTCTTCCATACGGCGCTCTACGTCCTGATCCGCGGGTCGGCCGGCGGTCAGCTCCCGCTCCTCGTCGTCGCCGCGTTCCTCGGGGCGTGGGCCGGGGACGAGCTCGGCGGGCGGCTGGGGATCGATCTCCTCCGGATCGGCGACTTCCGCCTCGTCGCAGCGTCGCTCCTCGCCTGGGTCGGGATCGGGATGGTCTCGATCGTGGCGATCCTCGGGCCGACGCGCCGTCCGAAGGTCGGACCTTGAGGCCGTGAGGAGGATCCACCCATGACTGACGATCGCGTGCCAGCGCCGCTCGAGGCGCTCGTCCGGGCGATCGCCGGCGGCTCCGCCGATGACGACGATCAGCGGGCGACGACCTTCGCCCGCGGCCTCGCGCTGGGCGCCCTCGTCGGCGCGGCGATCGCCGGCTCGACGATCTGGCAGCGCCGTCACCTCCGGCCGGGCCGGACCGCCGAGGTCGAGCCGGGCGCCGAGGTCGAGTCGGACGCGACCGGGCCCGAGCCGGAGACGGCCGGGTCCTGACGGCGGCCCATCGTCCGGCGCGGCCCTCGCTCGGGCCGGCAATTCCGCCTGCAACGCCTTGCAATGCTCCTGACACGAGACTGCAACCGACTGGCCCGGACGGGCGGCACGCCCGGTAGCAGCGAGTCGTGATGCTCGATCCCGGCGAGGCCGCGGTTCGCGACCTCTGGCCGTGGAGGTCATGCACATGCGATTCGCCCCACGCGCGGCAGCCTTGCTCGCCGCGTTCGCCCTCACCTTCGGGCTCACGGCCTGCGGCACGAACAGCGGCAGCAACGCGCCGGCGGGATCATCGGGAACATCCGGATCGTCCGCCGCGGGTGGCAGTCCGGCAGCCGGCGGCAGCGGCGGGACGTCCGCCAACCTGACGGGCGAGCTGACCGTCTGGGCGATGGGCAACGAGGGAACGAAGCTCAAGACCCTCGCCGACGCCTTCGTGAAGGCGAACCCCGGCGTCAAGGTCAGTGTCACGCCCGTCGACTGGGGCCAGGCGGTCGCCAAGCTCCAGACGGCGATCGCCGGCGGGACGACCCCCGACGTCAGCCAGATGGGCACGGACATGATGGGCCAGTTCGGTGCGACCGGCGCCTTCGAGCCGGTTCCGGCCGACTTCGACAAGAGCCAGTTCTTCGAGGGCGCCTGGAACACGAACATCGTCAACGGCGCCGCGGTGGGCGTGCCCTGGTACGTGGAGACACGCCTCCTCTATTACCGCAAGGACATCGCGACGAAGGCCGGAATTACGTCCCCGCCCGCGACCTGGGACGACCTGAAGGCGATGGCCAAGGCGCTCCAGTCGAAGGGCGGCGCCAAGTACGGCATCTCGCTCGGGACGAAGAACTGGCAGGAGTACTTTCCGTTCCTGTGGTCGAACGGCGGCGACGTCGTCGACGCGTCCGGCAAGCCGGCGCTCAACAGCCCGCAGGCCGTCGAGGCCCTGACGTTCTACGACTCGTTCTTCAAGGAGGGCCTCACCCCGAAGTCCGTCCCCGAGGGCTTCGACATCACGCCCGCCTTCGTCAAGGGCGACTACCCGATGTTCTTCTCGGGGCCATGGCACCTAGGCTTGATCAAGGACGCCGGCGGCGCGGGCTTCGACGACAAGTGGGCGATCGCGCCGATGCCCAAGAAGACGTCCGCGACGTCGTTCGTCGGCGGCAGCAACATCGTCGTCTACAAGAACTCGAAGAACAAGGACGCCGCCTGGGCGTTCGTCAAGTTCCTGTCGGACCCGACGACGCAGGCGCTCTGGTACAAGACGGTCACCGATCTGCCGGCGGTCCAGTCGGCCA
>DATNBW010000137.1:0-3967 GCA_035607275.1 Verrucomicrobiia bacterium | reverse complement strand
ATCGTCGATGTTCGCGAGCCCGACGAGTTCGCCAGCGAGCGGATCGCCGGCGTTGTCCTGATGCCGATCTCGCAGTTCGTGGCGCGCCACGCCGAGCTGCCGAAGGACCGGCCGCTCCTGATGCTGTGCGCCGCGGGCAGCCGCTCGAGCTCCGCGACGATGTACCTGCTTCAGGCTGGCTGGACGGACGTGCGAAACGTCACCGGCGGGATGATCGGCTGGCGCTCGGCGGGGCTGCCGATCGTGTCGGGCACGCCGCAACCGGGCGAGGGCGACCTCCCGGGCTGAGGCTCCGGACACGGCCGGCGCAAGCCGGGCGGACCGGCGTCATCGCGCGATCCCTGGCGGGGATCAATCCATGACGAGTGAGCGTGCTCGAATCACCCAACCGATACCGTCCGGCCGGAACGGAGCACGGGCACGCTCGTTCAAGCGGGATTTGATCCGGTGGCCGGATCAGCGGTCAGCAACCCGCCGCCGATCAGGCGCGCTTCTTCAGCTCCGACTCGCGGCGCCGGCGCTCGCGCCACTGCTTGATCTGCTCGCGATGGGCGAACGCCCAGCCGATCACGACGAACAGGCTGAAGTCCACGATCCCGATCGTGTTCGCGTTGAGATAGCCGAGCTGCTGGCCGATCTCGCCATCGATCTTGAGCGCCGGCACGGTCGCGCCGACGAGGCCGAGCTGGAAGAACGGGGCCTCCGGGGCGAGGTTGGCCCGGTTGCTGGCCGCAATGATCCCGCCGCTCGTCTTCCCGCCGATCAGGATCGCATTGGGCCCGAGGATGATCGGAGCGCCGCCGGCGAGCCCGGTATTCGGGAGGTCGCTCACGTCGAGGTGCTTCCATTCGGCGATGTTGCCGGTGCTCGTCGGGATCGCCCAGTAGAGCGTGCCCTGCGGCGCCGTCCCGTCCGACCCGCCGATCGCGTAGAGCGCGCCATTGGCGGCAAAGCCCGCCAGGTCCGTGCGCGGCCCGGGCAGATCGGTCGCGCCGCCCTGGACGCCGAACCGGGCGATCTTCGTCGCGTCGGCGCCCGTCCCGAACTCTCCGCGCTGGACCGTCGCCACCGCCTTGCCGTCCGCCCCGGTTCCGCCGAAGACCCACAGATAGCTGCCGGCGACCGCGGCCGACCCGTCGGTGACCGGGGTGTAGAGCGTCCCGGGCTGGGCCGCCCATTTCGAGGGGACGCCCTTGCTGTCGAATGTCGTCTTGAGGACGGTGTTCTCGACGGCGCTGCCGTTCGTGCCACCGACGAGGAGGAGACCGTCGGTTCCGGCCACGACGGCGCTGCCGGCCCGCGGCTCGGGCAGGACCAGGTCGAGCTTCGCGTCGGCGGCGGTCTGCCACTCGCCGAGCGCGCCGGTCGTCGAGTCCGGGGTCAGGACGTAGACCGACGTCGTCGGCTTGCCGTCCGCCCCGAGGCCGCCGATCGCGTAGATCTTGCCGCCCGAGTAGATGACCGACAGGTTGGACCGCGGCTCCGGGAGCTTCGGCCCGGCGGCCCACTTGTCGAAGTTCCCGACGCCCGACGTCTTGGCAATGAACGTCTTGTCCGAGGCCGCGGTCCCGTCGGTGCCGCCGACATACATGATCGTCGTGCCGGACTGGACGACCGCGCCGTCCGTCCGCGGCTCGGGCAGGGAGAGCTCCGGGGGCGACGTCGACCACGGCACGACGGCGCCGGCCGGGGCCGGGCAGGGCAGGGTCAGGTTGCCCGGCGGGCAGAAGTTGACCGGGCTCCAGGCGAGGATCCCGAGGTCGATCGTCTTGTTGACCGTGAAGTAGTACGCACGGTCCGGGACGTAGCCGAGCATGAAGATCAGGAGGATGAACCAGAAGGCGGCCTTCAGCGACGCCCAGCCCCAGCCATTCGCGTCGAGCAGGCCGAAGAACGCCCGTCCGCGCGTCTGTGTGGTTCCCGGGTGCAGGGCCTGCTGCGCCATCGTCCTCCATCCGACCGGGCGGTCCTCGCCCGGCTCTTCAGCCGTGGGTGTGGCTCGCGACTGCTCGCTACTTGACCTCGAGGGTCCCCTTCATCGTCGTCGGGTGAACCTGGCAGAGATAGCTGTACGTGCCGGCCTTGAGCGCGGGGACGGCGTAGTTCCGTTTCGCGGGTCCGGTGAAGAAGGTCGTGTCGCCCATCGCGACCGCCGTTCCGCTCGGATCGCTGATGACGACGTTGTGCGGGCCGGTCGTCGCGTCCTGGTTGTCGAAGGTGAGGGTGAACGCGGTGTCGGCCTTGGCGGAGAGGGTCGTCTCCTTGAAGCCGGCGGTCGCGGCGCCGTTCTCGGCGGTGATCGTCACGACCGGGGCATTCGGATCGACCGAGGCCGTCGGCCCGCCCGACGGCGACGCGCCGCCGGTCAGGGCGTTCAGGTAGCAGTCGGGATAGGGCGTGGAGCTCGGGGCCGGCTTGTAGTTCGGGTCGGACCAGCCGGTGAACGTCTTCACCTTGCCGGTCGCCGGGTCGATGATCGGCTCGTTCGTCGAGGCGTCACGCATCTCGTACGTGTGGTTGCTCGTCGCCCGGAGGAACGCGATCAGCTCGTCGATCTGGCGATAGTTCAGCGGGCCGGGCGGGTTGCCCTTGTCCGACCAGACCGGCATCAACGAGTTGGCGTTGCCGCAGACGTACCGACCGCCGACGGTCAGGACGTTGCGCAGGTACTGCGCGTTGAGATGGGCGAACAGCTTCTCCTGGGCGTTCAGCTGCGGGCCGATGTAGCCCTGGCCGGCCGCCGACTTGGCCGCGGCATCGGGCTCGTTCGGTCCGAGTCCGTTCGGCCCGTGGCAGCGCGCGCAGTTCGCCTCGAAGAGGTTGTAGCCGCGCTCGACATCGGTGACCTGCTGCTTGTCGAGCTCGGCGGTCAGGGCCGGCGTCGAGAGGCCGCCCGGCGCGCCGAGCTCGTAGAACCAGTAGCCGACGATGAAGAGGCTGACGAAGATCACGGTCAGGAAGCCGACCCAGCGCGCTGCCGCCGACTGGCGGACGATCCCGGCCGAGCGCTGCGGAGTCAGGCCGGCGACGGCCCGGACCGACGGCGGGGCGGTGAACCGGTCGGCCGACAGCGTCTGGGCAGGGATCGTTGCCGGGAGACGCTCCTGGGTGGCGTCGGCCGGGTCGGACGTGCCGTCCGGGACCGGTGCCGGCGTCTGATCGGTCATCAGATGCAGCCCGTCGGGGTGCGTGGCGGAATGATCCCGGGCTGGCCCACCGCGATCGGCAGCGGCCCGAGCGTGATCTTGCCGGTGTCGAGGGTCAGGACCCCGGCGCCGTCGACCGTCGCCGAGAAGCGGTCCATCCCGCGGGCGGCCGGTCCGTACTGCGCGCCGGCGGCCTTGATCCCGAGCCGGTCGTAGCGCGACCCGTGGCACGGGCACTCGAACCAGAAGTTCTTCTGGCACGGGTTCGGCTTGCAGCCGAGGTGCGGACAGCGCTGGTAGAGACCGCGGACGTTGAGCGGCGTCCCGTCCCCGCTCGTGTCCGTGCCGGCGACGAACTGCTGCTGGCCTGGGTTCATGAGGACGATGTAGGCGCGGGCGTCGGGGACATAGGCCGGGAACCCGTCGGCGATCGGGAGGTTGCTGTTGGCGAGCTTCAGGTCGTCGAGCGTCCCGATCCTGACCTTGCTGCCGAAGCCGCCGGTGAGGTTCGGCCAGATGAAGCTGAGCGTTCCCGCGGTGACCTCGAGCAGCCACAGGCCGATGCCGCCACCGATCGAGTAGCGCAGGAGCTGGCGCCGCGAGATGCCCTTGACCTGGGCCCGGCGGAGCGACTTGATCGCCTCCGGCGCGAGGGCCTGTGGCCGGTCGATCGGCTCGACGTGGTAGTTGCTCATGCGCGGTTGCTCGTCGGACTCATCGGGTCATCGTCTCTCGGTGGAGGGGAATCACAGGGAGAAGTGCAGGCCGGGCGAGGTGTTCTCGAAGAACGGCAGATACGGGATCACGAAGCTGTAGCCGGG
>DATNBW010000016.1:0-5914 GCA_035607275.1 Verrucomicrobiia bacterium | reverse complement strand
CGCGGGCGCCCTCGGCGACGAGCCGCTCGACGAGATGGCTGCCGATGAACCCGTCGGCGCCGGTGACGAGGACCGGCGCGTCGCGGAGTGCGGCGTCAGCCACCGCGGGCCCGGACGAGCTGCTCGCGCTGGCCGACGTCGACCCAGTCGTCCTCGATCTCGAACGCGCCGACCCGCCGGCCGGCGTCGAGCGCGGTCGCGATCAGGTCCGGCATCGATGTCGGCTCGCCGGGCCGAACGAGAGCGACGATGTCGGGGTTCAGGGCGTACATCCCGGTGTTCACCTCGCGCTCGACGGTCGGCTTTTCCTCGAGCGCGACGACCCGGTCGCCGTCGCGGTCGATCGCGCCGAACGGGATCGTGTGGAGGTAGCGGCGGAACCCGATCGTCGCGTCGAAGCGGCCGTCGTCGTGGAAGGCAAGCAGGCCACCGAGATCGGCCGACGTCACGAGGTCGCCGTTGAGCAGGAGCAGCGGCTCCGTCGGCGGCTCTGGCAGCAGGCCGAGCGCACCACCCGTCCCGAGGGGCCGCTCCTCGCGGAGGTACTCGATCCGGGCGCCGAACGCGCTCCCATCGCCGAAGTGGGCCTCGATCACGTCGCCGAGGTAGTTGACCGAGATGAAAATCTGGCCGATTCCCATGCCGACGAGGTGGAGGACGATCCGCTCGATGATCGGGCGGCCGGCGACGCGAAGCATCGGCTTCGGGATCGTCTCGGTCAGGGGGCGCAGCCGGGTGCCCTGGCCGCCTGCCATGATCACCGCCCAGTTCGTCCGGCTGACGCGCTCGAGGAACTCGTGGAGCAGGTGCAGCCCGACCGGGCAGCCCTCGCCGTCGACGACCGGGATCGCGCTGACCCGGCGGGCGCGCATCAGCTCGAGGACGTCCGCCCGACCGTCGCCCGGGGCGACCCTCAGGTACGAGCGGGTGAGGATCGGCCCGACCGGGTCGTCGAGCGAGGCGCCGCCGAGGAGCGCGCGCCGGATGTCGCCGTCGGTCACGACGCCGGTCAGCCGGCCGTCCCCGGCCACCGCGAGCGCGATCCGGCCGGCTCCTCGGTCGAGGGCGGTCATCGCCTCGCGGACGGTGCCGGTGTCCGGGACGAGGCAGGCGGCGAGCGCGTCAGTCATCGGCGCCGTCGTCGCCAGTCTCGGCCCGGCGTGCCGGCACGCCGACGACCGTCCGGCCGGGGGCCACGTCCGCGACGACCACGGCGCCCATCCCGATCGTCGCGCCGTCGCCGACGGTGATGTGGTCGCGAACCCTGGCCCCGAGACCGACGAAGACCCCGGCCCCGATCCGCGTCCCGCCGCCGATCGCGGCCCCGGGGCCGACGTGCGTGAAGTCGCCGAGGACGACGTCGTGCTCGACGATCGCACCGCTGTTGACGATCACGTGGTGGCCGGCCACGGCCCCTGCCTGGACGATCGCGCCGGCACCGACGACGGTGCCCGCACCGAGCCGTGCCGACGGCGAGACCGATGCCGTGGCGTGGATGATCGTCGCCCAGTCCGTGCCCGGGCCGAACGCGTTGACGGCCGCTGCGCGGTCGCCCGGCCGCGTGCCGCCGCCGATGCCGAGGACGAGGGCCGGGGCGGCGCCGTCCGGGTCGCGGGCGAGGCGGGCGGCAAGGGCCACGTCGTCACCGAGATCCTCGATCGCGGGCTCGCGGGCCGCGAGGCGCGACTCCCGCGTCCGGTCGCTGAACCCGACGACGTCCCAGGCGCCGAGTCGGCTGCGGGCGGCCTCGACGACGACGACCGCGTGCTCCCCACCGCCGACGATGACGAGTGGCCTGCCTGTCACGGCCCGGGCGGGTGCGGCGGATCGAGCGGGATCGGCGGCTTGCGCGGGGGGATCTGCGGTCGCCATGCGGCGATGATAGCCGCGATGCGCTCCCCGGCCCGCCCGTCGAGGAGGCTCGGACGGGTCGCCGCGAGCCCGGCGCGGAACGCCGGATCGAGGGCGCGACGAAGGGCTGAGGCCACCTCGCCCGCGTCGATCCGGGCCTCGATGACGTTCGCCTCACGGCGACGGCCGGCCTGGCGATCGCCGACGTCCACGGCCGGCAGGTCGACGGCGGGCGCCTCGACGATCGCGCTCGAGCTGTTGCCGAGCATCGCGTCGGCGACCCTCAGCAGGCCCCAGTATCGGCGCTCGCCGAGGGCGTCGACGGCGATCCGGCCCGGCGCCGCCGCCGCGGCGGCCTGCAGCGTCGCGCGGACCTCCTCCGTGCCCGGATCGGCGTTCGGAAGGGTCACCACGTACGTCGCGGGAACGAGGTCCATCGCCGCCGCAACGGCCCGCGCGGCGGCAGCCGGGTCGGCGTCGAGCGTGGCGGGATGAACGGTCACGAGGACGACCGGCGGATCGAGGGCGATCCCGAGGTCCTCCGCGAGCGCGGCCGAGTCCGGCAGGTCCGGGCGCGCGGCCGCGCCGAGCCCCGGCGCACCGACGACGTGAACGCTCGCCGGGTCCTCGCCGAGCGCGATGACCCGCCGGGCGTGCTCCTCGTGACTGACGAGGTGCAGGTGGGCGAGCTTCGTGATCGCGTGGCGGAGGGCGTCGTCGAAGGCGCCGAGGGTCTGCTCGCCGCCGTGGAGGTGGACGATCGGCACGCGGTTCACGGTTGCGGCCAGCGCCGCCGCCGCCGTCTCGAAGCGGTCGCCGACGAGGACGAGGGCGTCGACGGGATGGGCGCGCAGCTCGGCGCCGACGGCGGCCAGGGCGGCTGCGGCCTGGACGTCGGCCGGCGCGTCAGGCGTCGCGTCGTCGCCGGCTGCGCCGCCGGGCTGGTGGTCCCCGCCAGGCCCCCCGCCGACCCAGTCGAGGAGTGCGTCCGGCTCGAAGCCGTCCTCCCGCACGATCGCCAACGTGGACCCGTAACGAGCCGACAGGTGCATCCCGCCGGCGAGCAGGCGGAGCCGCAGGTCCGGGCGGGCCCGGATCGCGACGCAGGTCGAGTGAAGGATCCCCCAATCCTGGCGCCCGGTCGTCAGGACGGCGATCGTCCGAGGCCGATCCGTCACGCCGGCCCCTCGAGATCGTCCGGCGCGACCATGGCGCCCGCCGAGACGTCGCGTGCCGTCCGCCGCCCGACGAATTCGGCCTGGCGAGCGGGGCTCAGGCCCGTGCCCGGCCGCATCGCGGCGAGGTCGGCTTCCCCGACGAGGGCACCGGCGGCCAGGGACCTCCCCCAGTGGAGGCTCTTGCGGGCCACGGCCGCGACCGCCCGCTCCGCCTCGACCGGCCGCTTCTCGCCCGAGCCGAGCGCCGCCTCGACCGTCCGGATGCCGGAGACCATCGCCCGCAGCTCCTGCGGCTCGAGGGACGCCGCGTGATCGGGGCCCGTCATCATCCGATCGAGGGTCAGGTGCTTCTCGACGAGGACGGCGCCGGCCGCGACCGCCGCCAGCGGCAGCTCGATGCCCAGCGTGTGGTCCGACCAGCCGACGGGCACGCCGAACGCGGCGCGCATCGTGGCGATCGCCCGGAGATTCGCATCCGCCGCCCGGGCCGGGTAGCTCGACACGCAGTGCAGGAGCGCCAGCGGCGGGTCGCCGGCCGCGGCGATCGCATCGACCGCCTGGGCCACCTCGACCATGTCGGCCATCCCGGTTGACACCAGCAGCGGCCGGCCGCGGCGCGCGAGACGCTCGATGAACGGCAGGTTCGTCAGCTCGCCCGAGGCGATCTTGAACGCGGGCACGCCGAGGCCCTCGAGGAGGTCGGCCGACGCGTCGTCGAATGGGGTCGAGAGGAAGACGAGGCCTCGATCGTGGGCGTGGTCGCGGATCGCGGCCCACGCCTCGGCGGGCAGGGCGAGCGTGGCGAGCATCGCCCGTTGATCGGCGCCGCTGCCGGAGCGGCGCTGGTACTCCGCCGTCGGCGCGCCGGCCGCGGCCAGGGTCGCCGGATCGAACGTCTGGAACTTCACCGCGTCCGCTCGGGCGTCCGCCGCGGCCTCGACGAGCCGGAAGGCGAGCTCCGGGCTGCCGTTGTGGTTGACTCCGCCCTCGGCGATCACGAACACGCGCCCCTCGCCGATCCCGTGACCGGCGATCTCGATCGGGCGGATCGGCCGTGCCGCGGCGAGGGCGTTCGCGAGGACCAGGTCGGCCGGCTCGTCGACGTCGATGCTCCGCTCCGGCGGGATCGAGAGGCCGATCGTGCCGGGCTCGTCGAACCGGCGGGTCGTCCGGAGCTCGTCCGGGGCGATGACGAAGACGGCGCCGCTCAGGATCTCGTCGGCGTCGTCGGCGTCGATCCGCCGGATCACGTCGTCCTCGCCGGGCGGGCCCACCTCGCTGGCGACATGCCAGCCCGCCGGGTGGACGGTCGTGATGCTCGCGACCGCGCGGCCGCCGCTCGCGTCGAACCGCTCGACCGCCGCCACGAGATCCGCCGGATCGGTGAGCGGCGAGGTCGGCTGGACGAGGACGACGGCACGGATCGGGGTCGTGGCGGGCCCGGTGGCGGCCACGGCGTCGATCGCGTGGAGGGCGACGTCGACCGAGGTGGCCTCCGCCGTCGCGAGCTCGGCCGGGCGATCGAGGATCTCGGCGCCCCATTCGCGGGCGGCGGCGGCGATGCCGGGATCGTCGGTCGAGCACACGATCCGGTGCGGTCCGCCCGGCACCCGGGCGGCCGCCAGGCGCGCGATCCGGACGGCCTGCCCGACCAGCGGAATGCCGGCGACGGTCCGGAGGTTCTTGCCGGGCACCCGGACGCTGCCGCCCCGGGCCGGGACCAGGAACAGGATCGGACCGCTCACCGGGCGGCACCCCAGCGGCGAACCGGCCAGGCCATCACGGGAGCCAGCTGTCCAGGCTCGCGGCGATCCGCTCGCTCGCCGACCCCGGCTCGAAGTGGGCATCGGTGAAGGCGGCCGCGTCGGGCTCGGTCAAGGCCCCGCCGGCCGCCGCGTCGAGGGCGGCAAGGAGGCCGGCGCCGTCACGAACCGGGAGCGCCACGCCCGCGGCGACGTAGCCGAGGAGATCGGCGCCGGCCAGGCCGTCGGCGAGCAGGTTCGGCGTGCGGGTCACGACGGCCTCCGTGAGCACCGTCGAGTGGATCCCGAGGTGGGCGTCGGCCGCCGCGAGGAGTCGATAGAGGTCGATCGACTGGACGATCGTGATCGGCGGCGAGGCGAACCCTCCGGCCGCCGCAGCGCCCTCGATGATCGCCCGATACGGTCCCTCGTCCGGCTCGCCCGGGTGGAGCTTGACCACGAAATGGACGCCCGGCAACGGCCGGTCGACGAGCGCGGCGAGCGCGATCGGATAGTGGAAGCGGCGGTACAGGCCGCCCCAGGTACCGGACACGAGGACGACGCGCTCGCCATCGGCGATGCCGAGCTCGCGGCGCATCCGCGTCCGGGCGGTCGGGTCGGGCACGACAAGATCGAGCCGGGGCGAGCCTCCGACGACCACCTCGTCGTCGCGGTAGACGCTCGCCTCGCGCAGGAGGTCGCGCTCCCACCGGCCGAACACGAACGTCCGCTGCGGCAGGCGAAGTGAGGCCGGACGAGCCGCATGGATGTAGCCGTTGTGGTGCGGGTAGATCATCCCGTGCTGGACCGCCGCGACCGGCACGTCCGCGGCCCGGGCCGCGGCCATCCAGTCCTGGCGGTGGTATTCGTCGGCCAGGACGATGCCGGCCGGCCGGATCCGCTCGATGAAGCGCTCGATCCGATCGATCGAGGCCATCATCCCCGGCAGCCAGCGGGACGCGACCAGCGCGACCTCGGCGGCGAGCAGCGGGCCGAGATCGATCCCGAACGCGTCGATCGGGCAGTCCAGCGAGTCTCGCCAGGCGGCGAGGGCCGGGTCGACAGGGGGCGGCGCCTCGGGCCCCGATTCGGGCTCGGCTGGCGCGTCGGGCGCGGCTGGGGTCGCCGCCAGGGGCTCGGGCC
>DATNBW010000102.1:0-26570 GCA_035607275.1 Verrucomicrobiia bacterium | reverse complement strand
AGCGCGACGAGCCGTTCGATGTCCGTGATGCGAGCCGGGCGGATCAGGTATTCCACGCGGGCGAAGGCACCTCGTGCGGTCGGCTGGAGCAATGGAATTCGCATCCTTCGCCGATCGGGAGCGGATCTCTTCGCAACGTCGTCGTCGGGACCTCGCGGGAGGGCGAGCCAGAAGGCTCGACAGCACACGCCCGGGTCGCGCCGACCGTAGTTGCATTCGGTCCGCTGGCGTCTATGATACGGCATCGCTTCGGCGGCAACCTGCGCGCCGTCCGAGCCAGCGTCCTGCGTCGTCGCCCGTCACGTACCGCCGCTCGCTCCCACCATTGTTCTCGGCCATCCGTGGTCGAACGACGGTGGGACGCAGCAACGGACGCCGGACCGCTCGCAGGCGAGGGCCGGACAGCCGTGGAGGAGGCACCGACCGTGGTCGCTCCGGGGGTTTCCGGGCGACGGCCTTAGGAGGAGATTGGATGAGACTAGCGAAGGTTGGCGCGCTTGCCGCTGCGGCGGCGATCGTGCTCAGTGCGTGCGGCGGCAGCACGCCCGCAGCAAGCGGCGGGGGCGCCGCCGGACAGCCCGATGCATGCAAGAGCAAGAAGGGCTCGAGCTCGACCGAGATTCACGTCTACTCGAGCTTGCCGCGCCAGGGCACGAACACCGAGCAGACCAACACCCTCGTCGAGCAGATCAAGCTCGTGCTCGACGGCAAGAAGGTCGGCAACTTCACGATCAAGTACTTCGACCTCGACGACTCGTCGGCCGCGAACAACGGCGACTGGGACGGCACGGTCGAGCAGGCCAACGCGAACCGGGCGGCCAACGATCCGGATGCGATGGCCTACATCGGCACGTACAACTCGGGCGCAGCCAAGCTGGCGATCCCGATCCTGAACGCGGCGTGCCTCGTGATGGTCACTCCGGCCAACACGTACCCGGGCCTGACCAAGGCCGTGAACGGCGTCACCAAGCCGGGTGAGCCGGACACCTACTATCCGAAGGGCTACCGCAACTACGCCCGCGTCGTCGGAACCGACGATGCCCAGGGCAACGCCGGCGCCGAATGGGCCAAGTCGCTCGGCAAGACCAAGGCCTACGTCCTCGACGACAACCAGGTCTACGGCCAGGGCCTCGCCCGGTCGTTCGCCCTCGGCTTCACGAAGGTCGGCGGCACGGTCCTGAGCGCGAACGGCACCTCCGAGAGCTTCGACCCCAAGGCGACCGATTACAGCGCCCTGGCCCAGAAGATCAAGGCCGCCGGCGCGGACATGATCTACATCGGCTCGATCACCGGCCAGAACACCGGAAAGCTCTGGAAGGACATCCGGTCCGCGATGCCCGACATCACGATCATGGCCGGCGACGGCGTGTACGAGAAGTCGTGGTATGACGGCGTCGGCTCGGCCGGCAACAGCACCTACCTGACCTTCGGCGCGATCGGTCCCGACCAGCTGACCGGCGACGGCAAGACCTGGTACGAGAAGTACAAGGCCGATCATGGTGGCACGTCGCCCGCGGTCTACACCGCGTACGGCAACGCCGCAGCGACCGTCGTCTGGAACGCCCTGACCAAGGCCGGCACCAACGACCGCTACGAGGTCCTCAAGAACGTCATGGCGACCAAGGACCTCGCGACCGTCGCGGGTCCGATCACGCTCGACGCGAACGGCGACGTCACCGGCGGCGGGATCACGGCCTACCAGGTCCAGACCAGCTGGCCGCCCCAGTTCAAGCAGCTCTTCGCATCGAAGGGTCTGTAATCACCACCAGGTAGCGATTGACGCGCTTCGGGGCGGGCCCACGGTCCGCCCCGAGCGCGATCCCCCACTGAGCCGGGCCCATCTGGAGCGACAATGGACCAGGTCATCCAGACGTTCATCATCGGCCTGTCGAACGGCCTGATCTTCGCCCTCGTGGCGCTCGGCTATACCCTCGTCTACGGAATCATCGAGCTGATCAACTTCGCCCACGGCGACCTGTTCATGACCGGCTCGATGATGGCCTTCTTCCTCATCTCGGTGACCTTCAAGCTCACCCCGGCGACCGAGCCGGTCACGATGATCGCGGTCATCCTCCTCGTCATCGCCGCGGTCATGGTCGCGACCGCCGCGATCAACGTCGCGATCGAGCGAGTCGCGTATCGACCGCTCCGCAACGCGCCGAAGCTCGCTCCCCTCATCTCGGCCATCGGGATGAGCTTCGTGCTGCAGAACATCGCGAACCTGCTCGCCGGGCCGGCCAACAAGAGCATCGACAACCTCTTCCCGACGACCAACCTGCTGTCCGCGTTCGGGATCACGACGATCGCCGTGAACTTCCAGCAGGCGTTCGTCGCAGTCGTGACGATCCCGCTCCTGATCGCGCTGACCTGGTTCGTCGACAAGACCAGGCAGGGCCGGGCGATGCGGGCGACGGCCCAGGATCCCGACACGGCGGGCCTGATGGGCGTCGATGTCAACCGGACGATCGCGCTGACGTTCCTCATCGGTGGCGCGCTCGCCGGTGCGGCCGGCGTCGTCCAGATCCTCTTCAACAACGTGACGGTCTACAACCTCGGGTTCCGGTTCGGGCTGAATGCCTTCACGTCGGCCGTCCTCGGCGGAATCGGGAACCTGCGCGGCGCGGTCGTCGGAGCCCTCGTCCTCGGCCAGATCAACGCGTTCAGCGATCGCTACATCTCGGCGAACTGGACCAACGCGATCGTGTTCGCGGTGCTGATCGGGGTCCTCGTCTTCAAGCCGACCGGCCTCCTCGGCCAGCAGCTGGCTGACCGGGCATGACGACCCTCGTCGTCAAGGACCAGGATCCGTACGGCCATGGGATCGGCGGCTGGCTGAGCCACGTCGGTGCGGTCATTGGCGCTCTGCCCGGCACCTACCGCCGGGAGCTGACGATCCACCGCCGGCGGACCGTCCTCCTGACGGTGCTGGTCATCCTGCTGGTGACCTACCCGATCCTGAACAAGCTGTTCCTCGCGGAGTTCAGCCGGACGACCTTCCCGCTGCCGCTCCCCGACGACACGGTCGTCACGTTCATGATGATCTTCGGGATCATGGCGATCGGCCTGAACATCGTGGCCGGTTTCGCGGGCCTGCTCGACCTCGGCTACGTGGCGTTCTACGCACTGGGTGCGTACACCGCGGCCTTCCTCGCGTCACCGCACTGGGACAGCGTCAGCATCGTCTTCCTCGCGAACGTCGCGCCGGGGTTCCCGGGCATCCACCTGCCGTTCTGGATCATCGTCCCGATCGCCATCCTCGTCGCCGGCACGTTCGGCGCCCTGCTCGGCGCCCCGACCCTCCGCCTCCGCGGCGACTACCTCGCCATCGTGACCCTCGGCTTCGGCGAGATCGTCCCGGTCGTGTTCCGGAACCTGGCGGACGTCACCTTCAACTTCAGCCTCGGGCCGATCAGCATCAACGCGCAGCACCTGAACCTGACCGGAGGCTCGCTGGGGATCAACCCGATCGACGCGCCGTACCTGCCGTTCACCAACCTCGTCTTCAACGCCAGCTCGGGCTACGCGCCGGTCTATCTCGGGATGTTCCTGCTCGTCATCGCGATCCTCTTCGCCCGCAACCTCGAGCGATCGCGGATCGGGCGAGCCTGGATGGCCATCCGCGAGGATGAGCTCGCAGCCGAGATGATGGGGGTCAACACGATCCGCACCAAGCTCCTCGCCTTCGCCCTCGGCGCGAGCTTCGCCGGGGTCGCCGGCTCGCTCCAGGCGTCCTACCTGGGAGCCACGACGTCGGACTTCTTCACGTTCTCGACGTCGATCCTCGTGCTGATCATGGTCATCCTCGGCGGGATCGGGAACATCTGGGGTGTCCTCCTCGGAGCGATCGCGCTGACCTACGTCGACAAGACGTTCCTGCCGTACATCGGCCAGCAGGTTCAGCAGATCGCACCGAGCTTCCCGAACCCCGCCCAGTTCAACTTCCTGCTGTTCGGCCTGATCCTCGTCGCGATGATGCGGTTCCGGCCGGAGGGCTTCCTGCCGAACCGCCAGCGCGCGGCCGAGCTCGCCGCGCATACCCAGGCAGATGTCGAGGCCAAGGTCGACGAGATCGTCGCGGTCGACGCCGAGGCCGAGGTCGAGGCGTCGATCGCCGAGGATCCGGGCATCGGTCTCGACAACCTCGGCCCGCCGCCGGGCCAGGCCGAGGCATCGGGCGACGCGCGCGCACCCGAGACGATCGACGAGGAGCGTGAGCTGTGAGCCTGAGCGAGTCGGGCGGACAGCCCGTGGCCAACGCTCCGCTCGCGCCCTCGAGCGGCGATGCCGGGGTGCTCGTTCGGGCGCGCGGCGTCACGAAGCGGTTCGGCGGCCTGGTCGCCGTCAACAGCGTCGACTTCGACATCCCGCGCGGCTCGATCGTTTCCCTGATCGGGCCCAACGGCGCCGGCAAGACGACGTTCTTCAACATGATCACCGGCTTCTACACGCCGACCTCGGGCTCGATCGAATTCGACGGCCATCCGATCGTCATGAAGCGCCGCAACGGGATGAAGTCCCTCCGGCCGCACGAGGTGGCGGCGCTCGGGATCGGCCGGACGTTCCAGAACATCCGGCTGTTCGGGACGATGACCGCCCTCGACAACGTCCGCCTCGGCGCCAACGTTCACCTCAAGAGCCACTGGTGGGACGCGGCATTGCGGACACCGGGGATGCTCCGCGAGGAAGCCGAGAACCGCGAGGCGTCGATGGATCTCCTCCGCCTGGTCAACCTCGAGGATCGAGCTCACGCCTGGGCTCGGAGCCTCCCGTACGGGGACCAGCGTCGCCTGGAAATCGCCCGGGCCCTTGCCACCCGGCCGAAGCTGCTCCTGCTCGACGAGCCGACCGCCGGCATGAACGCGAGCGAGACGCGCGACATGACGAGCTTCATCCGGAAGCTGCGGGCGGAGCTCGGGCTGACCGTCCTGCTGATCGAGCACGACATGCGGGTGGTCATGGGCATCAGCGACCGGGTGACGGTGCTCGATTACGGCGAGGTCATCGCCGAGGGCACGCCCGTCGACGTCCGGCGCAATCCGAAGGTGATCGAGGCGTATCTCGGTCGCGGCGCGGCGGACACCTGAGATGGCCCTCCTCGAGCTCAAGGACATCCACACCTACTACGGGGCGATCCACGCCCTGCGCGGGATCTCGATCTCCGTCGACGAGGGCGAGATCGTGACCCTCATCGGCTCGAACGGCGCCGGCAAGTCGACGACGCTGCGGACGATCTCCGGCCTGCTCCGGCCGCGTGAGGGAACGATCACCCTGGCCGGCACGCGGATCGACCAGCTCCGACCCCACCAGATCGTCGAGCTGGGCGTCTGCCAGAGCCCCGAGGGCCGGCGGGTGTTCGCCCGGATGTCGGTTCACGAGAACCTCGAGATGGGCGCCTTCTCCCGGCGTGACGGCCCGGCGAAGATCGCCGACGACGCGGAGCGGGTCTACAACCTCTTCCCCCGTCTCCGGGAGCGAACGAGCCAGAAGGCCGGGACGCTGTCGGGCGGCGAGCAGCAGATGCTCGCGATCGGTCGGGCCCTGATGTCCGCCCCGAAGGTCGTCCTCCTCGACGAGCCGTCGATGGGCCTCGCCCCGATCCTCGTGGAGCAGATCTTCGACATCATCAAGACGATCAACGGCCAGGGCACGACGGTCCTCCTCGTCGAGCAGAACGCGCTGATGGCGCTCGCGATCGCCAATCGCGGCTACATCCTGCAGACTGGCGAGATCGTCCTGACCCAGGATGCAGCGTCGCTGCGCCAGAACGAGGCGGTCCGCAAGGCCTACCTGGGCGAGGACTGATCGCCGGCAGGGTTGCCGAATGACGGAACCGCAATCGCCGTTCGAGGATGTGCGGGTTGTCCGCGTTCCCCGGCCGCCCGACGCACGACGGGTCCAGGCCGGGGCGATCGTCGTCCTCGCGACGCTCGTCGTCCTGATCGTCAAGCCGTGGGGCGAGCCGGCCGCGCGGCGCAGTCCCGGTCCGACGACCGCGGCCGTCGCCTCGGCGTCCATCGCCGCGACCGCTCGGCCGCTCGCGACGGCCCGTCCGGATGGCGCCCGCCAGTACGATCCCGGGCTGTTCGGGCGGTTCACGGTGGTCCCCCGCTGGGAGCTCTGGCCGACGCTCTACGTCTACCAGTTCGGCCTGATGGGTCCGAAGTCGATCGATGGCGACGGCGGGGTCGGGGCGAAGCCGACGCCGGTCGCGACACCTCTCGCGACGGCTGCACCGATCCCGTCGCCCGCCCCGTCGCCCGCCCCGGCGAGTCCCCCGCCCGGCGCCGGGCAGCTGGTCGACATCGGCTCGACCGATCTCCTGATGGTCCTCGGTCTCGACACGCCGTCCGAGAACCGCGTGCTCGATGCCCGGCTGTGGCGCTTCCCGGCCGACGGTCCACCGGTCCGGATGGCCCTGATCGAGCTGCCCGCGCCGTGGCCGGTCACCTACTTCCACGTCTACGGGCTGGCGGTGCCGGGCGCCGACCAGCAGGACCTCGTCGCGGTCTGGCCGCCCGGAACATACCGCCTCGATCTCCTCGTCGATCCCGGCGCCGAGGTCCGCCGGATCGGGCTGCTCGTCCGACCGCCCCTCGACGGTGGGCCGACGACCCCGCCTGTGGTCGCGGTGCCGAGCGGGGCGGTCGACCCGGCCGCCCTCGCCGATCTGGCAGCCGGGCAGATCGCATTCGGCGGCGCGAATGGCAGCTGGAGCGTCTCGAACCTGCCGGCCGCGCAGTCCTGCGGGCTACCGGAGCTGTGGCTCGCGGAGCAGGACCGGCCCGGGCTCGACCCGTGCTGGCCGCTCGGGGTGTCCGACGACGTCCGGCTCATCGGCGTCCGCCTGGGCCCGGATCGCCCGATCCACGACCTGTCCGTCGAGCAGGTCGATCCTGCCCGCCGAACCGTGCCGGTCGCGGACGTCACGGCTGCGGTCCGGCTCGATCGCGGCGCGCTCGTCGTGTCCGTGGACGGCGGACGACCGCTGGCCGAGGGGACCTACCGGGTCGTGGCGACCCTCGACGACGGCACGGAGCTCGGCTGGTACGTCCGCGTTCCCCCGACCCTCGGTCAGTAGACCGCGCCAGCAGACCGCGCCTCCTTGGCGGTCGCTGCCGCGCGTGGTCAGCACATTCGAGCCGCCGCAAGTCTCTTGCGGTCAGGCGAGGCTCGCTCATGCGGCGCCTGCACGCCTGCGGCCTGCCCGCCGGTGGCCTGTGATCTTCGGCCACGACACTAGTCAAACGGCATTACGACCATTACCATTGCCCGCATCGGGCCGATCATCCGGCACGGCAGACCGCCGTACGGCCATCGACAAGGGGAGCGACGTGCGAGCCATCACCGGATTCGTGCTGGTCGGCCTGTTGGCGGTCGCTGCCTGCTCCAGCCCGACGCGCCAGCCGGATCCCGCCGGCACCGTCTGCACCGAGTCGAAGGACCACCTCCACGCCCCGGGCGCGCTCGTCGTCTCCATGGAGAACAACCCGGCTCTCCCGGATTTCGTCGCGTCGCGCGTGTACGCGCCGAGCGAGATCACCGCGAAGGTCGGCCAGCTGATCGAGTTCACGAGTGCCGACCCGGACGAGGAGCACACGGCCGAGCTCGACAGCGGCGCGTGCGGGACGGACTACCTCTCGTTCAAGGGGAGCGACGACCTGGTGTTCAAGCTCCCGGGCACGTACCCGTACTACTGCCTGGTTCACGGCACGACGATGGCCGGCACGATCACGGTCGTCCCGTGACGGCCCGACGCCCGCGCCCGGCACAACCAGGCCGAGCCCGATCGTGGCCCCTCGCGGCCGCCGCGATCGCGTTGGTCGCCTGGGCATGCGCCACGCCCTCGACCGGACCCGCTCGGAGCGCCGGACCGAGCGCCGCCCCGAGCGTGGCGGCCCCGGCGAGTCCCACGGCCGGCCGGGGCGCCGCGTGCGGGACGGTCACCCTCGCGCTCAACCCGTGGCCCGGCTCCGAGGCCGACGTCGCGGTGATCGGCTATCTGCTCGAGCACGAGCTCGGTTGCACGGTCGTCACGCGCCAGCTCGATGACGAGACCTCGTGGCAGGTCCTGGCTGCCGGAGGCCTCGACGCGATCCTCGAGAACTGGGACCACGACGATCTGGCGAAGACCTGGATCACCGACCGGCAGCTCGTCCAGGACGCCGGCCCGTCCGGCACCGAGGGCGTGATCGGCTGGTTCGTGCCGAAGTTCTTCGTCGATGCGCACCCCGACATCCTCACGGCGAAGACCAACCCCTCGATCCTCAACGCGTACGCCGACGAGTTCCGGACGCCCGAGTCGGGCCAGAAGGGACAGCTCCTCGACGGCGACCCGGGGTTCGTCACGGAGGACCGGGCGATGATCCGCGGATTCGGACTCGATTACGAGGTCGTCTACTCCGGCAGCGAGGAAGCATCGAACCGCGCGCTCGCGACCGCCGCCGACCGGCACACGCCGATCCTCGCCTACTTCGTCACGCCGAACTGGTTCAGCACCAAGGTCGAGCTCGTCCACATCGAGCTGCCGGCGTTCAGCGCGGGCTGCAACAAGGATCCGGACGTCGTCGCCTGCGACTATCCCGTCTACCACCTCAACAAGCTGGTCTCGTCGAAATTCGCCGCGAGCGGTGGCCCGGCGTACGACCTGATCAGGCGGTTCAGCTGGACCAATGCCGACCAGGACCTCGTCGCTGCCTCGATCGTGGATGGCCACCTGTCGGCCGCCGCGGCGGCGAAGGCGTGGCTCGATGCCAACCCCCGAACCTGGCGGGCATGGCTCCCGTGACGCCGCCCGGAATCGACCGGTCGCACTCGAACGAGGTCGCACTCGACCAGGAGGCGGACATGCGGAATCAGCGGCCGGGACGTCGACGTCGGCTCGTGGTCGGCGTCGCGATCGTCGTGGCGGTCACGGCCCTCGCGCTCGTCGGCCTGGACGTCGCGCTGGGCTCGCCGGTCATTCCCGCGGGATCGGCCGCCACGCCGATCGCGGTCGTGAAGAACAACTCGACGGTGGCGGCCGATCCCGACCCGGCGGACGCCGCGTCCGGCGCCGGCCCGGTCGTCAGACGAGCGTGCCTTGACCGGATCGAGCGCCAGGGCAGCTGGCTCCAGCTGTGCTGGACGATCGGCCGCCTGACGAACGAGACGGACCCGGCCCACGACGACTACATCCTGCGCGTCGCGGGGACCGTCCATGGCGGCGCGCTCCCATCGGGTGCGCGGTGGGCCGTCCTCCGGGCCGGAGCGGACCCGGCGAGCGCGCCGTTCCAGGTCGTCGACGCCTGGCCGGGCCAGACCTCGTTCGACGGGGCGTGCCGATCGGTCCCGATGGCGCTGGGCTTCTACGGCGCGGAGACCGACGATGTCTGCGGGCGGACCGTCGGCGAGCTGAATCCGTCATCGCCACGGACGACCGGGCTCACCTGGACGTGCGCCGGCTGTCTCGTGCCGCTGTCCGGGGACCAGCCGATTCTCCTGGCGGTCCGTGTGGCGGTCGACGAAGGCGGGACGCCGATCTGGGACCTGTATGCCGATCTCGGTTCGTAGCCGGCGCGTCCGGGCCGGCGGTCTCCGATGAGCCGCGTCGCGCCTCGGGAACCTGCGCTCCTCGGCGTCATGCCGCGCCGCTCCCTGAGCGACCTCCTCTGGGTCGCGAACACGCGCCATGGGCCGGCGGGTCATTGGTTCGCCCGGGTCGTCCGCGACGAGGGCGATCATGACCACCTGGCGAGCGGGCCCCGGGCGACGACCTACCTGTCGGACCACCGGGTGGCTCTGCCGGAACAGGACGTCACCCCACGCGCCCTGCGATCCCTTGACGAGATCCGGCGAATGGTCCGCGGCCTCCTGGATCCGGCCCTGGGTTGGACGCCCGGCGCACGGGCGATCCTCGATCGGACGCGGTTCCACGTCGACGCCGAGGGGCGGCTTGCCGCCGCGGGCACGGGGTGGGACGCGTTCGTCGGCGACCTGATGGCGCCGCTGATCCAGCTCGTCGAGGTCCGCGAACGGCTCCGCATCTGCGGCAATCCGCACTGCCGGCTGATGTTCCTCGACCTCTCGAAGAACCGGGGCCGGCTCTGGTGCGACAACGGGGGCTGCGGCAATCGCGACCGGGTTCGACGCTATCGATCGCGGGTCCGGCTGGACCAGCGCCGGAGCGACGCGCCGGCGACGTAGACACCGGCGCCACCTCGTACGATGCGCCGATGGACCTCGGACTGAACGGTCTCCGGGCGCTCGTCGGCGGCGGGTCGAGCGGCCTCGGTGCGGCCATCGCCACCGTGCTCGTCGCCGAAGGGGCGGCAGTCGGGATCGCCGCCCGGCACGGGGAGCGGCTCGAGACCCGGGCTCGCGAGATCGCGGCGGTCCCGATTCCGGCCGACCTCTCGAGCCCGACCGGGCCTGCGTCCGCGGTCGCGTCGGCGGCCGAGCAGCTCGGCGGGCTCGATCTCCTCGTCGTCAACTCCGGCGGCCCGCCCGGGGGCGACTTCGCCGCGCTCGACGAGGCGACCTGGACCGTGGCGATCGACGGGGTCCTGCATGCCGCGCTGCGCCTCATCCGGGCCGGCCTGCCCCATCTCGAGGCGTCGGCGAGCCCGGCGATCCTCGTCGTCCTGTCCAGCTCGGTGCGCGAGCCGATCGCGGGCCTGACGACCTCGAACGTCCTGCGCCCCGGCCTGGCCGGCCTGATCAAGTCGCTGACCGCGGAGATCGCCCCGGTCCGGATCAACGGGATCGCCCCGGGCCGGGTCGCAACGCCCCGGATCGCCGAGCTCGACGGACTGCGCGCGGCGGCGACCGGGCGTCCCGTCGAGGACATCGAGCGCGAGATGATCGGGCGGATCCCGCTCGGGCGGTACGGCGACCCGGCCGAGGTGGGGCGCCTCGGGGCGTTCCTCCTGTCGCCGGCCGCGAGCTACATCAGCGGGGCGATCGTGCCGATCGACGGCGGGATGATCCGCGCCCTTCCCTGACGCGGGGCCAGGTGAGCGGCGAGGGGCGCAGCGAGCTCAGTGGCGCGGCTCGCGGGCGATGTCGTAGGCGGCGCGGCTCAGCAGGATCAGCCCGAGCACCGCGATCCACAGCCCGAAGGCCCGCTGGGGGAAGACCGCCTCGAGGCTCGTCGCGGCCAGGCCGACGAGCCGGACGGCGAGGGCGATCCAGCCGACGACGGTCAGGATCAGGAAGCTGAGGGGTCGATCGAGCCCGACCGGGACGTCGCCGGCGGCGTAGGGCAGGGCAAGGAGCGCGATGATCGCGAGGGCGACGAAGAAGACGAGGACGCCGCTGCCGTCGAACGCGTTGCCGGACATCGGGGGCAGGCCGAGATCGCTCGACGTCCGCCACCACGGCAGGAAGCAGGCAGCCAGGATCACGACCGAGGCGAGACCCGCCAGGCGTCGCCCGGAGCCGAGCGGTCGACGGTGCATCGTCAGTCGGCGCCCGAGTAGACCTCGGGGCGCAGGACGCCCACGAAGCGGAGGTTGCGATAGAACTCGCCGTAGTCGAGGCCGTAGCCGACGACGAACTGGTCCGGGATCGTGAAGCCGACGTAGTCGACCGGGATGTCGACGAGCCGCCGGGCCGGCTTGTCGAGAAGCGTGCAGATCTTGAGCGACCGGGGGTTCTTGCCGCGCAGGTACCGAATCAGGTAGTTCAGGGTCAGGCCGGTGTCGATGATGTCCTCGACGATCAGGACGTCCTCGCCCTCGATCGTCGCCGACAGATCCTTGAGGATCCGGACGAGACCCGACGATTCGGTCGAGGTCCCGCCGTACGAGGACACCTCCATCAGGTCGATCCGGACCGGCGACGGGATCGCCCGCATCAGGTCGGCCATGAACGGCAGCGAGCCCTTCAGGACCGAGACGAGGGTCAGCCGCCGATCGGCGTAGTCCGCCCCGATCCGGGCACCGAGCTCGGCGACCTTGGCGGCGATCTGCTCCTCGCTGACGAGAACCTCGCCGATGTCGGAGACGAGGTCGATCCGGGTCTCGGTCACGCCGCCCCTCCGGGCTCGATTGCCGGCGGATCGCCGAGCGACGACCCGAGCGGATCACGCTCGACGAGCGGATCGCCCGGCTCGCCCGGCTCGCCGGCAGCGGCCGCGGCGAGCAGGGCGATCACTGCCGGGTCGCGCTCCGGGATGACCTGGCCCGACGTCCCGCTGAGGGCGTCGGCCATCGCGAGCCGCCCGAACTTGAGCATCAGGGCCCGGAAGTCGCGGGCGTAGAACAGCTTGACCCGGATGTCCGGATAGAGCTCGCGGATCCGGCGCAGCTTGCGGTTCTTCTTCCGGACGAGCTTCTGGCGAAGGGTCGTCATCTCGAGGTACAGCTCCAGGTCCGGCAGCCAGAAGTCGGGCGAGAAGCTCTCGACGACCGTTCCGTCGAGGTTCCAGAGAATCGGGAACGTGTGGGGCTCGTACTCCCAGCGGATCCGGTAGAAGTCGAGGATCCGGGCCATCTCGGCCTCGCTGGCATGGGCGAAGGCCGGGGCTGCCCGGTCCGGGGGCGAGATGTCGTCGAGCGACAGGGGTCCGGGCCGGGCGGCCGGCGCCGCGCTCGGACCGGCCGGCCCGGTCGATGTCCAGGTGGGGCCCGGACGAGCCGTCGACGAGCGGCGACGCCGGCGGCGACCGGAGTTGGATCCGGTCGCCGGGCTTGCCGTCACCGGCCCGGACCCGCGGCGGGCGGCTCGGTTCCTTCGACGAGGGCGGCGAGTCCGCCACGGGCGAGGAGATCGTGGACGAGGTCGAGATCGGCCGGACCGATCGGGAGGGCCTCGCGAAAGCGGTCGCGGTCGCGCGGCCCGAACTCGCCGTAGACGTGACCCGGGCCGACGGCGACGTCGGCGTCCGGCGCCTCGATGTCGAGCGCGTCGACGGAGTCCTCCTCGGACGCGATCACGATCCCGAGCGACTCGCTCCGGCAGCCCGGACAGTGGATCTCGACGAAGGCGATGTCGTCGCGGCGGGCGAGGACGCGGATTCGGTCGGTGGGGACGAACTGCCCGCAGGCGGCACAGTCGACGCCGTCGGCGAGCGAATCGAGGTCGTCGCGCGGATCCATCGGCGGCAAGTCTAGCCGGTCGGTGGCCGGGCCGCGCTCGAACGAGCCGGCCGCCCCCGATACCCCTCCGTTGCCCGCGGATACCCCCAGGGGGTATCATCACTCGACATCACACGATCGGAGTCCCGCCCGTGCCCACCAGCACGACCCGTCGCACCCCCGCTCCGCCGCCCGCGAACTTCCGTCACAGCTACTCCAAGGACAAGGCCGGCCTGATCCGCCGCCTGTCGCGGATGGAGGGCCAGGTCCGCGGGATCGCCCGGATGATCGAGCGCGAGGAGTACTGCGTCGACATCCTCCAGCAGACGTCCGCGCTGCGCGCCGCGGTCGATGCCCTCTCGATCCTCATCCTCGAGGACCACGTCCAGGGCTGCGTCCGGACCGCCGCGGAGCATGGCGAGGCCGACGCCTATGTCGACGAGGTGATCGACGTCGTCCGCCGAACGCTGGGCCGGCCGGTCCGGAGCACCAGTCGCTCCGGCTGAGCGGCCGGGGACGGACCAGGGCCCGGTACTTCCGGGCCTGCCCCGATCGGCGGCCGGGGGATGTCGCGCAGGCCGTCCCGCGAGCGACGATGACAACGCCGCACCGCCAGGTACGGCTCGCCAGCGCGACCGTGATCGAAGCCAGGGGCCGATGATCGACCAGCGTCCGGACCGGCTTCCGGCCGAGCCACCGACCGTCTCGCCGCCCCGCGCCTTCATCGACCGACGGGTCAACTATCGCCGGGCGGAGGATCGGATCGCCCACGACGAGAAGACGCTGCTCGCGCGCGCCCTGGACATCCTGGCCTCCGACCGCAGCGCCGAGGAGCGTCTGGCCGGCCTGCTCCGCCTCCTTGCCCGGACGGTCGGCGCGCGGCGCGTCGCGGTCGTCGCCGACGGGATCGAGCGGCGCGCCGCGGTCGCCGTCGATCCGAACGAGGATCCGGCCGTCGCCGAGGCCCTGGCCGTCTGGCTGGACGCCCATGCTCCCCGGGCTCGGGCCCGCCGCGCGGCCTCGGGTCGGGCACCGATCTCGTACATCATCGCCGCGGTTCCCGGCGCCGCCGACGGCTCGGACATGGCGCTCGGGATCGCCGGCGACGAGCGGATGGTCGACCGCGAAGGTGCGGACGGTGACGACTCGGGGCCCGGTGCCCGCCCTGATGCCGGCCCCGAATCCGGGTCGGATGACCTCATCGACGGCCACTACGCGATGCTCCCGATCCCGAGCGCGGGCGAGGTCGCCCTCGGCTTCGAATTCGGCCGGGCGTCCGATGCCGAGCACCTCGCCGATCGCCTGCCGCCGGCGATGGCCCGTCACGCGGCGGTCGCCCTGGCCCTCGTCACGAGCGAGCTCGCCACGGAGCGCGAGCTTGCGGCCCTCCGCGCCCGCGATGCGGAGCGGGCCACCTTCGTCTCGACGGTCGCCCACGAGCTGCGGACCCCGTTGACCGGGCTCGGCGGCTACCTCGAGCTGATCCTGGGCGGCCGGGTCGCCGATCCGGCGGTCGAGCGCGAATTCATCGAGCGGAGCCGGGCGATCGTCGGCTCGATGGGCGGGCTCGTCGACGACCTGCTGGAGCTGTCCCGGCTCGAGTCGGGCACCCTCGGGCTCGAGATCGGGCCATTCTCGCTGGCCGAGGCCGGCGGGCAGGTCGCGGCCGGCCTGCTGCCGATCGCGATCCAGCGCGATATCCGCCTGACGACGGCACTTCCGCCGCGGATGCAGATGGCGACCGGCGACCGGCGGCGCGTCGAGCAGATCCTGACGAACCTGGCCGCCAATGCCCTGAAGTTCACGCCGTCGAGCGGGAGCGTCTCGCTCGAGGCCCACTTCGACGGTCTCGTCGCGATCATCACCGTCCGCGACGACGGAGCCGGGATCCCGGCGGATGATCGCCTGCGGATCTTCGAGCGCTTCCACCGGATGTCCGGACACGAGCGGATCACCGGCACCGGCCTCGGCCTGCCGATCGCCCGCGACCTGGCTCGCAAGATGGGCGGCGACCTCGACGTGGCCTCGGTCCCGGGCGCGGGCTCGGCGTTCGTGCTCGCGCTGCCCGGTCCCGCGCCCGTCGAACCGGCACTCCTCGGGGAGGTCCTCGCGCGGGCGCTCGAACGCGAAGAGGCGGCGCTCGAGGAGGAGCTCGTCCGTGAGGCGATCGCCGCGGGTCGAGCACTGGTCGGTCCGTCGATCGACGACGAGCATCCGGACGGCGTCATCCGTCGGGCGGCCCGACTGCGCGCACTGCCGACGATGCGCCCGGAGCCGACGACCCCGGCCTGATCGCGTCCGCGGTCATGGTCGGTGCCGGCGTCGCGGGCCCGATCCGGGGCTCGCCTCGTGGAGTTGTCCACAGCCTGGAGCCGCGCCGGTGGATTCGTGGATAACCGGGTTGACTCGATCCGGCGATCGACCTAGTGTCCGGCATCCGCACCGAACCCACCTTGGGTAACGAGGCCCGCGAGGGGCCCGGGGAAACCCGGCCGCGAACCGGACGAGCCACGGAAAACCGAGCGCCGAGGGCGGTGTGACGTACGACCACGCCGGGAGCGGAGCCCGGACGGCCCGCACAGGCACGACCGACAGGAGGGGTGCCTGGACCGTCCGCGGGACCCGCTCCCGACGCGCGTCGCCCTCTGTCCAGCCCTTCCGCCCGCGTACGACGACGCCCTCGCCGACGGGCTCGACGCGCTCGGCATCGTCCTGAGCGCGGAGGCGCGCGAGGCGATCGACGGCCACGTCCGGCTGCTGCTGGCTTGGACCGGGGCCATCAACCTGACCGCGATCCGCGACCCGGCGGCGATCGCGATCCGGCATGTCGTCGACAGCCTCACGGGGCTCGCCATCCTTCGCGACCGGGGGATCGACCGGTTCGTCGACCTCGGGAGCGGCGGCGGCTTTCCCGGCATCCCCCTGGCGGCCGCGCTGCCCGCCGATCGGGCCCTGCTCATCGATTCCATCGGCAAGAAGGTCCGGTTCCTCGAGACCGTGGTGGCCGCGGTCGGGCTCGGCGGCCACGTCGCAGCGGAGCCGGCCCGGTCCGAGTCGCTGGCGTCGAATCGGGCCGATCGCGGCCGCTGGCCGGCGGTCACGGCCCGCGCGGTCGCCCCGCTGGCCGAGCTCATCGAGCTCGCGCTGCCGCTGCTCACGGGGTCCGGGATCCTCCTCGCCTGGAAGCGCGGCGCGGTCGACGATCCAGCCGGGCTGGGTGGCGAGGGCGACGCCGCGCACCGCGCGCTCGGCGCGATCGATCCGGACGGCCGCATCGAGGTCGTGGCGGCGGTCCCCGCGGGCAGCGCTCGCGTGGCCGCCCTCGGAGACCTCGCGGACCATCGCCTCGTCATCGTCGAGCGCGGAACGGGGCCGATCGGCGCCGGATGGCCGCGCGATCCTGCGACCCGCCGCCGCGCGCCCTGGTGATCCGCATCCAGCGGAAGGCGCCGCACCATGCGCCTCGTCCTGATGGGCCTTCGGTCCCGGACCGAACCGGGCCTCGGAACCGGCCGCCCAGGCGGCGGCGAACCGCTAGGCTGGCTCGATGCGCGTCGCGGTGGTCTCGGACATCCACGCCAATCTCGTCGCCCTCGACGCCGTGCTCGCCGCGATCGGCTCCGTCGACGCCATCTGGCAGCTCGGTGACATCGTGGGCTACGGGCCGGACCCGGACGGCGTCGTCGAGCGCCTCGACTCGATCGGTGCGCTCGGCGTGGCCGGCAATCACGACCTTGCCGCGCTCGGCGGTCGCGAGATCGACCTGTTCAACCCCGACGCAAAGGCCGCCATGGAATGGACGCGCGGCCGGATCGGGGATCGGACGAAGACGTGGCTCGCCGCCCTGCCGACCACGCTCGACGCGCACGACATGACCCTCGTCCACGGCAGCCCGCGGGATCCGGTCTGGGAATACGTGACGTCGCTGCCGGTGGCCCGGGCCAATCTCGCCGTCCTGGAGACCCCGGTCGGACTGCACGGGCATACCCACGTGCCGATGGCGTGGGCGGATCGCGACGGGCGGGTCGAGGCGATCGCTCCCGGCCCCGGCTCGTCGTTCCGGATCGACGGACGGCCGGTCCTGCTCAATCCGGGGAGCGTCGGCCAGCCGCGCGACGGCGACCCGACCGCGAGCTGGCTCGAGATCGACCTCGACGCCGGCCTCGCGACGTGGCGCCGGATCGGCTACGACATCGAGGCCGTCCGAACCGCGATGCTCGATGCCGGGTTGCCCGGTCGGCTCGCGGATCGGCTGCGGTACGGCCTTTGAGGTCCGACGCATGATCGGCGGTCGCCGCCCTCTCCAGGGCCAGAAGCCGGGCGACCGGCGCGTCCGCGTGGAGCGGCCGCACGCCGCGATGTTCCGCTGGACCGGCCCCGGCCAGCTCACGGCCAAGGAGGCGGCCTCGAAGCCGACGACCGCCCGCGGCCGCCTCTACGCGCGGGGCAAGGCCATCCTGCTGGGCCGCCCGCTGGCGAGCGAGGAGGAGATCGGCGAGCGGCTGTCGAAGAAGAAGGCGCTCGCGATCTTCAGCTCGGACGCGATCAGCTCGTCGGCCTATGCGACCGAGGAGATCCTCCGTGTCCTGATCCTCGGCGGCGTCGCCGCCCTGGCCTGGGGCCTGTGGATCAGCGTCGGGATCGCGGTGCTCCTGATCGCGGTGGCCATCAGCTATCGCCAGATCTGCATCGCCTATCCGACCGGCGGCGGCAGCTACTCGGTGTCGAAGCGGAACTTCGGCCGGCAGGTCTCGTTGATCGCGGCCTCCGCGCTGATGATCGACTACGTGATGACCGTCGCGGTGTCGACGGCGTCGTCGATCGAGCAGGTCACCTCCGCGGTGCCGGAGCTGCTCGACCAGCGGGTGATCCTCGGCGTCGCCGCCATCGTCCTGATCACGATCGGCAATCTCCGCGGGTTGCGCGAGGCCGGCAACCTCTTCGCGATCCCGACCTACCTGTTCATCGGGTCGGCGCTCCTGATGATCACGATCGGATCCGTCCGGATCGTCGTGTTCGGCGAGCACGGCCAGTTCGAGACCGGTCTCGCCAGCCAGGTCGGCGAGAGCTTCCAGGACCTGTCGGTCATCCTCCTGCTGCGGGCCTTCGCGGCCGGCGCGGTGGCCCTCACCGGGACCGAGGCGATCGCGACCGGGGTCCCGGCCTTCCAGCCGCCCGAGGCGAAGAACGCGGCGACGACCCTCGCGGCGATGGCGGCGCTGCTCGGGGTGCTGTTCATCGGGCTGACCTTCCTGGCGGTCAACTTCGGGATCACCCACATCGACCTGCCCGAGAAGCAGACGGTCATCAGCCAGATCGCCGGCCGTGTCTACGGCGACGGCTCGATCCCGTTCTATCTCTTCCAGGGATTCACCGCCCTCCTCCTCGTCCTGGCGGCGAACACCTCGTTCAACGCGTTTCCCCGGTTGCTCGCGATCCTGGCGGTCGACGCCAACATGCCCCGCCAGTTCTCGTTCCGGGGCGACCGCCTGGCGTTCAGCTACGGGATCATCGTCCTGTCGACGGTCGCCGCCTCGCTGATCGTGGTCTTTCGCGGCGAGACCCACCTGATCATCCCGCTCTACGCAGTCGGGGTGTTCATCGACTTCACGATCAGCCAGGCCGGCATGATCCGGCACTGGCGCCGCGAGCGACCGCCGGGCTGGCGGCGGCGCCTGGCGATCAACGCCTTCGGCTGCACGCTGACCGCGATCGTCGCCGTCGTCGTGACGATCGCCAAGGCGCCCCAGTCGCTGATCGTCATCGTCCTGATCCCGCTCCTCGTGGGCCTGATGAACTTCGTCCACCGCCAGTATGCCGCGCAGGAGGCGGAGCTCGAGGTCCGTCCGGACTTCGTCGTTCCGGAAGCGCATCGGGAGCAGCGGGTCGTCATCCCGGTCAACACCATCAACCGGGCGGTCGTCCAGGCCGTCGTCTTCGGGCGGACGCTGGCCACGGACGTCCGAGCCGTCTTCATCACCGAGGATTCCGACGTCGGCGATCAGCTTCGCCGGCGCTGGGAACGACAGGTGCCGGGCGTCCCCCTGGTCATCGTCGAGTCGCCGTTCCGCGCCCTGGTCGGGCCGCTCACCGCCTATCTCGACGTTCTCGACCTCGCCTGGCCGCCCGACAAGCCGGACCCGGTCACGATCGTCGTCCTGCCCGAATTCGTCGCCCGGCACTGGTGGGACCGACTGCTGTATAACCAATCGGCCAAGCGCCTCAAGTCGGCGCTCGTCGGACGCGAGCACACGGTCATCGCGGACGTCCCCTACCGCCGCGGTCACTGACCGGACGCGCGCCCAACAGATCGGAGTCGGATGATCGGAGGCCGCCGGCCACTGCACGGCCGGAAACCCGCGGACCGCCGTGTACGCGTCGAGCGACCGCACTCTCCGTACTTCCGCTACACGGGACCGGGCCAGATGGTTGCCAAGGCCGCGGCCCATACGCCGAAGACGGCCGTGGGCAGGACGTGGGCGCGGATCCGGAAGGTCGCGATCGGGCGGCCGCTGGCGTCGGAGGAGGAAGCCGGCGAGCGGCTGTCGAAGAAGAAGGCGCTGGCGATCTTCAGCTCCGACGCAATCAGCTCGTCCGCCTACGCGACCCAGGAGATCATCCGGGTCCTCGCGATCGCCGGAGCCACCGCGCTGGCGTTCTCGATCGGCGTCTCGATCGGGATCGCCGTCCTGCTCGCCGTCGTCGCGACGTCGTACCGGCAGGTCTGCCGGGCCTACCCGGGCGGCGGCGGCGCGTACGCCGTGGCCAAGGAGAACCTCAACCCGCTCCTCGGCCTCGTGGCCGCGGCGGCGCTCCTGATCGACTACGTGATGACGGTCGCCGTGTCGACCGCGTCGGCGATCGGCCAGATCGCCTCGGTCGTGCCGAGCCTGGCGCCCGTCAGGATCGAGATCGCCGTCGTCGTCATCTTCCTGATGACCGTCGCCAACCTGCGCGGCCTGCGCGAGTCGGGGAACATCTTCGCGGTCCCGACGTACGCCTTCCTCGGCCTCGCCCTGCTGATGGTCGGGCTCGGGCTGATCAATATCGTGACCGGCGCGGCTCGCCCGATCGTCACCCCGAACGCCGAGGTGTTCGGCGCGGGCACCGAGCTGTCGATCTTCCTCCTGCTCAAGGCGTTCGCCGGCGGGTCGGTCGCGTTGACCGGCGTCGAGGCGATCGCCAACGGGGTCCCGGCGTTCAAGCCACCCGAGGCGAAGAACGCCGCGAACACGATGACCGCCATGGCCGTCCTGCTCGGCGTCCTGTTCATCGGGATCACGATCGTGGCCCACGCCTACCAGGTCCTGCCGACGGTCGACGACATCCCGACCACCGTGTCGCTGGTCGCCGGCAGCGTCTACGGCAACGGCTCCGTCCTGTTCGTCCTGTTCCAGGCGTCGACCGCGCTGATCCTGTTCCTCGCCGCCAACACGTCCTACAACGCGTTCCCCCGGCTCGGCGCGATCCTCGCCATGGACGGCTACATGCCCCGCCAGTTCTCGTATCGCGGGGATCGTCTCGCCTACTCGTGGGGGATCATCCTCCTGTCGGCGGTGGCCGCGTTCCTGCTCTGGCTGTTCGACGGCAAGGTCACCGCGCTCATCCCGCTCTACTCGGTCGGCGTCTTCGTGTGCTTCACGCTCAGCCAGATCGGGATGGTCAAGCACTGGCTGAAGGTCAGGGAGTCCGGCTGGCAGTGGCGGCTCGGGCTCAACGCGTTCGGGGCCCTCCTGACCGCGGTCGTGCTCGTCGTCGTCGTGAGCGTCAAGTTCGTCGACGGCGCCTATCTCGTCGTCATCTTGATCCCGACCCTCGTCGCGCTGATGCTGTTCATCCACCGCCAGTACGACGCGTCGCGGCGCGAGCTCCAGGTCCGCCAGGACCTCGTCTTCCGGCCACCGCAACGCGAGGAGCGGGCGGTCGTGCCGATCCCCGGCGTCAACCGGGCGGTCATCCAGGCCGTGAACGTCGCCCGCTCGGTGGCGGACGACGTGCGCGCGGTGTTCATCACCGAGGATCCCGAGGACGGTGCCGCGATCCGCGAGCGGTGGGAGCGCCAGGTGCCGGGCGTGCCGCTGGTCGTCGTCGAGTCGCCCTATCGCGCCCTGACCGGGCCGCTCCAGGCCTACCTCGACGTCCTCGACTCGGCCTGGCCACCCGACAAGCCGGCGCCGATCACCTTTGTCGTCCTGCCCGAATACGTGGCTCGCCGGTGGTGGGAGCGGATCCTCTACAACCAGTCGGTCAAGCGGCTGCGGAGCGCGCTGCTCGGGCGGCCGCACACCGTGGTCGTGAACGTCCCGTATCGGCGCGAGGACCCGACGCTGTTCGAGCGAGCCGGAACGGGACCGCTCGACGAGAAGCCGGACGCGGATCCGGCCGGCGCGGATCCGGCCGGCGCTCCCGGGCCCCTCTGACGGCGCGCCGCGGGGCGCCGGTCGATGGGTCGCCGGTGGGCGCCGGTCGATGGGTCCCGTGCGATCCCGTGCCGTCCGGTCCTCGACCCCGGTCGAACCGTGACGCCGGTGCAACGCCAATCCCGATCTGACCGGCGACGCGTTCTCGTGGCGGTGGTAGAGTCGCCGCCGTGCCCCACGACCCACACGCCACTCCCACCTTCCGACGCGCCGTCGTCGCGCTCTCGGGACATCCGAACGGGCAGCGGCTCGTGCGCCTGGTCGCGGATCTGGCCAAGTCATCCAAGGCGGAGCTGATCGGCGTCCACGTCGTGGAGATCGACTGGTCGATGCCGCTCGACATGGATGTCGCCGGCCGATCCGAGGAGATCCAGCGGGTCCTGGACGTCGCCGAGGGCACCGCCGAAACGTGCGGGGTCACGCTGGAGCCGGTGCTGCTCCAGGCCCGCGACGTCGGGGCTGCGCTCGTCGACGAGGCGGTCGAGCGCGAAGCGGACCTGCTCGTCGTCGGCCTCGCCTATCGAACGAAGTTCGGCGGGGACTTCGCCATCGGACGGACGATCCCGTACGTCCTCAAGAACGCTCCCTGCGCAGTCTGGGTCGTGCGCGAGCCGATCCAGGAGGAGACCACGTGAAAACCGTCATCGTCGGTTGCGGTCGGGTCGGGTCGGTTCTGGCCGACTCGCTGGATCGCGCCGGCCACCAGGTCATCGTGCTCGACACGAGCACGACCGCCTTCGACCGCCTGCCCAATACCTTCCGAGGAGCCGCCGTCCGCGGCGACGGCACCGACGAGGACACGCTCCGCCGGGCCGGGGCCGAGTCGGCCGACCTGTTCATGGCGATGACCGAGGGCGACAACCGGAACGTGATGTCCGCCCAGCTCGCCATCGAGGCGCTCGACGCGCGACGGGTGATCGCCAAGATCAACGATCCGCTTCGGGCCAGCGCCTACGCCGAGCTCGGGATCGCGACGCTCTGCCGGACGAACCTGATGGCCAACGCGGTCAGCGAGTTCCTCGGTCTGGACCTGACCTTCGGGCCGGGCATGTCGGCGGCCACGGGACAGCACCCCGGCGGCGAGCATCACGGTCCGGCGGACGAGATCGGTCCTGGCGTGCCGGGCGCGCCCGGCACGCAGCCCGGAGTGTCCGGCGCCCCGGCGTCCGCGCCCCCGGCGTCGCCGGGTTCGGCGTCGCCGGGTTCGGCGTCTCCCGCCCCGAGCGGCTCGACACCCGCCGCCTCATCGTCCCCGACCGCGACGCCGTTCGTCGCGCCGGCCGATCCGACTCCGGCGCCGGTCGCGCCCGGCTTCTCCCGGGAGGGCTGATCGTGTTCGTACTCGTCGTCGGCGGCGGCAAGGTCGGCTACTACCTGACCAAGGAATTGATCGCGAGCGGCCACGAGGTCGTCCTGATGGAAAAGGAGAGGGCGCGAGCGAACCAGATCGCCGACGAGATCGGGTCGGTCGTGATCTCGCACGACGGCTGCGAGGGCAAGTACCTCGCCCAGGCCGGCGCGAACCGGGCCGACATCGTCGCCGCGGTCACCGGCGACGACGAGGACAACCTCGTCATCTGCCAGATGGCCAAGCATCACTTCGACGTGCCGCGGACGATCGCCCGGGTGAACAACCCGAAGAACGAGGAGCTGTTCAAGCACCTCGGGGTCGACGAGCTGATCAGCCCCACCCGGATGATCCTCGGCTCGATCGAGCAGGACATCCCGGTTCACGAGCTCCTCCACCTGGCCGCGCTCGGAGAAGGCGAGCTCGAGCTGATCGAGGCCCACCTCCAGTCCGGCTCGCCGGCGATCGGCAAGGCGCCGCGCGACCTGACGATGCCCGACGGCTGCTCCCTGTTCGCGGTGATCCGCGACGGGGTCGCGACGCCGCTCCGCCCGGAGACGATCCTGGCCGAAGGCGACAAGGTCATCGCGATCGGCAAGGCCGAGTGCGGCCCGCGCCTCCACGAGCAGCTGATCGGCGACCTGGAGTCCGCCCCCGTCGGCTGACCTTCCGGACGTCGCCGGCCCCGCGGCGCGTCGGGCGTCCGCGCGCCTGCGCGCCGGTGTCCACGATCAATCGTCCGAGATCGTCCGCCGTCGGTAACAACTCCCGTTTCCGGACCAGTCGTCCGATCTCGGACGCCGATCTCGGAGGATCGGCGGCGAACCAGGTGTGGTGTTCCAGAACGTTCGATTTGGCACGGGTCGTGCGAGCCACCGGCCGCGGGGCCTCGGCTACGATCCCCGCATGGACCACACCGCCGGGCCGATCCTCGAGATCGGGCTGGTGCTGCTCGGCGCCGTGCTCGCCGGCTGGCTCGCCCGGCGGGTCGGGCTGCCGGCGGTCGTCGGCTATCTCGCCCTGGGCATCTTCGTGTCACCGTTCACCCCGGGCTACGTCGCCGACCACGATCAGCTCCAGCTCCTGGCCGACGTCGGCGTCGTGCTCCTCCTCTTCGAGGTCGGCATCGAGGTCGACATTCTCCGGATCCGGTCCGAGCAGCGCGGCCTCCTGCTCGCGGCGCCCCTCCAGACCGTGGCCACGACGATCTTCGCGGGCGTCGTCCTGCTCGGCGCCGGCCTCGAGCCGGTGGCCGCGGCCCTGATCGGCCTGTCGATCGCCCTCTCGTCGTCGGTCGTCATCGTCAACATCACGAAGAGCCGGCGGCGCACGACCGACCTCCCGACCGAGGAGGCCCTGCTCGGCTGGAGCGCCCTCCAGGACACGACGGGGGTCCTGATCGCGGCTGTGCTGCTGGCGCTGCTCGGCAGCGGCGGCCGTCCGCTCGACCAGGCGGCCCTCGGGCTCGTCGCGTTCATCGCGCTCGCGGTCGCCGTCGCAAGGATCCTGCCGGTCGTCCTCCGCGCCCTCCGGTCCGAGCACGATCTCTTCCTGATCGTCTCCGTCGCCAGCGGGCTCGCGCTCGCCGGGCTCGGGTCCGCGACGTTCGGCGTGCCGCTCGCGCTGGCGGCGTTCGTCGGCGGGCTCGCCGTCACGGAGAGCCCGGAGGCCGCGGAGGCGCGCCGCCGGCTTCTCCCGTTCCGCGATCTCTTCGCGGTGCTGTTCTTCGTCGCGATCGGGACCCTGATCGAGCCGGGCGCTCTCGTCCGGGGGATTGCCTGGTTCGGGCTGTTCCTGCTCCTCATCGCCGTCACCAAGGTGGCGATCGCCTACGGCCTCGCCCGTCTGACCCGGCTGCCGGCCCGTCCCGGTCAGCTCGCGATCGGCCTCGGCCAGATCGGCGAGTTCTCGTTCGTGCTGGGATCGGCCGCGGTCGCCGCCGACGCGATCACGCATGACACCTATGTGGCGCTCATCGCCGCAGTCGCCGTGAGCATCGCGGTGAGCACCGTCCTGGCCCGGAGCGTCGGTCGGTCGGCCGCGGTCCGGGAGATCGACCTCACGCCCGCTCGATGATCGGCCGCAGGCACGGTCGGTGACGTTCGCGTCCGGGGGCGGACCGGCGATCGAGGAGTCCGTCCTCCGTCGAGCGCTCGCCGACGACCACGGCCTCGCGGTCGCCGACCTCGCTCCGGAGCGCGAGGGCGCCGATGCCGCCGCGTGGAGCTACCGGGTCACGGCGATCGATGGAAGCCGCTGGTTCGTCAAGCTGCGTCGTGAGGTCCGCCCGGCGGCGATCCTCGTCCCGCGCCACCTCCGCGAGACCGGCCTGACCGAGGTCGTGGGCTCGATCCCGCCGGTGTCCGGCGCCCCGTGGCTCGAGATCGGGCCGTGGTCGGTCCTCGTCTCGCGGCTCGTCGACGCGCCGTCGGCCCTGCGGACGGGGATGGCCCTCGACGCCTGGGCCGGCCTCGGGGCGTTCGCCGCGCGCCTCCACGCCGTGGTGCTGCCCCCCGACCTGGCCGCCCTCGTCCCCGTGGAGACGTTTCGGCCGGTGTCGACCGGCCTTGCCCGCCGGGTCGACGAACGGATCGCCGCAGGCGAGATCGACACCATGGATCAGCTCGCGGCACGCGTCGCGCGCCGCTGGGCGGCCGAGCGCGCCACGATCCGTCGACTCGCCGACCGCGCCGACGAGCTCGGTCGCCGGATCCGCGACGGTCGGGCGCCGAGGCCGGTGGTCCTGTGCCACGCCGACCTCCACACGGGCAACATCCTGCTCGACCCGGACGGCGGCCTCGCGATCGTCGACTGGGACGAGCTGATCCTCGCCCCGCCGGAGCGCGACCTGATGTTCGTCCGCGGCTCGGCGATCGCGGAGATCGTGACCGACGATCAGGCGGACGCCTTCGAGCATGGCTACGGCTCGGCCGCCGCCGACCCGCTGCTCATCGCCTACTACCGCATCGACTGGGCCGTCCAGGACCTCGCCGGCTTCGCGGACCAGGTCCTCTTCGATCCGCACCTCGATCCGTCGGCCCGGGCCCGGGCGGCCGCATTGTTCATCGGCCAGTTCGACGCGGGCGGCGAGGTCGACACGGCCATCGCCGCCGACGTTGCGCTCAGCCGGTGATGGGCGGCGCGGACGCCGATCCGGTATGGGAAGCCGCTCCCGAGCGCTGATGACGCTGACGGCTCACCATCAAAATTTCGTAATCTTCTTGACAACGCCATTGTCAGGGTTTTAGGCTGCGTCATGTTCCGGCGGATGGCCCGTCCGGAGGTTCAAAACCAACCGCAAGGAGGTTCACGATATGACGATCGTGCGCCGTCCGTCGCCATTCGGCGAGCTCATGTCGCTTCGCTCGGCGATGGATCGATTGTTCGAGGACAGCTTCGTCGGCCGCCCGTTCGGCGGCGTCGAATCCACCAACCAGCTTCCGCTCGACGTGACCCGCACGGCGGATGCCCTCGTGGTCGAAGCGGCCCTGCCGGGCATCAAGCCCGAGGACGTCGACATCACGGTCGAGGACAGCACCCTGACGATCCGCGGCGAGTTCCGCGACGAGCGCAAGTCGGGCGAGGGCGAGAGTCTCGTCTCCGAGATCCGGCGGGGCAGCTTCGGTCGGACGATCACCCTGCCGAGCGGCCTCGAGGCCGACAAGGCGACTGCGACCTTCGAGCACGGCGTCCTGACGCTGTGGATCCCGAAGGCCGAGTCGGTCAAGCCGCGCCAGATCCGGATCA
>DATNBW010000079.1:0-5174 GCA_035607275.1 Verrucomicrobiia bacterium | reverse complement strand
TGAACCCGGCGATCGCCGAAGCGATCGCGAAGAACATCACGGTCATCGCGGTTGACGCCTCGGTCACCGCACCGGGCGCCTACAACCTGTCGAACGACCAGCAGCAGTACGCCTACCTCGGCGCATCGTGGCTCTTCAAGGCCATGGGCGACAAGGGTGCCGTCGTCTACATGCGCGGCATCGCCGGCCATCCGGCCGACACCGACCGCGACACCGGCTTCCAGAAGGCCCTCAAGGAGCATCCGGGCATCACGATTGCTGCCACCACGGTGACGAAGTGGGATCCGCCGACGGCGACCCAGCAGATCAACGACGTCATGAGCGCCGGCACGAAGTTCGACGGCATCTGGACGTCAGGCGTCGACTCCAACATCGTTGATGCGCTCAAGGCCGCCAATCATCCGTACGTGCCGATCGTCGGCGCGGACAACGCAGGCTTCGTCACCCAGCTCCTCGCGGCCGGCGGGCCGAAGGGCGCCGCGGTCACGAACCCGGCCTCCATCGGCGGCGCCGGCGTCACCCTCGCCCTCCAGATCCTGGCTGGCAACAAGCCTGCCTCGAACACCGTCCATGTGACCCCGGTCCTGTGGGACAACACGACCGATGCCGGGAAGGCCGCACTGACCGCGGCGGCTGACCCGTCGCTCCCGAAGACGTGGCCACTTGGGCTGACGATCCAGGATTGGACCACGTATTCCAAGGCCGACCTGATCGCCTGCAAGGGGCCCGGCGACGCATAGCCCGGGTTCCGTGTGCGACTGACCATGGGGGTGCCGGCTCCGCCGGCACCCCCGTTTCCGACCCATCACCATTGATCAGGACACCTTGGACGTGATCGACGGCTCAACCGACCTCCTGCTGAACGTGACGGATGTCGCGAAGCAGTACGGGGCCGTCGTCGCGCTCCGCTCCGCCTCGCTGGCGGTCCGCCCAGGCGAGGTTCATGCCCTCATGGGCGCCAACGGCGCCGGCAAGAGCACCCTCGTCAAGATCCTCACCGGCGGCGTCCGCCCGGACCGGGGCACGATCGACGTCCGCGGCAAGCCCTTCGCGGCGGGCTCCCCCGCCGAGGCCCGCCGGGGCGGGATCGTGTCGGTCTACCAGGAGCCGGCCCTCATCCAGGACCTCGATGTCCGCTCGAACCTGCGGCTGACCAAGTCACCGATCGAGGAAACCCGCCACTGGCTTGCGGAGCTCGGCCTCCCCGACCTGGACCTGACCGACTTCGTCCGCGACCTGCCGCTCGCCTCGCTGCGGATCATCGACCTCGCCCGGGCACTGGCGATCGAGCCGGACGTTCTCATGCTCGACGAGCTGACGGCCGCCCTCCCCGCCAACCTTACGGAGCGCGTCCTCGAGGTCATCGGCCGTCAGAAGGGCACAGAGCGATCCGTCATCTTCATCTCTCACCGGCTGATCGAGATCGGGGCCGTGTGCGACCGGGCGACCGTCCTCCGCGAAGGCTCGACCGTCGGCGTGGTCGACGTCACCGCCGGTTCGGAGGATCGAATCGTCGCGCTGATGCTGGGCGATATCGTCCGTGGCGACGGGACCGCGCGCGTCACGACCCGGGCCCACGCGGCGCGCCCGGTCGACGCGATTCCCCGACTGAAGGTCCGCAGCCTGACCGTCGGCTCGAAGCTGACCGACGTCTCGTTCGACCTCCATCCGGGCGAGGTCCTCGGTGTCGTCGCGCTCGAGGGCCAGGGCCAGGACGAGCTGTTCGACGTTCTGTCGGGCTCGGAGCGACCGAACGGCGGCGACCTGCTGGTCGACGGCGCGCGGGTCACGTTCCGTCATCCCGCCGACGCGATTCGGGCGGGCCTCGTCTACGTCCCGGCCGATCGCGCCGAGGCCCTCCTGATGCAGCGCTCGGTGCGTGAGAACATCGCGCTGCCGTTGATCACCCGGCTCGGCTCGTGGGGCCCGATCGATGTCCGCGGCGAGCGGCGCAAGGTCGACGCCGCCATCGCGACACTGCAGATCGACACCCGAGCCGCGGGCGAGGTCCGGCGCCTGTCGGGCGGCAACCAGCAGAAGGTGACGATCGCCCGATGGGTTGCCGGCGGCGTCCGGACGATGCTCTGCTTCGACCCGACCCGGGGCATCGACATCGGGACCAAGCAGCAGATCTACCAGCTGCTCCGCGATCTCGCCGGGGCGGGCGCGGCGGTCCTGCTCTACACATCCGAGCTCAAGGAGATCCAGCTCGCGTGCGATCGCGCGATCGTGATCTTCGGCGGACGGATCGTCGCCGAGATCGCCGTCGACGATGCCGACGAGGCGACGCTCCTGCGGGCCGCCTACGACCTGCGGCCCGAGGAGCTGATGCCGGAAGAGGTCGCATCCGCGGCGGTCGCGGTCGAGGCTGCGGAGATCAGCCAGGCCGGGCCACCATGAGCAATGGCGCGGCAACCGTGCCGCGAAACCGGACCGAGATCATCGAGCTTGCCGGCTCGTGGGCGCGACGCAACGTGTGGACCCTTGGCCTGCTCGGCCTGCTCGTCGTCGTCTTCGGGATCACGAAGCTGCTCCAGCCGAACTACGGAGCGGCCGCCATCCAGGGCCTGGCGATCAACATCCTGCCGATCGCGCTCGCCGCGGTCGCCCAGGCGATCGTGGTGATCTCCGGCGGCATCGACCTGTCGGTTGGATCGATGATGGCGCTCGCCAGCGTGACCTCGGCGGTCCTGATGAAGGGCCAGGGCGACCTGTTTGGCGTGGCCGTCGTCGGGGGCGTCCTCGTGCTCGGGGTGGTGGTCGGTGCGATCAACGGCGGTCTGGTGGTGGCGACGAAGGTGCCCGACATCGTGGTCACGCTCGCGATGTCCTTTGTCTGGGCCGGAACGGCGCTGCTCATCCTGAACACTCCGGGCGGCGGAGCGGCACCGTGGCTGATGGCGATCATCTCCGGGCCGCTCGGGACCGACTGGTTGCCGAAGGCCATGGTCGTGCTCACGGTCATCGTGGCCGTCGTCTGGCTCCCCCTTCGGCGGTCGACCCTGGGTCTGACGCTGTACGCGGTCGGGAGCAACCCCCTCGCGGCGTTCCGCAGCGGTGTCGCGGTCGGCCCGACGAAGATCGTCGCCTACGCCCTGACCGGGTTCTTCTCGGCCCTGGGCGGGCTGGCCCTCACCGCCACCGGTGGGGTCGGGGCGCCCGTGCCCGGCTCCTACACGCTCCAGAGTGTCGCCGCCATCGTGCTCGGCGGGGTCAGCCTCGCAGGCGGCCGCGGCGGCGTCCTCGGGCCGATCATCGCCGTCATCGTCCTCGCGCTCGTCCGGACCGACCTGTTCTTCGCCGGTGTCGACCCCAACTGGTCGACGGCGATCCAGGGGGCGATCCTGATCGGCGTCGTGATGTTCGGCAGCCTCGTCGCGATGCGCAAGGTGCGGGCATGACCGCGTCCGTCGGCACGTCCGTGAAGAGGGCGATCCTGGCACGGATCGCGTCCCTGACCGAGGGAGGTTGGCGCCGGATCATCCGAGATCAGCCGATCATTCCGCTCCTCATCCTCCTCGCCGCCCTGGTGGCGGTCCTGGAGCTGGCGAAGCCGGGAATTGTGAGTGGCAACTGGCTCGCGACGACGATCCGTGCCGCGACCCCTCTCGCGATTCTGGCAGGCTGCCAGACGATGGCGATGCTCACGGGGGGCATCGACCTGTCCGTCGGCGCGGTCGCCTCGATGGCGGCGTTCCTCATGGCCACCCTGGCCACCGGCCAGGGTCCGGTCGTCGCGCTGGTGGTCGCCTTCGCCGCAGTCGCGATCGCCGGACTCGTCAACGGGATCGGGATCGGCGTGTTCAAGGTCCATCCGCTGATCATGACCCTGGGCATGAGCCTGGTCGTGCTCGGGCTGATGTCCGTGTACCAGCTCCTGATGGTCCGGTCCGGGACGCTCATTCCCGACGCGATCCAGTGGCTCGGCTCCGGGATCTCACTCGGCTTCGTGCCGAACAGCCTCATCGTGTTCGCGCCGGTCGCCGCCTTGATCGTCATCGGCCTGCGACGGAGCGGCTATGGTCGCCTGCTGTTCGCCGTCGGCGACAATCCGATCGCGGCGCGGCTTGCCGGAACGCGCGTCTGGCAGGTGCTGGTCGTCCTGTACATCTTCTCGGCGATCCTGGCGGCGATCGCCGGAATCCTCATTGCCGGCAACACCAACACGGCGACCGTCAGCCTCGTCGAGCAGTCGGTCCTGCCGTCCGTCGCCGCCGCCGTGATCGGCGGAACCTCGATCATGGGTGGTCGGGGCGGGTACTCGGGGACGATCGTGGGCGCCCTGATCCTGACGGTGGTCACGACCCTGCTGACCGTCCTCGAGATGCCGGAGGCGGTCCGCCAGGTCCTCTTCGGCGTGATCATCGTCGTGGTCGCGGCGGCCTATACCCGGGTCAGCGGCGAGGCCTGAGTCGATGGTGACGGAGGCCGGCGCAGCCACCGGTCGGGCGGCCGACACCGGTCAGGCGGCCGCCACCCGCCATCTCGGGCTGGACCTCGGCGGGACGAACCTGAAGTGGACCGTGGTCGAGCGCGACGGTGTCGACTGGCGCGTGCTCGACCGCGGCCAGGTCCCGACCCGATCCGGCGGACCCGACGCGATCGTCCCGCAGCTCGCCGAGGTCGGGCGGGCTGCGCTCGAGCGCTGGCCGGACGTCTCGACGGCGGGTATCGGGATCCCCGGGCTGTACGACCCGCGCACCGGAGCGACGCGGTTTCTCGTCAACATCCGCGGTGCCTGGGACGGCTACCAGGTGGTCGCGCCGGTCGCGGCGGTGCTCGGCCTGCCCGTGGCCCTGATCAACGATGCCCGGGCGTTCGGGCTCGCCGAGCTCCGCCTCGGGGCGGGGCGCGGCGCGGCGTCGATGGTCGGGCTCACGCTCGGGACCGGCGTCGGCGGTGTCATCGCCGTCGACGGCAAGGTCCACCAGGGCCACGACGGCACGGCCGGCGAGATCGGCCACCAGACGATCGACCCGGATGGGCCGTCATGCAACTGCGGTAACCACGGCTGCCTCGAGGCGTTCGCCCGGGCCGACCGGATCGCGGAGGCGTGCGGGACGGCGACCGCGGAGGAGGCCGTCGAGCGGGCACGGAGCGGCGACGCGGCCGCGCTCGAGGGGCTCCGCCGGGTGGGCCGCTACCTCGGGATCGGGATCGCGAACATGATCGTG
>DATNBW010000057.1:0-19490 GCA_035607275.1 Verrucomicrobiia bacterium | reverse complement strand
CCACGATCGACCTGCCCGACGTCCTCGTCGAGCAGGAGGTCGAGGTGATGCACGACGAGTTCCGGAGTGCCCTCGCCCGGCAGGGGATCAGCGACGAGGCCTACGCGAAGGTCTCCGGCAAGACCCACGAGGAGCTCCATGCCGACTTCCGGCCGGACGCCGAGAAGCGGGTCAAGGTCCTCCTCGTCCTGAGCCGGATCGCGGAGGCCGAGGGCCTCCAGATCTCCGATGCCCAGGTCGACGCCGAGATCGCGAGGGGCAAGGAGCGTTACGCCGGCGACCAGAAGCTCACGAAGTACTTCGAGAGCGAGCGCGGCCGGAACTACATTCGCTCCACGTTGCGCCGGAGCCGGGTCGTCGAGAAGCTCGTCGATGACTGGCTGGCCGCCCACCCGGACCACCCGGCCATCCCGCACGTCGAGGACGGCCCGGCCGACACGATGGACGAGGAGCAGGCCCGGTCCGTGGCGGCCGTCGGCGCGACCGATCCGGGCTCGATCCTCGTGCGGGACGGGCACGGCCACGACCACGACCACGGGGACCATCATCACCACAGCGATCACGACCACGACCACGACGCCGCCCAGAGCGGCGAGCCGGCACCGGCCGGCTGACCTGCCCACCGCCCAACCGACCCGTCACCGCCCAGCCCTCCGAGAGAACCGGGAGATCCCAGATGCTCGTCCCCATGGTCATCGAGTCCAGCAGCCGTGGTGAGCGCGCCTACGACATCTACTCGCGGCTGCTCCGAGAGCGGATCATCTTCCTCGGCGACCAGATCGAGGACCACGTCGCGAACCTGATCATCGCCCAGCTCCTCTTCCTCGACTCCGAGGACCCGGAGAAGGACATCAGCCTGTACATCAACTCGCCGGGTGGCGTGGTGACGAGCGGGCTGGCGATCTACGACACGATGCAGTACGTCCGGGCGCCCGTCGCCACGATCTGCATCGGGATGGCCGCGTCGATGGCGGCGGTCCTCCTGGCGGCCGGAGCGCCGGGCAAGCGGTACGCGCTGCCGAACGGTCGGATCATGATCCACCAGGGCTCGGGCGGCTTCCGCGGCGCCGCGCCGGACGCGATGATCCAGATGCGGGAGTGGGAGTTCCTGGTCCAGCGCAACCACGAGATCCTCGCCGAGCACACCAAGCAACCGCTCGACAAGGTGATCCAGGACACGAACCGGGACTTTTTCATGTCTCCCGAAGCGGCCAAGGACTATGGCATCATCGACTACGTCTACACGGCCACGGGCGATTCGCTGATCGCACGGGCGCATGATCTGGGCCTCAGCGGTGGCGAGGGCGGCGGCGTGCCGAACGCGGCGACCGAGGAAGAGGCGGCGAAGTCGGACGAGAAATCGGCCGACGACGACAAGAAGGGCAAGTAGCCAGGGAGCCCGCGACAACCGGTGACGACCAGCAGCACCTCCAAGGGCCCCAAGGTTCCGTACCGCTGTTCCTTCTGTGGCAAGAGCCAGGAGCAGGTCCGGAAGCTGATCGCCGGGCAGGGCGTGTACATCTGCGACGAGTGCATCAACCTGTGCCAGGAGATCATCGAAGAGGAGATGCTCGAGGCGCCGAAGGCCAAGCCGTCGGTCGCCAAGCTCCCCAATCCGCGCCAGATCAAGTTCGCCCTCGACCAGTACGTCATCAGCCAGGACCGGGCCAAGAAGGTCCTGTCGGTGGCGGTCTACAACCACTACAAGCGGGTCAACGCCGGGCACGCCGTCGACGAGGTCGAGCTCCAGAAATCGAACGTCCTGCTCGTGGGGCCGACCGGCTCCGGCAAGACCCTTCTCGCCCAGACGCTCGCCCGCGTCCTCGACGTGCCGTTCTGCATCGCCGACGCCACGTCCCTGACCGAGGCCGGCTACGTCGGTGAAGACGTCGAGAACATCCTCCTGCGCCTGATCCAGGCCGCCGACTTCGACGTCGCCCGGGCCCAGCGCGGGATCATCTACATCGACGAGATCGACAAGATCGCGCGCAAGGCGGACAACCCCTCGATCACCCGCGACGTGTCGGGCGAGGGCGTCCAGCAGGCCCTCCTGAAGATCCTCGAGGGAACGGTCGCCAACGTGCCGCCCCAGGGCGGGCGCAAGCATCCCCACCAGGACTTCATCCAGATCGACACGACGAACGTGCTCTTCGTGTGCGGCGGCGCCTTCGACGGGCTCGAGAAGATCGTCGAGGAACGGGTCGGGCGACGGTCGATCGGGTTCGGGTCCGACGCGGGCGTGTCGAGCGCGGACCGGGGCAAGATCCTCGAGCGGCTGATGCCGGAGGACCTCCTGAAGTTCGGGCTCATCCCCGAGTTCATCGGCCGGCTGCCGGTCATCGTCACCCTCACCGCGCTCACCGCCGAGGACCTCGTCCGGGTCCTGACCGAGCCGAAGAACGCGGTCACGCGCCAGTTCCAGAAGTTCCTGGGCCTCGACAAGGTCGAGCTCGTCTTCACGGAGGGCGCACTGCAGGCCGCCGCGGAGGTCGCCCTCGAGCGCAAGACCGGGGCCCGTGCCCTGCGCTCGATAGTCGAGGAAGCGCTGCTCGAGGTGATGTACGACATCCCGGAGCGGTCCGACGTCCGCAAATGCATCATCACCGAGGAGACGATCCGGGACGGTCGCCTCCCGCTCCTGTTGACCAAGACCGAGGTCGACAAGGGCGTCGACGAGACGAACTACGCGGCGTGGCTCGCGGAGCGAGGCGAATCGGCCTGATCGGTGAGCCGGTGAGCGCGTGACCGGCGACCGGCCCCGGCGCGACCTCGTCCTGCCCGTCCATCTCGCGCTCGTCGCTCTCCTCGGGCTGGCGACGATCGTCCTTCTCGCAACCCCAGCCGGGAACGGCGACTGCTGCCTGCCCATCGCGGTCCTCGGCCTGTTCACCCTGGCGGAGCTGATCGCGGTCCTCGTCGGGATCGCCATCGCCGGCTTCTCGGGGCGGCACTCGCCGCTTGCCCTCATCGATGCCGCGATCACCGCGCCGCTCATGGCGCTCGTGCCGTCGGCGTTCGGGTCGCCGGGCGGCGCGTCGAGCTCCATCGTGCTCCTCGCGATGCTCCTGCTCGTCGTCGGGCTGATGAGCGCGGTCCTCGCGGCGCGGGTCGTGCGCGAGCACGGCGTCGAACGGATCGTCCTGGCCGGCGGGCTCGCCCTCCTCGCCGCCTTCTCGTTCGCGGTCCCCGTGACGACGGTCGTCCCGATCCTCGTCCTGGCGGTCGTCCTGTTCCCGAACGTCGACATGGCCGATGTCGGCTCGGGGGGCGTGCGAGGCGGCCGGGCCAGGCATTGGAACCCCGACGCTCCGCTGGCGCCCGGCCGGCGTCGCGCGCCGGACGCCGCCGCGATCCTCGCGCAACGCCGCCCGGGTGACGCCCGGCCGCGGCCGGATCCGCCGCCGGACCATCCCGATCCGGGCTGAGCGGTGGACCACCGCGATCATGTCGACCTGATCCGGGCCGGCGTCGCAGGCACAGGCCGGCGCTGGCTCGAGCTCGGGGCGGGCGAGGGCGCCTTCACGCTGGCGCTGGCGGACCTCCTCGGGCCCGGCGCCGGGATCCTCGCCCTCGATCGCGACGCCGGCTCGCTGCGCCGCCTGGCCGATGAGCTGGCCCGCCGGTTTCCCGATCGCGACGTTCGGGTCCGCGTCGGCGACTTCCGCGATCCGCTTCCGGAAGGGCCATTCGACGGCGTGTTGGCCGCCAACAGCCTCCACTTCGTCACGGACCCGGTCGACGTCCTGCGGCGGGTCGCTGCGACGATCTCGCCCGGCGGCCGGCTGATCGTCGTCGAGTACGACGCCGACCGCGGCAACCCGTGGGTCCCGCATCCGTTCTCATCGCGCCGGTTCGCCGCGATTGCGGCCGCCGCCGGGTTCAGCGGCGTCCGCGAGATCGGCCGCGTCCCGAGCCGGTTTCTCGGCGCGATCTACGCCGCGGTCGCCGAGCCGCCCGCCGAGCCGGCCGCCGAGCCCGCCGGGGCGGCCCCGCCCGCCGAGTCCGCCGGGGCGGCCCCGCCCGCCGGCGCCGCCCCGCAAGACTGAACCCGGGTCAGGACACCTCGATCGGCAGCTCGTAGACCTCGGCCGTCGGGTGGCCCGAGCGCTCGTGCACGCGCATCACGCTCTCGCGGCTCGGGCCGGTCGACAGGCAGAAGACCTTGCCCGACAGCGGATCGAGCCACGCCTTCTCGAAGTGGACGCCTTCGGCCTTCTCGTTCTCGAGATCTCGCTCATGAGCTTCCCGGAGCTGCTGCTGGGTCACCCCGACGAAGCCGCTGTGAATGTCCATGAACGTCGCCATCGCTTGTGACTCCTTCTGTCCAGCCGGACGGCCGCTTGCCGGTCCGATCATCGTGAGGTTCGATCCATCGATCATCGGTCATCCGACCGATGGCCGTCCGGTCCGCCTCCTACACTTCGAGCGTGAACCACACTGCCGTCCTCGTCAGCCCGATCCTCGTCGGACGCGACGACCTGCTCGACCTGGCCGATCAGCGGATCCGCGAAGTCCAGGAGGGGAGCGGGCGGTTCCTCCTCCTGTCCGGGGAAGCAGGCGTCGGCAAGACGCGGCTTCTCGGGGCGATCGAGCGGCGGGCCGCAGCCGCGGGCTTCCAGACCATTCGCTGCGGAGCGTATCCGAGCGACCTCCAGGTCGGCGCGGCGATCCTCATCGACCTCGCCCGCTCGATGGGTCGAATCGAACCGCTCGAACCGGTCGCGAGCCGGCTGGCCGCCCGCCTCGAGGACGAGGGCCCCGCCGCCGGCGATCCGCATCGGCGGCGGCGTCTCCTGGTCCTCGACGTCGCGGAGATCCTCGCCACGATCGCGGCCGACGGCCCGGCGATGCTCTCGTTCGAGGACGTCCATTGGTCCGACGACCTGACCCTGGAAATCCTCGAAGCGCTCGCCCGGCGCGTCCCCGAGGTCCCGCTCCTCGTCGCGGCCACCTTCCGGACCGACGAGCTGTTCGCGCGCGGCCCCTTCCGCGAGTGGCGCGCCCGCCTCGTGGCGCAGCGCCGCGCCGAGCAGGTCCGGGTCGGTCGCCTGACCGCGGCCGACACCGCGACGATGGCGACGCTGCTGATCTCGACCGGCCTGCCGATCGCCCGGGACATCGCGGCCGCGATTCACGGCCGGACCGACGGGATCCCGCTCCACGTCGAGGAGCTCCTCGCCGTCCTCGCGACGAGCAACGAGTCGAGCCCGGACGCGGTCCGCCAGGCCGAGGTGCCCGAGTCGGTCGAGGACGCGATCGTCGCCCGGTTCGACCAGCGCTCGCCCGGTGCGCAGGCGATCGCCCGGGCCGGAGCGGTCATCGGCCGGGCATTCGACCTCGACCTCCTCAGCGCCGTCGTCGACATCGGGGAGGACGAGCTGTCGAGATCCCTCACCGAGCTCGCCGACCAGTTCATCCTCCTCCCGACGAGCGCGACCGATGGCTTCGGGTTTCGCCATTCGCTGATCTGCGACGCGATCTACGAGCGCATCTCGGCGCCCGATCGGCGGCGTCTGCACGCCCGGGTGGCCGACGCGGCCGTCGGCACGGACGTCGGCACGGACTCGTTCCTCGCCTTCCACTTCGAGCGCGCCGGCCGCGGTCCCGAGGCCCACGCGGCCGCCCTTCGCGGCGCCGCGGCGGCGACCCTGATCTCGTCCCACGGCGTCGCCCGCGAGCTGTACGCCTGCGCCCTGCGGACGGCGCCGGTCGACCTTGACCCGGGCGAGCGCGGCCGCCTGCTCGAGGCGTTCGGGACGAGCGCAGCGGCCAACGACGACAACGCGGTCGCCGACGCCGCCTTTCGCGACGCCCGGGCGGCCTACCGGGCCGCGGGTGACTCGCTCGCGGCTGCGGCTGTCGTGGCGCCCCTCGCGGCGGTCCGGCACGTGCTGGGCGATGGGCTCGAGCGCCGCGCCGAGCTGATCATCGCCGCCCTCGCCGAGATCTCGCACGCGCCGTCGCTCCACGCCATGCCCTCGCATCCGCCGTCCGACCGCGTTCGCGGCCGGCTGCTCGCAGCGCTGGCGAGCGCCTACATGCTCGACCGCCGGCTCGATGAGTCGATCGCGTTCGCAACCGAGGCGCGTCGACTCGCCGGGCTGGCCGGCGACGCGCCGACCGAGTGGAACGCGGCCACGACCCTCGGCTCGTGCCTCGTGTTCGCCGGGCGCATGGACGAGGGCTGGCGGCTCCTCACGACGTCCATCGCGGAGTCGCGCGCGGCGCACCTCGAGGCAGAGGCGGCCCGCGGCAGCCGGATGCTGGGGTCGTGCGCGTCGGTCCTGCTCGACTACCAGCGGGCGGAGACCTGGCTGCAGGAGGGAATCGACTACGCCGAGCGCGCGGAGCTCTGGAACCACCGCCACTACATGGCGGCCCACCTCGCCCACGTCTACTGGGCGACCGGTCGCTGGGCAGCGGCGGCCGACGTCGCCCGCCAGGCCCTCGCCGACGGGCGTGGCGGGGTCACGACGCGGATCGCCGCCCTCCACGCCCTGGGCTTCGTGGCCCTCGGTTGGGACGACCTCGACGGCGCGGCCGAGATCCTCGGCGAGGCGCGCGATCTCGGCCGGCGGATGGCCGAGCTCCAGCGCCTGTCACCGGCCCTGTGGGGCCTCGCCGAGGTCGCCCTCGCCCGCGGCGATGCCGCGGCGGCGATCGAGCTCGCCGAGTCCGGCCGGGAGACGTCGGCCGCGGTTCGCGACGCGGGCTACCTGTTCCCGTTCGTCGTGACGGGCACGCGCGCGTACCTGGCGGCCGGCGATCCGCAGGCCGCCCGTCGCTGGCTCGCGTCGACGGCCGACCTGATCCAGGCCCGTCGGATTCCCGGGACGCTTGTCGCGATCGATCACGCCGAGGGTCTGCTCGCCCTCGCCGACGGGTCGACCGGCCAGGCCCGCGAGTCGCTCGGAGCCGCGGCGACCGGCTGGGCAGAGCTCGGCCGGTCGTGGGAGGGAACGGCCTCGCTGGTCGATCTCGCCCGGGCGCAGCTTCGCTCCAATCGCCGGGTCGAGGCCGCTCGGACCGCCGCGACCGCGGCCACGGCCGCCACCGAGCTCGGGGCGCCGCGCCTGATCGCCGCGGCAGCCGAGGTCCTGACGGCGGCCCGGCGGGGCAATGCGGGCGGCGACCCGTGGTCCCCCCTCTCGGCGCGCGAGTTCGAGGTCGCCCGCCTCGTCGCCGACGGCATGACGAACGCCCAGATCGCGGCCGAGCTGGCGATCGCCCCGAAGACCGTCGCGGCCCACATCGAGCACATGCTGGCCAAGCTCTCGGTGAGCCGGCGGGCGGAGATCGCCGCCTGGACGGCCTCGGTGCCCGTGCTACACTCCCGGCCTCACGGCGGAGACCGAGAGGAGTAGGCCCGGGTCGGCCACGAAGCGAGCGCGGGACGGTGGGAGCCGCGCCGGCACGACGGGACCGAAGTCGCTCGCGAGCCGTGCGGCCGGCGCCCGATAGCGCGCCCAGAGGCGACCCGGAGACCGGCGCCCGCGATGAGCGGACCGCCCCGGAGCGCGAACCAGCAGGTGGTACCACGACCCCGTTCGTCCGCTGGACGAGCGGGGCGTTCGATTCCACAGGGGCGACGACGATGACCGACACGACGAGCACGACGAGCACGACGACCACCGCGCCGAGCGCGGCCACCAAGGGCGACGGTCTGGCCCGGGCGTATCGGCCGAGCGACGTCGAGGGCGCGATCTACGAGCGCTGGCTGGCCGCCGACGTCTTCGCGCCCGATGGGGCGGGCAGTCGGGCTCGTGCCGACGCCGAGTCGTTCACGATCATCCAGCCGCCACCGAACATCACCGGCTCACTGCACCTTGGCCACGCCCAGCGGGCGGCGGTCGAGGACCTGATGATCCGCCACGCCCGGATGACCGGTCGCGCGGCGCTCTTCCTGCCCGGCCTCGACCACGCTTCGATCGCCGCCCAGTTCGTCCTCGACCGGATCCTTGCCGAGGAGGGGGAGAGCCGCCAGAGCCTCGGCCGCGAGCGCTACCTCGAACGCATGCAGGAGTTCGTCACGACCACCCGCGAGGTAATCCTTGGGCAGGAGCGCCGGCTCGGGGCGTCGCTCGACTGGGATCGTCTGCGCTACACCATGGACGACGGTTCGGCGAAGGCGGTCCGGGTCGCGTTCAAGACCCTGTACGACCGCGAGCTCGCCTACCGGAGCGAGGCCCTCGTCAACTGGTGCCCGGGCTGCCGGACGAGCGTCAGCGACCTCGAGGTCATCTCGAGCCCCGAGACCGGGACCCTGTGGTCGATCCGCTACCACCTGATCGACGACGCGACGGGCGAGCCCCTGCCGGACGAGACCGTCACGGTCGCGACGACCCGCCCGGAGACGATCCTCGGCGACACCGCTGTGGCGGTCCATCCCGACGACGATCGCTACCGGACGATCGTCGGGCGCCGGGTCCGGATCCCGTTCGTCGAGCGCGACGTGCCGGTCATCGCCGACGACGTGGTCGACCCCGCATTCGGGACCGGGGCGGTCAAGATCACGCCGGCCCACGACCACGACGACCACGAGACCGGCAAGCGCCACGGCCTGCCGATGCCGACGATCCTCGACGACGCCGCGGCGATCGCCGCCACCGGCACTGCATACGACGGGCTCGATCGGTACGTCGCGCGCGACGCGATCCTGGCCGATCTGGCGGCCCGCGGCGACCTGGCCGGGGAGCAGCCGCACGAGCTGGTCCTCGGCCGGTGCGACCGCTCGAACGACGTCGTCGAGCCGCGCCTCAAGACGCAATGGTTCATCCGGACAGGACCGCTTGCCGCGGCCGCCCTCGCGGCGACGCGGAGCGGCGCCGTCCGGATCGTGCCCGACCGGTTCGACAAGACGTGGGAGCACTGGCTGACGAACATCCGCGACTGGAACGTCTCGCGCCAGCTGTGGTGGGGCCACCGGATCCCGGCGTGGTACTGCCCGGACGGGCACGTCACGGTCTCGTCCGAGATCGACGGACCGGCCGGCTGCGACGTCTGCGGGCGCCCTGCGGCCGAGCTCCGCCAGGACCCCGACATCTTCGACACCTGGTTCAGCTCGGGCCTGTGGCCGTTCTCGACCCTCGGCTGGCCGGACGAGACCGCGGACCTGCGGCGGTTCTACCCGACCTCGGTCCTCGAGACGGGCTGGGAGATCATCTTCTTCTGGGTCGCCCGGATGGTCATGCTCGGCATCGAGCTGACCGGGCGGCCGCCATTCCACACGATCTCCCTGTCAGGGCTGATCCGCGACCCCCTGGGCAAGAAGATGTCGAAGACGAAGGGCAACGTCGTCGACCCGCTCGCGGTCATGGAGGAGGCCGGCGCCGACGCGCTGCGCTTCGCCCTGATCCACGGCGCGACGGCGGGCATGGACCAGCGGTTCGGGCCGCAGAAGCTCGAGCTCGCGCGGAACTTCGCCAACAAGCTCTGGAATGCCGCCCGGTTCGTCCTTGGCGCTCGACCCGCCGAGCTCGCCGCCGACGCCCCCCGGACCACGGCGCCGGAGTCGGATCTCGGACCGACCGAGCGCTGGATCCGGTCGCGCGCCGCTGCGACCGTGGAGGCCGTCGACCGCGGCCTCGCCGAGTACCAGTTCGGCGAGATTACCCGCGCCCTCCACGACGGCATCTGGTCGGAGTTCTGCGACTGGGGCATCGAGCTTGCCAAGGTCCGCCTCGCTGACGAGACCGTGCCGCCGGCCCAACGCGCCGCGACGTGGTCGACGCTCGTCGACGCGCTCGACACGTACCTCCGCCTCCTCCATCCGGTCATGCCGTTCGTGACCGAGGCGATCTGGGCGGAGGTCCCGCGCAGGCCCGGCGATCCGGAGCTCCTGATCGTCGCGTCCTGGCCGGCGTCAGAGGGCCGCGACACGACGAGCGACGCCCGGATCGGCGAGATCGTCGACACGATCGTCGCGCTCCGCAACGCACGGGCGCAGGCGAGCATCCCGGCCGGTGCCTGGCTGGAGACGCATCTCGCGCCCCCGGCCGACGCCTTCGACGCGTTCGAGGAGCTGGCGCCCGCGATCGGGCGCCTGGCCCGCGCTCGGCCGCTCAGCCTCCACCGACAGGCGGCCGGCCTGGCCCGTCCCGCAGGCGCCCTCGAGGTCGTCCTGCCGGCCGGCGACATCGAGGCCACGATCGTGCCGCCGGCCGCGAGCGACGACACGATCGGTCGCGACCGGGCCCGCCTCGAGCGGGAGCTGGTCGAGGCCGAGGGCCATCTCGGGGCGGCCCGGGCCCGGCTCGGCAATGCGTCGTTCACGGAGAAGGCGCCGCCGGCCGTGGTCGCGGGCGCCCGCCGGCGCGAGGCCGAGCTCAGCGACCAGGTCGCCCGCCTGCGCGAGCGCCTCGGACGCTGACGCCGAGCCCGACGCTGCGTCGCCTCAGACGACGCGAAGGTCGGCGACGACGGGCCAGTGGTCCGACGCGTCGCCGGCTTCAGTGACGACACGACAGCCGTCCACGACGAGCGCGCGCACGAGGATCTGGTCGATCGGCCAGCGTCCGCACGATGCCCGGCGTGGGTCGCCGACCGGTACGCCCGCGATCGTGAACGCGTCGCTCAGCCCGGCTGCGAGCGGCGCGACCTCAGGTGCGTCGACGGGGGCGTTGAAGTCCCCGGTGAGCACGGCCGGCCCGGTCCGCTCGGCGACGATCCCGGCGAGCTCCGCCGCCTGGCGGGCCCGCTGCGCGCGGCCGATGTAGGTCAGGTGCGTCGTCGCGACCGCGACGCCGTCGGCGACCCCGCCGACGACGCAGCGCGGCTCGCGATGACCCGGCTCCGTGTCGCCGTAGCGAACGCCGATCAGCGGGTGCGCCTCGCCCGTGTGCGGCTGGACCGCACCGGCGACCTCGACCGGGTCGTCGTCCGCGGGTCGTGGCAGGCCGATGGCGAACCCGTCGGTGAGCGGCTCGCGGCTGAGGATGGCGTTGCCCCAGCTCGCCATCCCGATCGATCGACCTCGCTCCGGCTCGATGAGCGGGAACGCGTGGATGGCGGCATAGCGGACATGGCGCCCGGTCAGGCGGGCGAGCTCCGCGGGCTGGTCGTGGAGGCGGCCGTCGGGCGTCATCACCGTCACCTCCTGGAGCGTGGCGACGTCCGGGTCGAGGTCGCGCAGGATGGCCGCGATCCGCTCGAGCCGGTCGTCGCGGACGTGCCGCCACCAAGCCGGCGGGAAGGGCTCTCCGGGCCCGATCGCGGCCCGGATGTTCCAGGTGACGACGCGCAGGCGCCGGGCCGGGCGCGCCGGCTCCGCCGGCACGCCCGTCATCGACGCCCTACTTCACCGATCCTGCGAGCAGGCCCTGGACGAAGTAGCGCTGGAGGCTGAAGAACACGGCGAGCGGGACGAACATCAGGAGGAAGGCCGCCGCCGCGAGGAGGTTCCATTCCGTCCCGTACGTCCCGAGCAGGGTCGTGATCTTCACGGTCATCGGCAGGTTCGCATCGTTGCCGACGAAGATCAGGGCCATCAGGAGGTCGTTCCAGACCCACAGGAACTGGAAGATCCCGTAGGCCGCGATCGCCGGCACCGACAGCGGCACGACGATCGTCCGGAAGACGCCGAACGTGGTGGACCCGTCGATCCGGGCCGCCTCGATCAGGTCCTTCGGCAGGGTGATGAAGAAGTTCCGGAGCAGGAAGACCCCGAACGGCAGGGCGAACGCCGTGTGAGCGAGCCAGATGCCCATGTAGCCCTGGGTCAGCTGGAACGGCTTGAACAGCTGCTGGACCGGCAGGAACGCGACCTGGACCGGAACCATCATCAGCGCGACCACGACCAGGAAGATCGAGTCGCGGAACGGGAACTTCAGCCACGAGAACGCATACGCCGCGAGCGAGCACACGACGAGCGGAAGGAGCGTCGACGGGATCGAGATGATCAGGCTGTTCAGGAACGCCTGGCCCATCCCGGCCGCGTTCAGGACCTGGACGTAGTTCTCGGCGGTGAAGCGCAGCGTGCCGAGAACCTCCCACCAGCCGGTCGACTGGATGTCGGTCCGCGGCCGGAACGAAGTGACCAGGAGACCGATCGTCGGGGCGAGCCAGATGACCGCGACGATCCCGAGGACGATGTGGATCGGGGTCCGGTTCAGTCCCCGAAGCAGCCGGGCGCTCGCGGTCTCGCGGGCCGGCGCGGCGATCCGTTCGGTAGCGACGTTCGTGCTCATCTAGACCACCGCCGAGCTTCGGAAGCGACGGACGTTGAAGACCATCACCGGGATCAGCAGGAGCAACATGATCACCGCGACCGCGGCCGCCTTGCCGTATTGCCCGGCCGCGAAGTCCTGCTTGTACATCTCGAAGGCGATCACCCGGCTGGCGTCGCCCGGCCCGCCCTGGGTCATGACGTACGGGATGTCGAAGAGCTTGATGACATTGACGATCAGGGTGACGGCCAGAACCGAGATCGGGAGGCTGACCATCGGGACGATGATCCGCCAGAAGATCTGGAACTCGTTGGCGCCGTCCGTGCGGGCCGCCTCGAGGATCTCGGTCGGGATGCCCTTCAGGGCGGCCGACAGGATGACGGTCGCGAAGCCGGTCGAACCCCAGATCCCGACCGCGATCAGGGCCGCGTTGACGAAGGCCGGATCGCCCAGCCAGGAAACGGGCCCGACCCGGATGATGCCGAGGAGGGCATTCAGGGTCCCGATCTGCGGGTCGAGGGCGTAGACGAAGCCCCAGATGACGCCCAGGGCGGTCGCGGCGATCGCCATCGGCAGGAACACGATCGCCTTGATGACCGACTCGTAGCGGACCCGCATGGCGATGACCGCGATGAACAGGCCGAACAGGATGACGAAGCCGGTGTAGAAGACGGTCCACAGGACGTTGTTGATGATCGACCCGACGAACGACGGCGTCTGGAACAGCGAGATGTAGTTGTCGAGGCCGACGAACCGGGTGAACTCGCCTCCGAGACCGCGGTCCACGCTCATCCGGAGCGTCGAGATCACCGGGTAGACGAGGAAGATCGTGATCAGGAGGAGCGCCGGGGCCAGGAACGCGAGCACCGTCGGCCAGCCCGTGCGTTCTGTCCGAGCCGGCCGCCCTTTCGGGACCAGTGGGTTGATCGGGACCGGTGTCGCCGTCACTGCCTCAGCCTCCTCGCGTGGAGATGAAAACGGCGCGGACGGGCCGAGGGCCCGTCCGCGCCGTGGTTCGCTAGAGCGAGCGGCTCACTTCTCGTCAGCCCACGCCTTCTTGACGCCGTCATTGAAGGTGGACAGGAGCCCGGTGACGTCCTGGCCCTGGATCACCTTCTGGAGCATTGCCCCCATGTCCGGAGCGCCGGCGGGGAGGGTGTCCGAGCCGTCGTAGACGACGGCCGAGGCGCCCGCCACCTGGGCGGCTTCCTTCTTGGCCAGGTCGTTCGGGTAGTTGTCGGCACCGACGGCCTTGACCGGCGAGATGATCGCGCCCGTCTTGGCCCAGACCGACCCCGAATCGGCGGTGGTCATGAACGTGATGAACTCCTTGACGCCCGGCTTGGTCGTCAGGGCTGCGATCTCGTCGCCGCCGATCTCGGCCGCGGTGTCGCCGGCTCCGCCGAAGGTCGGGAAGTTGAACCAGTCGATCGTGTCGCCGATCTTCAGGTCCTTGTTCGTCTGGCCGGTCGCGATGCCGCCGACGAAGCCGCCCTCGTAGTACAGCGCCGCCTTCGGGGTTGCCCCGAACGCCTGCGCGATGCCGTCGGTGAAGGCGACGCCGAGGGCGCCGGTGATGCCGCCGGGGACGTTCTTGTCGGTGATGACTTCCTTCATCGAGTCGAGCGCCTTCTTGACGGTCGCGTCCGTCCAGTCGCCCTCGGCGCTGAAGAGCTTCTTGTAGGCCGCATCGCCGTTCTGGCGGAGGTAGACCTCCTCGAACCAGTCGGTCAGCGTCCACGAGTCCTTCGCGCCGAGCGCGAGCGGTGTCGCGGTGCCCTTGCCCTGGAGGGTCGTGATCAGGGCCTTCAGGTCATCCCAGCTCTTGGGAGCCGTGGCCCCGGCGGTCTTCAGGGTGTCCGGCCGGTACCAGAACGTGCTCTTCGAGTTGAACTTGACCATGATCCCGTAGAGCTTGCCGTCGACCTTGCCCGTGTCGAGGATTCCGGGCGGGTAGTTGGCCTCGAGGCTCGCCGGGTCGATCCCGAGCTCCTCGATGCTCTTGATTCCCTTCGAGCGTGCGAACTGCCGAAGGAACCCGAGGCCCGGCATGATCGCGACGTCCGGCGGGCTGCCGCTCGTGATCTTGCTCTGGAGCACGGTCGAGTAGTCGGTTCGCTGTGCCTGGTAGGTCGCGGTGATGCCGGTCTTCGTCTTGAAGGCGTCCAGGACCTTCTGGAACGACTCCTGCTCGCTTCCGCCCCACAGGGACGTGACCGTGATCGTCGCGCCGGCGGCCGCGCCGCTGCCACCGGGCGCAGCCGAGCCGCCGCCTCCGCACGCGGAGACGATGATGACGGCCGCGATCGGCAGCGTCAGAAATCGCGGGAACTTGGCCATCGGCCTACTCCTCCTCCTGGCCGGCGAGCGGTCCGGTGGTTGGCCGGTCCTTCGATCGGGCACGAACCCGGTCGACTCGTCAGCTCATACACCCGCTCGGGTGCTCGACCCGGCTGCGCCGGGATGGTGGTCGACACTCGCTTGACGATGGCTGGCGTGGAGTTCCGTTCACGGCAGCAGGGTCCGTGACTTCCGGAAGGGCGTCAGCGCATTGCCGAACGGGTCGCCGCGCGTGATCGTGTCATTCCGTTGGCGAGACTAGCGGCGCGCTCTCCGCGATGTCAACGGTACACGGTCTTTCGAACGCGCTCATCGACCGCCACGCGCGAATCACGGGCCGATCGCGGTGACGATCCGGACGGTCCGGATCTCCCAGGCGCCGAGCTTCACGCGGAGCGAACCGTCGACCCCGATCGGGAGGCCGGGGGCCTCGACGGAGGAGCCGGCGGCCGGCCGGCCGAGGAGATCGACATCGCGGGCGGCGACGATCGGCCGGCCGGAGATCGTCGCCTCGGTCGGTCGCTCGGTCCGGGCGACCATGCGGAGCTCGAGCTCGTCGCCGCGCCGGCGCAGGGCCGACAGGACCACGCCGTCGCCATCGATCCGGAGCCCGCTCGACCCGGCCCCGGATCGAGCGCCGGGATCCGTCCCGTGACGTGCCCCGGGCGCGGTCACGAACGGCAGCCGGTATGCCTCGACGGCACGGAGCACGACCGGTTGATCCCACGATCCGGCGTGGGGGAGCAGCCCGAACGAGAACCGCCACGGCCCGACGAGCTGGGCGCCCGGGACCGGGACCTCCGGACCCGCGGGGTCCTCCCGGAACGGGTTGTCGTTCCGGCTGATCAGCCCCGTCGAGCGGAGGATCGTGAGCGCCAGCTCGCGGCCGTCGACGAGCTCGTACTCGGTGACGTGGTCGAGGAGGACGGTGGCGCCCGCCGCGTGGACGAAGCCGTGGGCGGGGAACGTCGGCGTCGGGACCTCGCCATGGCCGGCCTCCTCGACGAGCCCGCGCTCGACGACCGCGAACTGGCCCTCGGCGAACGAGCTCCCGGTGGCCTCCGGAAGCGGCAGGTGCCAGCGCACGCGGTGATCGCGGGCGGGGTTCGTGAAGGCGATCGCGACCCGGACGAACGGCTCGCCGGCGCGCAGCTCGAGGGTCGTGGTCAGCTCGACCGGCGCCGTGGCGTCGCTTCGGGAAGCGCCGCCGGGGGTCAGCCCGACCGGCCAGTCGTAGCGGCTCACGATGTCGATCGCGCCGCGAACCGGCCCCCGCTCCGTGGCCGCGGTGACGACGATGAGCGGCAGATCGACAGGGCGGTCCGTCGCCGGCGGTCCGTAGTTGTAGGTGTCGCCGAAGTCGCCGCCGTCCACGATCCGGCCGGCCCCGGTGAGCCGGACCCCGCCGCCGTCGATCGTGTAGGTGCCGTCCTCGGCGACGGCCACCCGGACGAGGCCATTGCCGATCTCGCGGTCGCCGACCGTGACGGCGTCCGCGTCGGACGTGACCGCGGTTTCCGTGGCCTCGACCGGGTGGACGGTCGTCGCGCCGAGCGGCGGCGCCGGAACGGCGGCGAGGAGGCGGCGCCGATCGCCGCGGACCACGGTCACCTGCCACGTCTCGTCCGGATCGGCGGCCGTCGCCTCGGCCACCGCGTCGAGGATCGTATCGACGTCGAAGTCGGGCGGAGCGGCCGGGTCGTCCACCCGCAGGATCAGCTCGGGTCCGGGCGCCCCCGGCCCACCGCCCGGCCCGGCGGTCGCGCCGCCGTCGCGGACGATCGCGTGGCCGTCGAGCGAATGACCGAACAGCTCGCGCCCGTGTAGCCGCCGGGCGAAGAGCTCCGGGACCTGGCGACCGGTCAGCGACAGGCGGCGCATGACGGTCTCCGGGCGCTCGACGAGCTGGGTCGGGACCCGCCGGCCGTCGGGCAGCTCGAGGTCGACCTCGGACCAGGCCGCGGGGACGTCGAGGTCGACCTCGACGACGTCCGTCCGGTCGTGGGGCGACGGGTTGACGACGACCACCGATCCGGGCGGAGCCGCGGCCGCCAGCGACCGGACCGCCGCCGCCAGGACGCCACGGCCGATCTGTTCGGCCTCGGCGAAGCGGGTCAGGACCTGGTCGACGACCGCGTCCTGCGAGCAGCCGCAGATCGAGTCGTGGGCCGAGTTGTCGATCACCCGCCGCCAGGCGAGCTCGAGCAGGCGTTCCGGCCAGGCCGAGCCATGGAGAGCGGCGATCGGCTCGGCGAGCCGCTCCAGCATCCGCTCGGTCCGGCCGGCGGCGATCTTGATGTCGATCCGGGCCGAAGTGACGTTCATCAGCATGTTCGCCCGGGCCGCCGACCGAAGCTCGCCGACCCACCTCGGCGCGACGGGGGCGTCCGGCTTCGCGGCCTCGGCGCCCGCGGCGTCGAACGCGCGGATGTACGTGCTCAGCGTCTCGATCACCACGGTGATGTCGTCGCGCCGCGCGTTGGCCTCGGCCACGATCGCCGGCAGGCGCGGGGAGGGGACCGCGTGGTCCGTGCCGTACATCGCGAGGATCGAGCGGTCGCCGTAGAACGGGCGGCTCGCCGCGACGTACCGGGCGACCTTGTCGGCGAGGCGGTCGGGGATCGCCAGCAGATACGCGCCGTTGCCGTACCCGCCGACGAGGTACTCGGCCCGGACGGTCGATCCATCGGGAGCCACCCAGTCGAAGGCGTGTCGGTCGATCGCGGCCGGCACGCCGCGCCAGACCACGGCGTGGCGGATCCCCGCCCGACGGAGGATCTGGGGCATCTGGGCGACGTGCCCGAACATGTCCGGCAGGTAGCCGACGGGCATCGCGCCACCGAACGCCTCCGCCGCGTGCCAGCCGATCTCCAGGTTCCGGACGATCGTCTCGCCGGAGACGAGGAACTCGTCCATGAGGATCTGCCACGGCCCGATCGCCAGGCGGCCGTCGGCGATCAGCCGCTCGATCCGGGCACGGCCCTCCGGCCGGACCTCGAGATAGTCGTCGATCGTCGCCATCTGGCCGTCGAGCGTGAAGGCCATCCGGTCGTCCGCCTCCATCGAGTCGAGGAGCTGGTCGACGAGCTCGACGAGGCGCATCCGGAACACCTGGAACGGCTCGTACCACTCGCGGTCCCAGTGCGTGTGCGGGACGAGGTGGATGATCGCGGGCGCGTGGCCGGTCGCCGTCACGCGCCGGCCTCCGCCGCTTCGCCGCCGACCGCGACCTCGCGCCGGCGAGCCCAGGCCGCGGCGATCCGCTGGCAGGTGAGGATGTCCGTCCGGCCGTCGGCGATCCCCGTCCGCGGCGTCTCGCCCTCGCGGACCATTCGCGCGAATGCCAGCAGCTCCATCTCGAAGGCCTCGTCGATCGAGTCGAACTCGGTCCGCCGCCGGGTCTCGGAGCCGCCTCTCGACACGGCGAGGATCGTGGGGGCGTGGAGGCGGTACGGGGACGGAAACGCGAGCTCGACCGAGCCGCCGACGTGATGGAACCGGACCTCCTCGCGGTAGGCCGGGTAGCGATCGAGGAAGTGCCAGCCGATCGTCGCCCGGACGCCGGACGGCAGGCGACCGACGACGCGCACGGACGGCGGCCAGGCGCCCTCGGGCCAGACATCGACGTGATCGATCGACAGGGGGCCGGTCTCGCCCGTGACCGCCCGGATCACCGACAGCTCGTGGACGAGGCTGGCCAGGAGGAGGTTGGCGTAGAGCGGCCCGGCCACCGGTGCTGCAGCCGGGCCGAGCGCGACCTCGACCAGGCGGTCGGACTCCCTGCGCAGCTCGGCGAGGACGGCCGGATCGACGTCGTCGGCCGGCGGGATGAGGTGGGCGAACGCAAGCTGGGCCTCGCCCGTTGGGTGGAGGACCGTGACGTCGATCGCCCGGCGCTCGCCCAGCGTGGCGGCCTCCGCGATCGTCACCCGGCGTGCCTCGTCGACGGCCGGGTCGAACGCCTTCATGTAGCCGAGGAGGAGCCGACTCGCGGCAGGTGAGGCGGCCAGCCGGTCGGCCTCGGCGATCGTCGTCGCCAGCGGCTTCTCGCACAGGACGGCGAGCCCGCGATCGAGCGCGGCGAGGGCGGCGCCGCCGTGCGAGCCCGACGTCAGGAGGACGAGGGCGTCGAGCCCGGGAAGCCCGAGCAACGCCTCGACGCTGCCGACGCGGCCCGCACCGGGGACCCGGTAGCGGTCGCCCATCCGGGCCAGCAGGGCCGGCGACAGGTCCGCCAGGGCGGCGATCTCGAAGATGTCGTCGAGCCGGGCGAGGAGCGGGAGATGGACGGCCTGGGCGACCGCGCCGAGCCCGGCCACGCCGACCCGGATCCGGCCACCCGAGCGGGCGTGATCGGCAGGGATCATGGCCGCCGAGTATAGAAGGGCGATCTTCGGCGACGGGCGGCGGCTCGGCAACGGCTCCATCAGGGCGCTGCGCCGATGGCTTGCACGCGGCCCGGACCGTCGTCCAGACTTCCGCGATGACCAATCCCATCGCGACCGCGACGACCAGCACGATCCGCGACTCCGACTGGCGTGACGGCGTCGTCTACCAGATCTATCCGCGGAGCTTCGCGGACCACGACGGAGACGGGACCGGCGACCTGGCGGGGATCATCGACCACCTCGATCACTTCGACCCGGACGTCCTCCCGATCGACGCGATCTGGCTGTCGCCGATCTTCCCGTCGCCCGGCCGTGACCTGGGCTACGACGTCTCCGACCACACCGCCGTCGACCCGCTCCTCGGCACCGAGGACGATTTCGACCGCCTCGTCGCCGGCTGCCACGAGCGGGGGATCAAGGTGATCCTCGACCTGGTGATGAACCACACCAGCGACGAGCACGCCTGGTTCCTCGCCTCGAAGCAGTCCCGCGAAGGGCCGTACGCCGACTTCTACCTGTGGCGCGACCCCTCCGGCTTCGACGGCGACGGCAAGCCGCTCCCGCCGAACAACTGGGTCTCGTTCTTCGGCGGCCCGGG
>DATNBW010000049.1:0-2620 GCA_035607275.1 Verrucomicrobiia bacterium | reverse complement strand
CGATCGCGAGGATCGCCGCGATGGAAAGGGCGCTGAGGAGTCGTCGCATGGTGCCTCCAACGGCCGGTTCGGCCGGTGTCGTCGCCCCGGCCGCGATGTCGGCGGTCTGGCGACCTGTTGATGGCCGCGACCCGCAGATCGCGCCCGATGGCAGTGAGCAGGTGCCTCGACCGAATCGTAGGCCCGGCCGCAAGGGTCCGGCAGCCACTCGCTTTCCGAACGAAACGCCGTTCCGTCGCTCGCGGTTTCCACGGCATTCCCGGGCCTCCCGGGCGGTCGAAACGGCAGGGCAACCTCGTCTCGACTGGCGTGCGAGGGCGCGCAACGGCGCCCAAACGGCATCGGTAGTAGCGTACTCGGCACTCAAACGGACCACGCATGGCTGCCTGCCCGAACGCATCGGGTCGCCGGCGGGAGACGGCGTCCGATTCCTCCATCGTCGGCGGGACCATGCCCACAGGAGGACAACCCGTGAGAGCACGCACCCCGATCGGCGCCGCCCTGGTCGCCATCAGCCTCCTCGCCCTCGCCTGGCCGTCGGCCCTCGCCGCCTCACCGACCTACGACATCAGCACGCTTGCCGGCAAGGTCGCCGCTCTGCGCGGGACCGCCGGCCTCCAGGTCCGTTTCTCCGCGTTCCTCGAGGAAGAGGCCGGCGAGCAGGACCAGGACGCCCCCGAGCCCGCGGCCCCGATCACCCCTGCCTTCGTGCTGTCGAGCCCGCTCGACGGGACGGCGATCGCCGCGCCGAACGTCCTCGTGAACCAGGACACGGCCGGGGCGCCCCAGAACGAGACATCGATCGCGGTCGATCCGAACAATGCGAACCGCGTCGTCAGCTCGGCCAACGACTACGTCACCCGAACCTGGACCTGCACGATTTCGGGCACGCCATGCAGCGCGCTCGGTGACGGCTATTCCGGGACCTACTATTCGAACGACGGCGGCCAGACCTGGTGCTGCACGAGCACCGACCCCGCCCATCTCGGGACGCTGATCCCGGGGGTCACCCGCCTCACCGGCGGCATCTACGACGCGGGCGGCGATCCGGCGGTCGCCTTCGACAGCCGCGGGCACGTCTTCTATGCGGGCCTCGGCTTCAACCGGACGTCGCCCCCGAACGCCGTGGCCGTCAACAAGGGCACGTTCGACGGTGGCGGCCACCTCTCCTGGGGCGCGCCGGTCTTCATCAATCCGACGACGTCGCCCTCGACCCTCAACGACAAGGAATGGATCGCGGTCGACAGCCACGCCTCGAGCGCGTTCCGCGACAACGTCTACGTGACGTGGACCCGCTTCCTGTTCAGCGCCGGCAAGGGCTCCTACGTCCAGTCCCCGATCTTCTTCGTCCGCTCGACCGACGGCGGCGCGACCTTCAGCTCCCCCAAGGCGATCTCCGGCAACGTCCTGTACGGCCAGGGCTCGCGGCCGGTCGTCGGCCCCGACGGATCCCTGTACGTCTTCTGGGAAGGCTCGACCCGGCTCGCCTCGCTGAACAGCACGTGGGTCGTGAAGTCGACCGACGGCGGTGCCACGTTCAGCAAGCCGGTCGCGATCTCCGAGCTGACCAACAGCGCGCTGCTCAAGGACACCGCCTTCCGGAACAACAGCTACCCGGCAGCCGCGGCAGCGCCGAACGGCGACCTGTACGCGACGTGGACCACCGAGCTCCAGAACGCCGGTACGCCGAACTACGGCGGCGACCCGACGTGCGCGCCGTGGCTCGGCTTCAGCACCGCGACGTGCCACTCGGCCGCGGTGTACAGCAAGTCGACCGACGGTGGCTCGACGTGGTCGGCCGCGACGCCGGTGTTCGCTCCGGCCAATCGGACTGCCGTCGGCTACCCGGTCACCCAGCCGAACGGCGACACGTTTGCGGCTCCCGCGGCCAAGCCGGCCGAGCAGATCTTCCCCGCCGCCGCGGTCGCCCCGAACGGTCGGGTCTACCTGTCGGCCTACTCGTCAGACGTGGTCTCGCCGTGGCAGACATGTGCGGCCGGCCCGCCCCCGCCCCCCGGCCGGATCGCCTGCGACACCCTCGGAAACTACATCCACAACGCGCGCCTGGACTACAAGGTTCGCGACCTCACGACGAACGTGACCCAGGACGTCAACACCCATCCCATCAACACGCGCAACGGCTTCGGCGGAGGGTTCTTCGGTGACTACACCGATCTCGCCGTCGGCCCGGACAACGTGTTCCACGCCCTCTGGACGGACAGCAATGCCCGCCAGACCGTGGTCTGGTTCTACGGATTCGAATTCACCCCGACCGTGATCAACCAGGAGGACGTCGTCACCGCGACGGGCTCCTTCTAGACGAGGTCCGTCCGTCGCCGCGTTCGGCGGCGACAGGAAGAGGCCGCCCGACGCGATCGCGTCGGGCGGCCTCGCCGTGTCGAGCGACGTGCGGGGGCTCTCGCTCACGCGGCGGCCGGTCAGCGGCGGCCGGTCACCTGGATGAACGAAGGGCCCTCGATCGGGTACGAGACGTAGGCGACGAACAGCGCGCCCGTCGTCGGATCCTGGCGGATCACCGCCGATGCCGCGCTTCGACGGACCGCGTTCGCGTGCGTCCAGGCCCCGCCCGCGGCGCGGTGGAAATACACGAGCCGGTTCG
>DATNBW010000033.1:0-5993 GCA_035607275.1 Verrucomicrobiia bacterium | reverse complement strand
TGCCGCGATCGGCGGCCTGTCCCTGCGATTCGATGCGGCTCATACATCGATTCCGTGGCCACGAGGATCGATGCGGTCGATTCGATGCCGGGAGAGGGATCATCCGGCCCGCCTCGGGCGAACCCGGGCGCGTTCACTCCGAGAACATGCACGTGAGTCATCGCCGGCCGGTAGATCGGGCCGAACACCGGGGCCCGGGTCCCTCGAAGCCCGCTGCTATCCTGATCGGCATGGCCCAGCCACGCACAACTCCCGATCGGCCGAGCGTCGTGCCGCGGGCGGCTGCCGTCCCGGCGGTGAGCCCGAAGACTGCCGCCGTCGCCGCCACGAAGGCACCCGCTCCGGCGCCGAGCGCGACCCCGCCCGCCAAGCCGCGCCGGGCGAAGCCGACCGGGCCGCGACGGGCGCCGAGCCGGCCGGCGACGACGGGCGCGCATGCGAAGGCGACCGCGGCCGAGCCGAATCTCGCCGCCCTGAAGGCCCAGCTCGTCGCCAGCGTCCGGGCGCATTACCCGCAGGCCGACCTCGAGCCGATCGAGCGTGCCTTCGACCTCGCCGTCGAGGCCCACGACGGCCAGCGCCGCGCCACCGGCGAGCCGTACGTCACGCATCCGATCGCCTCGGCACAGATCACCGCCGAGCTCGGGATCGACCCGGTCGCGGTCACGGCGGCCCTGCTCCACGACGTCCCGGAGGACACCGAGTTCGGGCTGACCGACATCGAGGATCGCTTCGGGGCGGAGGTCGCCCGGCTCGTCGACGGGGTCACCAAGCTGTCCCGGTTCAGCACGCACAGCCACGAGCAGCAGCAGGCCGAGAACATCCGGAAGATGCTCCTCGCGATGGCCGAGGACATCCGGGTCGTCCTCATCAAGCTCGCCGACCGGCTCCACAACATGCGGACCCTGTACGGCCTGCCGTCGGACAAGCAGCTCCGGATCGCCCGCCAGACCCAGGAGATCTACGCGCCGCTGGCCGAGCGCCTGGGGATCTGGCAGATCAAGTGGGAGCTCGAGGATCTCGCGTTCAAGGTCCTCGAGCCCGACCGGTTCCGCGAGCTCGCCAAGCTCCTCGACACCCGGCGCAAGGGTCGCGAGGACTACATCAGCCGGGCGATCGCCGAGCTCACGCCGAGGCTGAAGGAGGCGGGCATCGAGGCCGACCTCCAGGGGCGGCCGAAGCACATCTACAGCATCGACAAGAAGATGCAGCGCAAGTCGGCCGAGTTCGCCGAGATCTACGACGTCTACGCGATCCGTCTCCTCGTCGACGAGGTGAAGGACTGCTACGCGGCGCTGGGCATCGTCCACGCCCTGTGGCGCCCGATCCCCGGCCAGTTCGACGACTACATCGCGGTTCCGAAGAACAACCTCTACCAGTCGCTCCACACCGCGGTCATCGCCCTCGACGGCAAGCCGCTCGAGATCCAGATCCGGACCCACGCGATGCACCAGGTCAGCGAGGTCGGGATCGCCGCCCACTGGCGGTACAAGGAGGGCAGCAAGTCCGACCGGGAGTACGACGCGAAGCTCGCCTGGCTCCGCCAGCTGATGGAGTGGCAGCGCGACGTCAGCGAGTCGGACGCGACCGAGTTCGTCGAGGGAATCAAGCTCGACATCTTCCAGGACCAGGTCTTCGTCTTCACCCCGAAGGGCGACATCAAGGACCTGCCGGCCGGCGCCACCCCGCTCGACTTCGCCTACCGGATCCACACCGATGTCGGCCACCGGACGATCGGGGCGAAGGTCAACAACCGGCTCGTCCCGCTCGACTACCGGCTGAAGAACGGCGACATCGTCGAGATCGTCACGACGAAGGGCGAGCACGGGCCGTCGCGCGACTGGATGAACGTCGTCCGGACCTCCCACGCCCGGGAGAAGATCCGCCAGTGGTTCAAGCGCAAGGACCGCGACGAGAACATCGTCCACGGTCGGGAGTCGCTCGAGCGCGAGCTCCGGCGCCTCGCCCGGAAGAGCCTCCAGGCGGTCGGCAACGACAAGATCGCCGAGGTCGGCCGGACGGTCTACAACCACGACACGCTCGATGACTTCTACGCGGCGATCGGCTACGGCGCGGTCAGCGCCCAGCAGGTCGTCGCCCGGCTGGGCGTGCTCGACGACACAGAGGTCGGGCTGCCGACGGTCGCGCCACCGTCGACCCGCGTCGAGCGAACGGGCGGTGTCCGGGTCAAGGGCGTCGGCGACCTGCTCGTCCGCTTCGCGAAGTGCTGCCACCCGATCCCGGGCGACCCGATCGTCGGGTTCATCACCCGGGGCAAGGGCGTGACGGTCCATCTCCGGTCCTGTCCCACCGTGCTGAACGAGCGGGAGGTCCCCCGCCTGATCGAGGTCGAGTGGGAGGCCGCGCCGGCCCAGACGTATCCGATCGCGATCCGGGTCGAGGCGTACGACCGGACCGGGCTGCTCAACGACATCACACAGGTCGTGGCCGAGAACAAGGTGAACATCGTCGCGGCGGCGGTCCACGTGAACCCGGACCACAGCGCGATCGTGACGGCCACGCTCCAGGTGGCGTCGGTCTCGCAGCTCGCCCGGGTGATGAGCCGGATCGAGGCGCTGAAGGACGTCATCAACGTTCAACGCGACCTGAACTAGCGCGGCCGGCTTCCGGCCCATCTGCGGCGTTGCGCCCTTCGCTCCTCGCTCACAGGCATCCGAGCCTGCTCGCTCCGGTGCTCGGGCGCGCCTTGCATCTGGACCGGCCTCCGGCCGCTTTCGATCCCGGCGCGGCCGGATCATCGGGCTCCGTCACGCGGACGGACGCGGCGTTCGACCCGACGCCACGGGCCCGGTCGGCCCGGGGCCGACGTCGGCCGCTAGACTTCGCGGACGATGCCCACCTTCCGCGCCCCACGAGGCACGCGCGACGTCCTCCCCGCCGAGCGAGCCGCGTTCATCCGGCTCGAGCGGATCGGGGCGGACCTGGCCGCGCGCTACGGCTACCGGCCGATCGAGACCCCGATGTTCGAGCAGATCGCGGTCTTCGAGCGCGGCGTCGGCGCGGTCACCGACATCGTCGAGAAGGAGCTGTTCCGGCTCGCGCCGCGGACGGAGGACGGCGAGGCCTGGGCGCTCCGCCCGGAGCCGACCGCCGGAATCGTCCGGGCGTACATCCAGCACGGGATGCAGACGCTGCCACAGCCCGTGAAGCTGACCCTGACCGGCCCGATGTTCCGCTACGACCGTCCCCAGGCCGGGCGGTTCCGCCAGTTCTGGCAGTTCGACGTCGAGGCGATCGGCGATCCGGGCCCGGCGATCGACGCGGAGATCGTCGAGCTCGCGGATCGGTTCTATCGCGAGGTCGGCATCGTCGATCCCGAGATCCACCTGAACTCGATCGGCGACGCGGCTTGCCGGCCGGCCTACGTCGAGGAGCTCGCCGCGTACTACCGCGGCCACCTCGAGCGCCTGCCCCAGCTCGAGCGCGAGCGCCTCGACCGCAGCCCGCTCCGGCTGCTCGACTCCAAGGAGCCGGTCATGGCCGAGCTGAACGTCGGCGCGCCGCTGATCACCGACCGGCTGTGCGGCCCGTGCGCCGAGCACTTCGCCGGCGTCCGGGCGCACCTCGACGCGCTCGGACTCGCCTACCGCCTCGAGCCGCGTCTCGTCCGCGGCCTCGACTACTACACGCGCACGGCGTTCGAGGTCTATCCCCGCGGCGTCGCCGGGCAGCAGTCGGCGCTGGGCGGCGGCGGCCGGTACGACGGCCTCGTCGAACTGCTCGGCGGCAAGCCGACGCCCGGGATCGGGTTCGGGCTCGGCCTTGACCGGATCCTCCTCGCCCTCGATGCCCAGGGCCACGCACCGGCGGCGGAAGGGGCCCCGGTCGCGGTCGTCGTCGGTGCGGACCCGGCGGCCACGTCGGATCGTCTGCGGATCGCGAGCCTTCTCCGCGGCGCCGGGATCGCCGCCCGGGCGGAGCTCGGCCTGCGCAAGCTCGGCAAGCAGCTCGAGTCGGCGGCCAGGGAACGCGCCCACTTCGCGGTCATCCTCGGCGACGAGCTTGCCGACGGGCAGGTCCAGCTCAAGGACCTCGAGGCGGGAAGCCAGAAGCTCGTGGCGGTGGACGATCTCGTCCGCGAGCTCGAACGCGCCCGGACGAGCCACCACCACGGAACCCCGGCACCGTGACGACGACGGGCCTGTGGGCCGACGGCGATGCCTACGAGCGCTGGATCGGCCGCTGGAGCCGGCCCGTCGCGATCGAGTTCCTCGCCTGGCTCGGCCAGCCCGATGGTCGGCGCTGGCTGGACCTCGGGAGCGGGACCGGGGCCCTGACCGAGACCGTCCTGGCGGCCGCGGCGCCGGCCTCCGTCGTCGGCGTCGAGCCGTCCGCAATGTTCGTGGCCCACGCCCGGGCGCGCGTCCTCGACCGGCGGGCTTCGTTCCTCGAGGGTACGGCGGGCGCGCTCCCGCTCGGCCCGGGATCGGTCGACGTGGCGGTGGCCGGTCTCGTGCTGAACTTCGTCCCGGATCTGTCCGCCGGGCTGACCGAGCTGCGCCGGGTCGTCGTGCCCGGCGGCACGATCGCGGGCTACGTCTGGGACTACGCCGGCCGGATGGAGATCATCCGGCGCTTCTTCGATGCCGCGATCGAGCTCGATCCGGCGGCCGAGGCGGCGGACGAGGGTTTGCGGTTTTCGATCTGCGCGCCCGGGCCCCTGCGCGCCGCGTTCGAGGACGCGGGCCTGGCCGAGGTCGAGGTCCGCCCGATCGAGATCCCGACCGTCTTCACGAGCTTCGACGACTACTGGACCCCGTTCCTGTCCGGCACCGCGCCCGCGCCCCGCTACGCGATGAGCCTTTCGGAGGCGGAACGGGGCCGGCTCCGCGAACTTCTCCGTGCGACCCTGCCGACGAAGGACGATGGCTCGATCCACCTCGTCGCCCGGGCGTGGGCCGTCCGCGGCCGCAACCCCTGAGGGCCCACGCGGAACGTCCTGACCCGTCAGTCGCCGGCCGCCGCAATCGCCGTCGGCCCCGCCGCATCGGCGAGGGCTCGCCGGAGGACGGCCGCCGAGTCGGCCGAGAACGCCGAGAGGACGACGGAGCTCGGCCGGTCGTGGGTCTCGAGCCACGCCGCGATCTCGCCCACCGCGATCGCAGCCGCGGCGGGGGACGGGTAGCCGTAGATCCCGGTCGAGATCGCGGGAATCGCGAGGGTCTCGACCCCGGCCGCCTCGGCCAGGGCCAGCGACGAGCGATAGCAGCGAGCGAGGATCTCCGGCTCGCCGCTCGAGCCTCCGCGCCAGACCGGCCCGACGGTGTGGATCACGTGCCGTGCCCGCAACCGGTGGCCGGCCGTGATCCGCGCCTCACCGGCCGGACAGGGCGCCAGGCGACCCGCCTCGCGGGCGAGCTCCGGTCCCGCGGCCCGATGGATCGCGCCGTCCACCCCTCCGCCCCCCATGAGCGAGCCGTTCGCGGCGTTGACGATCGCGTCCACGTCGAGCTCGACGATCGAGCCCTCGACGACATGGATCCGCGACAGGGCCGCAGAGGCCGGAGCGGCGGTGAGCCCGCCGACATCGGCGCCGGGCCCTCCGACATCGGCGGTGCCGGGTCCACCGACATCGGCGGTGCCGGGTCCGCCGGCTGGGGCACGGGCAGATCGGTCGTCGGGCATCGCGATTCTCCCGGGCGGGTTCGTCCCGTACGATACGCGGACCATGACCGACTCACCCCCGCTCGATCGGGGCGCATCGGACGCGCCCGCCGATCACCTCGCCACGTCGTACCGGACCCACACCTGCGGCGCGCTGCGGGCGTCGGATGCGGGCTCGACGGCGCGCCTGTCCGGATGGGTCCATCGCCGCCGCGACCACGGCCAGCTGATCTTCCTCGACCTCCGCGACCGCCACGGGATCACCCAGGTCGTCATCGACAAGGCGGACGAGCCCGATGCCCATGCGGTCGCCAGCCGGGTCCGGAGCGAGTTCGTCGTGACGGTCGCCGGCGACGTCGCCGCCCGGA
>DATNBW010000030.1:0-14915 GCA_035607275.1 Verrucomicrobiia bacterium | reverse complement strand
CGCGCGCACGGGTGACAGCATCCGGCTGGGCGGCGGCGAGATCACCGGCGACGATCGGTGGAGCACATGCGGCCCACCGCTGGGGCCCGGCTGAGGGGGCTTCTCGGGCTCGTTCTCTTCGGAATAGCAACCCGGGGAGTGCTACGAGCGAGTCCGCCTGTCCGCGTCTGTAGTCGCGCCGATTCCCCGCACTGTGGGACGCGCGGAGGATGCCGAGGCGGCCCACGACGTCCGTAGCACGACTCCCGTTGCTATCAAGAACGATCGCTCTTCCCGGATTGCCCGTTGGACGGTCATCGCCGCGGGCCGGCGAGGAGCCCGGGCCGGCGAGGAGCCCGGGCCCGCGGGGAGCCCGGGCCGGCGGGGAGCTCGGGCCGACCAGTGTCCCCCCGGGCGCCTCAGGCCGGACGGAGCGCCCGCCACGTGTCGAGGGCCCACTTCCAGTCCTGCGGGTCGTCGATCTCGATCCGGATCGCGGCGCCCCGGCCGTGCACGGCGCTGAACCCCTCGACCGTCGCCACCTCGACTCCGGAGCTCGGATCCGAGGCGAGCCGCGCCCGCCCCCGGACGACGCCGTCGTCGTGCTCGATCGCGTCCCGGCCGAGATGCGCCGCCACCTGCTGGAGGAACCGATCGGCCGTCATCGGGTGTCCGTTCTCGGCGGTCTCGGTTCCGGCCAGGGTGATGTTCCGCCCGGCCTCGCCACCGGTCCACTCCTCGCTCGTCCGGCGGCCCGTGAACGAGCCCGGGACCTCGAGCGCCCAGCCCTCGTGGACGATCGTGACCGGGCGCCGGTGATAGCCGATCGGTGCCGGACCGTCCGGATCGGAGCCGCCGTCGACGACGGCGCCGGCGCCGCGGTCGAGGAGGGCGCGCGTCGCGGGATCGGCCTGGCCGCGGAGCTCGAACAACTCTCGCCACTCGCGCCACGGCCAGGCCAGACCGGGCTCGAGCGGGTAGGCACGCCGGAGCGTCGCGAGGATCTCGTCGACGAGCTGGCTCTCGACGGAATCGATCGGCGGTCGCCAGCGGACGTCGAGCCAGAGGTGGCTGAGCACGCGACCGAGGAGATAGCGGGCGTCCATCGCGTCGGCCACCCACGGCCAGACATCGGCTGCCACTCGCGGGTCCGCCAGCGCTCGCTCGAGCCAGGCATCGTCGCGCGGCCCGAGCACGGTCGCGACCGCCCCGTCGAACGTGTATCGAACGCCCGGCGGCGTCGCCAGGTGGAGACCCGTCGCGCCCTGGCGCCGGCCGTCGCGGACCGCGATCAGGGCCGACCGAAGCCAGCCGAGGTGGCCGCGCTCGGCATCGTGGCGGTCGCCGGACCCGAACGCGCCCGTCGGGTCGATCGAGGCGGGCGGTTCGCCCGGCTCGGCCGCAGCCCCGGACGCGGTCGACGCCGACACGCGCCCCGGAGCGCCGGGCGGCGGCGTCGCGAGCTTCGCCCAGGGGACCCCGAGCTCGTCGCCCATCCGATCGAGGAGGCTGGCGACGAACGTGTGGTAGCCGGGGCCGACGGGCACGGTCATCGCGGTGACGGCGACCTGACCGTCGTCCGTCGCCTCGATGCGGATCGGGCGGGCAGCCGGATGGAGGATGACCTCGATGGCGCCGTCGGACGTCCGGGCCCCCGGAACGTGACTGTGGAGGGCGCCACTTGCCCCGTCCGGGAGCCATTCGTCGATCAAGCCGAGCAGGGTCGCGGCGTTCGGAATGCGGCGCGTCGCGCCGCGTCGGCCGGCCTGGCCGACGGCCCGGATCGTGATCGACAACGCGTGACCTCCCGATACGCCTGTGCCGGGGTCGGACGATACCCGCTTCGGGTGGTCCGGGGAAGTGACCGGCGGCCGCCGATCGTCCTGCTCGGGCGGAGCGTTCTTCGCGTGCGGCCGGTTCGATATGCTCCGCCCGTGAGCCATTCCCGCGATCCCCACGACCCGCTGAGTCGGCGCAACCCGTGGCAGCCACCCACCCGCGAGTCCCTGATCGATCGCCAGATCCGCGAAGCCCGGGAGGCCGGCGCGTTCGACGATCTGCCGTTTCGCGGCGAGCGGATCCCGCTCGAGGACGACAGCGCCGCCGGCGACTGGGCGCTCGCCCATCACATCCTGAAGAACGCCCACATGGTCCCTCCGTGGATCGCCACCGACCAGGAGGTTCGCGACCTGCTCGCCCGGCGCGACGCGATCCTCGCCCGCGCCCCGCATTCGAGCGCGCTCGGGCGCGAGCGGGATCGACGCGAGCTGCGAACCGTCGTCGAGGCCGCCAATCGGGCGATCGCGATCCTCAACAACGAGGCGCCGACCGACCGCCAGCACCGCCGTCGGCTGGATCCGGATGCCGAGCTCGCAGCCCTGGCGCGGGCGCACGAGGGGGACGGGTAGGCCGCTCTGCGGTCAGTCCTCAGCCGACGAGGGCGCCGACGATCTCGTCGAAGACGGCCGTGTGGCGGTCGACGTCGGCGGTCGAGGTGACCGGGCTCATCAGGGCCATGTTGTGGAAGGGGGTCATGAGCACCCCGCGGTTCATCGCCGCGAGGTGGAGGTAGTTCTCGAGGGGGTGATCCGCGTGGGCCATCTGCTCGGCGCCGTCGCGCGGCGGCGTGGGCATGAAGTGGTACTCCGCACGAGCCCCGAGGCGGGTCACGTGCCACGGTACGCCGCGCGACCGGATGACCTCGTCGACGCCGGCCGCCCAGCGCTCGGCCAGCGGAATCATTCGTTCGAACGCCTCCTCGGTCAGCACCTCGCCGAGCGTCGCCCGGATCGCGGCGAGGGACAGGGCGTACCCGGCCAGGGTGCCGCCGATCCCGCCGACGTCGGCCCGCAGCGGGAGCGCGGCTCGAATGCGATCGCCGATTGCGTGGGTCATGCCATAGGTCCCGGCCGGGATGCCGCCGCCGATCGTCTTGCCGACGACGAGCATGTCCGGCTCGAGGCCGTCACGGGCGGTCATCCCGCCGGGTCCGGCGCAGATCGTGTGCGTCTCGTCGATGACCAGGACGGTTCCCGTGCGCCGGGTCAGATCGCGGAGCGCCTCGTGGTAGCCGGGCTCGGGGAGGACGATCCCGACGTTGGTCAGGGCCGGTTCGACGAGGACGGCCGCGACGTCCTCGTGGGCGAGGGCGCGCTCGAGCGCCGGAACATCGTTGAAGGGCACGACCCGGGTCGTGAGCGCGGGATCGACGGGCGGCCCGATGCTGAGATCCGTCGCAACGACGCGGCCGCCGGGATCGAGGGTCGCGAAGGTCTCATCGACGGAGCCGTGGTAGCACTCGTCATGGACGAGGATCCTCGGCCGGCCGGTGATCGCCCGGGCGAGCCGGATCGAGAACCGGTTCGCGTCGGTCGCGGTCATCGTGAACTGCCAGAGCGGCAGGCCGAAGCGCCGGGTCAGCTCCTCGCCGGCCCCGATCGCGTCGTCGGTCGGGAGCATGTGGGTGATCCCACGCCGCATCTGGCGCTCGACCGCGGCGATGGTGGGGGCCGGGCCGTGACCGGCCATCGCACCGGTGTCGCCGAGGCAGAAGTCGACGTACTCGTGTCCGTCGACGCAGCGGAAGCCCGCGCCCGACGCGGACTCGACGAACAGGGGAAACGGCGACGCCCACTCGGTCATCCAGTTCATCGGGACGCCGTCGAGCAGCGATGCCCTCGCCCGCGCGTGGAGCTTGCCGGACCGCGGATGGGCCCGGGCGAAGCGCTCGCGCTCGGCGGTCATCAGCCGGGCCAGGCGGTCGCGATCGACGGTGGAGGGCGCGGGGGTGGGGGCCGTCACGTCCTCGAGGATGCGTCAGCTGCGCAAGGCAAGCCGGACGATCCCGTGAGGTGCGACGATCGGCGCGCCGTTGGCCGCAGTCGCGGGCCTTTGGCCCGGCCAATTTCTTGCGCTTGGGCGGCTGTCGCCTGGCGGTCGGACCGCCGATGTCGAGAGCCCGGGTTCCCACGCTCGACGAGCCCAGGTAGCCGCCTCCGGTAGGCGTCTCTCGCCTAAGCGCAAGAGATCCAGGCTCGTGCCCTTCGCCCGTAGGCGAGCCTCGCCTGAGCGCAAGAGATTCGGGCTCGCGGGTCGCTGAGGCGGCGCGGGGACCCGGGCCCGCGGGTCGATGAGGCCGCCCGGGGATTCGGGGCCGGCGGGTCAGCGCCCCGGCCGGGTCAACGCCCCGGCCCAGCCCCGATCAGTGCATGTGTCGGGTGAAGCCGCAGATCGGGCAGGTCGCGACGTTCGTGTCGGGATCGACGATCAGGTACGAGGTGCAGCCGTTGGTGCTGCAGTAGGGACGGGTGGCGCTGGAGGCGCGGCGACGCATGCGGCGCATCGCGACGGAGCGTTCAGCCACCGAGGCGGTGGTGGTGCGAGTCATCATGTGCGAGTAACTGGTTCCTTCTGGCTCGCCGATCCGCGGGCGCTCTCTGCGCTCAGCGCGGCACGACGGCCGTAACGTGTTTCGATCCGCTCATCGGACGGCTCGGTGTCGGGAGCCGGAGCGGGTTGCGAGTTCCTGTCCCGGGGCATCCGGGGGAGCCAATGTGTGCTCGACCGGTGGATGCCACGACGGGTGACCTCATGAATCATGCCCTCTGACCCCGATTCCGTCAACCGACCCATTCGGGGAGGGACCATCGGCGACGGGTCCGGACGGCGGAACCGGCGGCCGTGGACGGGCGTAGCCATGGACGTCGGGTCTACGATTCGACCCAGCGCGGTGCGCCAGACGGAGGTGTCCCGATGAGCACGATCCTCATCGTCGCCAACCAGACCCTGCCGAGCGAGGCCCTCGCCACCGAAGTCGCCGGCCGGATCGCCGCCGGCGCCCGGAGCTTCCATGTCGTCGTTCCGGCGACGCCACCTCCGGGCGGCGGCTTCACCTGGGACGAGGACCAGGCACGGTCCGAAGCCCAGGGGCGGCTCGGGGCGTTCGTCGCCCGGCTCGTCGAACAGGGCGCCACGGCCGACGGCGAGATCGGCGACCGGGATCCGGTCGCGGCGGTCCGCGACGCCGCGCGCGACCGGGACGTGGCCGAGATCATCCTCTCGACGCTCCCGAGCGGGGCGTCGAAGTGGCTGCGCCAGGACGTCCCGAGCCGTCTTCGCGGCGCGCTGACGATCCCGATCGTCGTCGTCACGGAGCGCGAGACGAGCGCGGCCGGCCGCTGACCCTTCGCGCCCGCGCGACGCCCATGCGACGCTCGTGCGGAACGACCGTGCGGAACGACGGCCCGCCGGCGAGCCTTCGGTTGCGAAATGTCAACCGTCGCCGAATCGAACGGAAGTTGCGTGAAGTGGATTCACTTGGCAGACTCCGTCGGTCCGAATGCAATCCGACTGACGGAGGGGTCCCTTGCCGACGTCCCTGATCGCGCGCGCTCGACGGCCCGCGATCGCCCTTGCTGCCGCAGCCGTTCTCCTGGTCGGGCTCGTGCCCGCCGTGGGCGCCGCCGATTCGCTCGCGGTGACGACACCGTACCCGTCGATCGCCGTCGCGCCCGGCTCCAACGCCAGCTTCGACCTGACCGTCACGGCGCCCTCGTCGGGGACCGTCGACCTGTCGGTGAGCGGTGCGCCGACCGGCTGGAAGGCGACGCTCCACGGCGGCGGCTTCGTCGTCAGCGGCGTGACCGCCGCGCCCGGCAAGCCGGGAACCGCCCGGCTCGACGTCGATGTCCCGGCCGACACGACCGCGACGAAGGCGACGATCACCGTCGAGGCGAAGCTCGGCTCGCAGCGCGCCAGCCTCGTCATCCAGGTCGGCGTCGATGCGACCGTCGCCGGCGACATCACCCTCACCACGAGCTCGCCGACCCTGACCGGCTCGAGCGATTCCCCGTTCACCTTCGATCTGACCCTCCAGAACGGCTCGGCCGAGGACCAGACCGTCTCCGCGTCGGCCACCGGGCCGGCCGGCTGGACGATCCAGACGAAGCTCGCCCAGGCGAACGCCGCCAGCACCGTCGTCAAGGCCGGCAGCTCGACGACGATCACCGTCACCGCGACCCCGCCCGACGCCGCACCGGCCGGCCACAGCGATCTCACGGTGACCGCCACCGCGGGCACGAAGACGATCACGGGCAAGCTCGGGATCGACATCACCGGCACCTACACGATGACGATGTCGACGCCGGGCGATCTCCTGTCGGCACACGGGTCGGCCGGATCTCCGTCGAACCTGACGCTCGAGATCAAGAACACCGGCACCGCCGCGATCACCGGCGTCACCCCGACGGGCACGCCGCCGACCGGCTGGACCGTGACGTTCGACCCGAAGACGCTCGACTCGGTCGCCCCCGGCGAGACCAAGAACTTCACCGCGACGATCACCCCGTCGGCCGAGGCGGTGGCCGGCGACTACGTCGTGTCGTTCAGCGCGTCGAGCGCCGCGACGGACACGATCGCGGCGGCGAAGTCGAATGCCGACATCCGGTACACCGTCGAGACGTCGCCCCTGTGGGCCCTGGTCGGGATCGGCGTGATCGTCGCGATCGTCATCGCGCTGTTCTACGTCTTCCGGACCTACGGGCGCCGATGACGGCTCCGTCGACCCGGCCGACCCGCAAGAAGGTCGGCCGGCAGCGCGCTGCCGCCGGCGCGGAGCCGGGGACGGCTCGACCGGCCCGCGGCGAGGCTGACGATCGGCCGCGCGCCCCGATCCGGACGCGCGGCCTGACGAAGGCGTACGGCGACCTCCTGGCGGTCGACCACCTCGACCTCGAGGTCCAGGCCGGAGAGATCTTCGGGCTGCTTGGCCAGAACGGCGCCGGCAAGACGACGACGATCCTCATGCTCCTCGGGCTGACCGAGCCGACCGAGGGCCAGGCCCGCGTCGTCGGGCTCGACCCGGCCCGCCGTCCCCTCGAGGTCAAGCGGCGGGTCGGCTACCTGCCCGATGCGGTCGGGTTCTACGCCGACCTGAGCGGCCGCGACAACCTCCGCTACACCGCCCGCCTGAACCGGATCCCGCGGGACGAGGCCGAGGAGGCGATCGACCAGGCGCTCGAGCAGGTCGGCCTCGCCCATCGTGCCGACGACGAGACCGAGCAGTACTCGCGGGGCATGCTCCAGCGCCTCGGGATCGCCGACGCGCTGATCAAGGATCCGGACGTCCTGATCCTCGACGAGCCGACGACCGCGATCGACCCGCTCGGCGTGACCGAGATCCTCGACCTTCTGCGCTCGCTCGTCGAGGAGCGCCAGATGGCGATCCTGCTGTCGAGCCATCTGCTCAACCAGGTCCAGTCGGTCTGCGACCGGATCGGGATCTTCGCCGCCGGCCGGCTGATCGGGCAGGGGTCGATGGCCGATCTCGCCCACCGCTTCGGCGAGGACATCGCCCACGTCGAGGCCGAGTTCCAGACCAGCGACGACGCGGAGGTCGCGCGCGTCCGCGAGGTCCTCGGCGCGATCCCGTCCGTCGCCAGCCTGAAGGCGCCGCATCGCGGCAACGGGGCGTGGTCGATCGCGGTCAAGCCCGCGGCCGACGAGACTCGTGTCCGGCGCTCGATCCTCGCCGCGGCCGCATCGACCGGCCTCGACCTGACCTCCGTCCGGGCGGTGGCGCCGTCGCTCGAGGAGATCTACCGCCGGGCGGTCGAGCGCGCCGCCCACGGTCACGCGAGGGACGTCCGATGACCGCCGACAGCACGCCGCTGCCGTCCACGCCCGGCGTGGTCGATCCGTCGCCCGAGGCGCCCGCCCCCGAGGTTGCCCGCCGCCCGCGCCGCACCGACGGCGCCATTCCGTCACGCCGCGAGCGGTCCGTCCCGCACGCCGGCTGGATGGTCGTCGCCGGCAAGGAGTTCGCGGACCACCTGCTGTCGGCCCGGTTCTTCGTCCTGCTCGCGATCCTCGGGCTCGCCGGCGGCATCCCGATCTTCCTCGCGACCGAGCAGATCCGGAACCTCGCCTCGCAGCTCCCGCCCGGGATCTCGGGCCTGTTCGTCGGGCTGTTCATCATCGGCCCGAGCGACGTCTCGATCTTCAACATCGACGTCACGGTCCAGTCGTTCATCACGCTCGCCGCACCGCTGCTCGGGCTGGCGTTCGCGTTCGACGCGATCAACGGCGAGCGGGCCCAGGGAACGTTGCCCCGGCTCCTGTCCCAGCCGATCCATCGCGACGACGTGATCAACGGCAAGTTCGCGGCCGGCCTGGCGATCATCGCCTTCGTCCTGGCGGTCGTGGTCCTGGTGATCTCGGCGTTCGGCATCCTGCGGCTCGGCATCGCGCCGACGGCATCGGAGGTCCTCCGCCTGATCATCTGGTACGCGGTGACGATCCTGTATGTCGGGCTGTGGCTGTCGTTCGGTCTGCTCCTGTCGATCCTGTTCCGGCGCGCCTCGACCTCGGCCCTCGTCGGGTTCGGTGTCTGGCTGGTCGTCGCCGTGTTCGGCCAGTTCCTCGTTCGCTTCGTGCTCGCCTTCCTCGTCCCGGTCACGAACCAGCTGACGACCGACAACCTGCAGGCCGTCCAGACCCAGACGTTCATCCTCCGGCTCCTGCCGACGACCCTCTACAACGAGGTCTCGCGCGTTCTCCTGAACCCGACCGCGACCTACGCGGCGACGCCGCCGACGATCGGCCAGAACGTCCAGGTCTCGCAGCAGATCGGCTCGGTCCTGTCGATCGACCAGAGCTTCATCATCATCTGGCCGCAGATCGCGACCCTCCTCGCGATCATGGTCGTGATGTTCGCGATCGCGTACGTTCGCTTCATGCGGCAGGAAGTTCGCGCCTAACCTTTGCCGATGTTCGTTAGCTGTCGCGGCGGAACGACGATGGCGGCGTTGGCCGCTGCGCTCCTCACTCACGGCCATCCGAGGCCGCTCGTTCCGGTGCTCGCGGCCGCCTTGCCCTCGTCGCCCCGCCGCGACGAACGCAGTGTCGGTTCGGGATGACGCAGCCTCATCGTGACCGTCCGTCGCCGGTCTGCGGACCGGGCTGCGCATGCTCGATCGGCAACGAGTTCGGCGAGCGCGCAGCACGGCGGGACCTCGCCGCGTGGCGCCGGAAGGGCCCGCCGCGCACGACCGCCTGGCTCATCGAGGGCCTGACGGCGGGCGGCGTCGCCGGCCTGACGGTGCTCGACATCGGCGCCGGGATCGGCGCGGTCCATCGATCGCTGCTGGCGGAGGGCGCCGCGTCGGCGCTCGACGTCGACGGCTCGCCCGCGTACGTCGCCGTGGCCCGGAGCGAGGCGGCCCGCACGGGTCTCGCCGACCGGGTGAGCTACGCGGTCGGCGACTTCGTCGAGCTCGCACCGTCGATCGACGACGCCGATCTCGTCGTCCTCGATCGGGTCGTCTGCTGCTATCCCGACATGGAGGCGCTCGTCCGATTGTCGATCGCGCGCACCCGCCGCCGCTACGGGCTCGTCTACCCGCGCGACGCGGCGTGGATCCGGGCCGGCAGCCGGGTGCTCAACCTCTTCATGCGCCTGGCCCGTCAGCGGACCCGGAGCTGGGTCCACCGCACGGCCGACGTCGAGGCGATCATCCGCGCCGCCGGCTTCGTGCCGCAGGTGCAGCGCTCGACCCTGTTCTGGCAGGTCGCCGTCTACGATCGCGAACCGGCGACCTGACCGTCACTGGGGCGGGTAGCCGGTGATCGCCATGATCTCCTCGTACAGGGGCTTCAGGCGGTCGTACATCTTCCGGTACACGCGCCGGTAGAGCTGGTCGTACAGCCGGTGGCGGGCCGGGTCCGGGTCAAGCGTCTCGACCAGGCGGGTCATCGCGCCGACCGCCGTCTCGATCGAACCGTGGAGCCCGAGCCCGACGGACGCGTCGATCGCCGCCCCGAGCCCCGACGTCTCGTGGGTGTGCGGCCGGCCGGTCGGCAGGCCGAAGATGTCGGCGGTCAGCTGGACCGCAGCCGGTGACTGGGCGCCGCCGCCGGACACGCGCAGCTCGCGCAACGGCGTCTTCGCCCGCGCGGCGGCCCGCTCGCCGCCTTCGCGCAGCGCGTACGCGAGGCCCTCGAGGATCGCCCGGTACAGGTGCGCGCGGGTGTGGACGTCGCCGAAGCCGATCATCGCGCCCTTCGCCTCGGGCCCCGGGATCCGGACGCCCGGCGACCAGGTCGGTTGGATGAGGAGGCCCAGCGCGCCGGGCTCCGTCGCCCGGACGAGGTCGTCGAACAGGGCCTCGGCGGCGATTCCGAGCGTCTCGGCCTGGGCGACCTCGGCCGCCCCGAACTGGCGCTTGAACCAGTCGACCAGCCAGTAGCCGCGGTAGACCTGGACCTCGAGGCTCCACGCGCCGGGGACCGCGGCCGGGTAGGGCGGAACGAGCGGCACGGCCTCGACGTAGCGCCGCTGGGTCGTGTTGATCGTCGCGGTCGTGCCGTACGACAGCGATCCGATGTGCGGCTCGAGCGCCCCCGAGCCGATGACCTCGCAGGCCTTGTCGGCCGCCGCCGCGATCACCGGCGTGCCGGCCGGCAGGCCGACCACGGACGCGGCCGCCGCCGTCAGCTCGCCGAGCCGGTCGCCGGGTTGAACGAGCTCCGGGAGCCAGGCCGGGTCGATCGGCGCGGCCATCCAGTGCCAGTCGCCGGTCTTCGCCCAGGCCAGCCGCTTGTAATCGAACGGCAGGTACCCCACCTGGGCCGCGACCGCATCGACGAACCGGCCGGTCAGGCGGTGGGTCAGGAAGCCGGACAGCAGGAGGTAGCGACGGACCCGCGACCAGACGGCCGGCTCGTTGGCGCGCAGCCAGTTGGCTTCGCAGTCGGCCTGGAACGCGGCCACGGTCCGCCGGACGCCGAGTGCCCGGAAGGCCAGCCCGTTGATCCCGCCGATCTCCGGGACGTTCTCGGCGCGGCGCTGGTCGAGCCAGACGATCGCGGGCCGGAGCGGGTTGCCCGCGTCGTCGGACACGACGACCGTCGCACGCTGGGTCGTCAGCGCCAGGCCGGCGATCGCCTCGCGCCGGGCGATGCCAGCGGCCCACAGCGCGTCGCAGGCCCGGCCGATCGAGCGCCAGTACAGCTCCGGATCCTGCTCGGCCCAGCCGGGCTGCGGCGAGACGTACGGCTCGATCGGGATCCGGGCATGGGCGACCAGCGTGCCGCGCGGATCGAAGACGAGCGCCCGGACGCTCTGGGTGCCGACGTCGATCGCGAGGACCTGGTCGGCGGCCGCGGCGGCCACGGTGCTCACGGTGCGTCGCCGGCGATCGGCGGGTCGCCGGCGAGCAGGACGCCGGGGTTCACCAGCCCGTCCGGGTCGAGCCGCCGCGCGACATCGCCGAGGACCGCGAGACCGAGCTCGCCCTTCTCGGCCGCCAGCCACGGCCGATGGTCGCGCCCGACCCCGTGCTGGTGGCTGATCGTCCCGCCGTGCTCGACGATCGCCTCGCTCGCCGCCGTCTTCAGGCGGCGCCAGCGGTCGAGGGTCTCGTCGGGGTCGGCGGACGACCGGAAGACGTAGGTCGCATAGAGGCTCGAGCCAGTCGGATAGACGTGCGAGAGGTGGCTGAAGGCGTGGACGCGCTCGCCTTCACCGTCGCCATTGACGTCCCCCTCGAGCCCGTGCCGGAGCGCCCGACCGACCGCGGTCGCCAGGTCGGGCAGGCGCCGCCAGTCGACCGCGGTCTCGAGCGTGTCGACCGCGTAGCCGAGATCCCACAGTGCGTCGCGCAGGTCCGGCGTCCGGAAGCGGTTGCGCAGCCATTGCCGGCCGAGTGACCCGCCGACACCCGTTCCACCGTGACGTCGGACGATCGAGCCGACCTCACGGACGGCGAGCTCGACGAGCTTCTCCGGGCCGGTCGCGGCGACGAGCAGGAGGCTCGGCTCCGGCCCGATCCGGCGGATCCCGAGCCAGGCGCGGAGCGCCCGCACGCCCCGTCCGTTGCCGGCCAGCGCCAACAGGGTCGCGGTCTCGAGCGGGGTCGAGAGGCGGACCATCGACAGGGGCAACCCGGCCCGGCCGACGTCGCGGGCCGTCTCGAGGGCGCGCGGCCAGTCCGGCAGGAACCAGGCCGGGATCGCCTCGACGCGCGGCGTCGAAACGACCCGGACGGTCGCCTCGGTCAGGATGCCGGACCGGCCCTCCGACCCGAGGGCGAGCTGGCGGAGGTCGGGCCCGGCCGCCGAGGCCGGGTGTGGCGGCAGCTCGAGCGTGCCGGCCGGCGCCTCGAGTCGGCCGCCGGCGAACAGGTCCTCGATCCGCCCGAACCCGATCGACTGCTGGCCGGCCGAGCGAGTCGCCACCCAGCCGCCGAGGGTCGAGCGCTCCCACGACTGGGGGAAGTGCCCGAGGGTCAGCCGGTGCGGGGCGAGCGCGGCCTCGAGGTCCGGCCCGAGCGTGCCGGCGCCGAACGTCGCGAGACCGCTCCGCTCGTCCAGCGCGCGGAGGCCGGACAGCGCGTCGGTCGCGACCGTGATCGCGGGTCGATCGTCGTCCGGGTCCGGCGTGACGCCGCCGACGACGCTCGTTCCGCCGCCGTACGGGATCAGGACGGCGCCGCGGTCCCGGGCGAGAACGAAGAGCTCGCGGACCGCGGCCGCGTCGGCCGGGCGCGCGATCGCGTCGGGAACCCGCCCGAGCCGGCCGCTCCGCAGGGCGATCCAGTCGGGCAGGCTCTGGCCGCGAGCGTGGCGGATGCGGTCGACGGGCTCGAGCGACAGGCGACCGCCCGCGTCATCGTCGAATACGCTCGGCGGAAGGCCGGCGGCGACGTCCTCGAGACGGGCGTCGGCGGTCGGCTCGCCGGGCCCGATCTCGGCCTCGAGCAGGCGCCGGGCCTCGACCGGGACGCGCGGCGGTGCGTCGTCCTCGTCGATCCAGCCGTTCCACCGCCGCACCGGGCAATGGTGCCGCATCGGGACGGGCGGAAGCGCGCCTGCGGCACGCCTCGATGCGGTGCGGTGCTACCGTGCCGCCATGAGAGGCGATCGCGTCGAGGTCGTGGTCGATACGGGCCAGGGCGTCCAGACCTTCGACATCGTGGCGACGAAGAACGGCCGGCGGCTCGAGATCACGACCGCCCGCGGGGTCGTCGAGGTCAGCGAGGTGACGCGCGGCGGGACGCCGGTCCGGACCGGCCGGTTCATGGCCAGCCGGCTGATCGCCCTCGTCGAGCATCCCGCGCAGGAGCAGCCCGACAGCCGAGTCGAGGTCCAGACGCGGCGCCGCCTGCGGCCGCCGACCGAGCCCGGCTAGCGCCCGAGCCCGGCTGGCGCCCGACCGAGGCGGGCACCAGCTCAGGACTTCTTCGAGCTCGACTTGGTCTCGCCGTGCTCGGCGCGCTGCTTGTTGACTGTCCGAGCCGCGCGCTCCTCGGCTTCGTCGGCGCTGACGCCGCGATCCTCGTAGGAGTCCTTGATGTGCTCGTACTGGCGTTCCCGTTTCGGGCTCGATCCGCGGGGCATGGCGCCACCTCCAGGGGGTCGCACCCGATCGTCAGCTGATCGAGCAGACACCTGCGCCGCAGCCCGCGGCGGGGGACTTGCGACGACATGACACGGGAACCCCGTCCGCGGCGGAGGTGTACAACGGTTGGAGGCTCGCGCGATGAGCGAACGGAGTTCGATGCCCGACATGTCCAGACTCTCGCGCTTCGCCCGGACGTCCGTTCGGGCCGCGATCATCCTCGTGATCGTGCTGGGCCTGGCGGCCGTCGCGCTCGGTCGGACTGCGCCGACGGGATCCTCCGGCGGCGCGGGGGACCCTCGCCCCAGGGCCACGGCAGGCCCGGGCACCCCGGCCGCGGCCATGACGGCTCGATCGCCCACGCCGGCGGGGTCGACGCCCACCTGCACGCCCAGCCGTCCGGAGCCGGTGTTCGTCCCAACCGGCTCGGCGCCGGCCGTCCCGCCGGCGTACTACCAATCGAGCTGGTTCGGATCGGCCCGGCTCTGGACCATGCTCAACGTCGGGGGTGAGATCTGGCGGGGCCTGCCGCAGAGCGCGACCGGGCTGACCCAGAAGAGCTTCTGGTGGAGCGAGGACTGGCATCCGCGGGACGAGCCTCAGCCGGCGATCACGGTCACCGGCCGGCAGCTCGACGGAACCGGATCATTCATCGTCGGTCCCGGGACGAACGCGACCGCCGACTTCGGCACGGCGATGCTCGTCGGAATCGAGGTCCCGACGACCGGCTGCTGGGAGCTCACCGCCCACTACCGATCCGCGAGTCTGTCGTTCACCGTGCTCGTCGGGAGTTCCCAGCCGAGCTGACCCGAGGGCTGTCCAGCCGTCAGAACGGCGGCCAGGGAATCGCGGGCCAGTCGGGGCGGGGGAGGGGGAAGCGCCGCGTCTCGAGCAGTCCGTCGACCCGCCGCCGTGTGGCCGCGATCTCGCCCCGCGACAGGAGCCCCGCGAGATCGCGTGCGAGATCGCCGCGGAGCGCGTCGGCGAGCGTGGCCAGCCCGTCAAGCTCATCGATCGCGAACGGCCGGCCGCGCCAGCCCCAGAGGACGGTCCGCAGCTTCGGCACGGTCGAGAACGTCACGCCGTGGTCGACGCCGTAGATGTGGCCGTCGCTCGTCGGCAGGAGGTGGCCGCCTTTCCGGTCCGTGTTGTTGACCGCGGCGTCGAAGACCGCGATCCGGCGCAGCCGCGGATCGTCCTCGACGACCATCGCCACCACGTCGACGGTCTGGTCGATGTCGATCCAGAGCTGGAGCGACCCGTCGCCGAACGGCCCGTCGCGGCGGATCGTCGGCGGCACGATCCGCCAGCCGATGGCCTCGCTGACCAGGTAGGCGGCGACCTCGCGATGGGAGAGGGTCTCGTCGGGGAAGTCGTCGAGCGGCCGCTCGCCGGCAGTCGGCTTGTAGACGGCCTCGACGACGACCGGCTCCTCGGGCGGCGGGCAGGGCAGGCGGACCTTGCACAGCATCGCGTGGTTCGACGAGCCCAGGATCCGGCCGGCGATCTCGATGTCGCCGTCGCGCAGGACGGCGAGGGC
>DATNBW010000028.1:0-19710 GCA_035607275.1 Verrucomicrobiia bacterium | reverse complement strand
CTCGTGCGGGCGGATGAGCAGGTACCGGCCCCAGCGCTCGAGGAATGGCCGACCACCCCAGGCGCCGATGGCGTAGCCGATGATCGAGCCGATCGTGTTCCCGATCGTCGCGATCGCCACCACGATCCAGAACTGCCACGGTCCGTTCGTCAGCGGTTCGACCTTGGACGGATCCGACACCAGGAACCCGGCGTACGGCAGCACCAACTCCGACGGCAGCGGAATCATGGCCGACTCGATCGCCATCGCGAGCATCACGCCCACGTACCCGGCGGCGCCGTAGAGGGTGTTGAGGAACGGGATGACGATCTGGTCGATGAAGGCGAGCAACGCGTCCTCGCGGTGCGGTCAGCGGCGGCGCTGACGGGAACAGGGGGACCCACCGAGAATAGCCGACTATCCTGCCCATCGTGACCGACCCGAGGGGCGCAGGCCCGACCGACCCGATCGTCCTGACCGGCGCCGACCTGTCGATCGGCGATGTCGAGGCGGTCGCCCGACGCGGGCGAACGGCGGTCCTCGACGACGCCGCCCGTGGCCGGATGCAGGAGTCGCGCGACCTGATCGAACGGCTCGTGGCGGCGGGCGAGGTGGTCTACGGGGTGACGACCGGCTTCGGCGCCCTCGCCTCGCGGTTCGTCGCGCCGGCCGACGCCGAGCGGCTCCAGGAGAACCTCCTGATGAGCCACGCGGCCGGGGTCGGCGCCCCGCTCGACACCGAGATCGTCCGGGCGATGCTCCTGCTCCGGGCCAATACGCTTGCCCTCGGACACAGCGGCTGCCGGCCGGAGCTGGTCGATCGGCTGCTGGCGTTCCTCGCCGCGGGCATCCACCCGATCGTGCCGGCGCAGGGCTCCGTCGGCGCGTCCGGCGATCTCGCCCCGCTGGCCCACCTCGCACTGCCGCTCATCGGCCGCGGTCACGTCGAGCTGGGCGGCCAGCGGCTCCCGTCGCTCGTCGCCCTGCGCGAGGTCGGGCTGGCACCGCTGACCCTCCAGGCGAAAGAGGGTCTGGCGCTCCTCAACGGGACGCAGCTGATGACGGCGATCGGGGCGCTGCTGCTCGCGGACGCGGACCGGCTCGGGGCGACGGCCAGCGTCGCGGCGGCGATCAGCGTCGAGGCCCTGCTCGGCACCGATGTCGCGTTCTCGGCGGCGTACCAGCTCGCCAGGCCGCACCCCGGCCAGATCACGGTCGCCGCCGAGATGCGCCACCTGCTGCGCGACTCGTCGGTCCAGACCGGTCACCACGGGGACGCCCACAAGGTCCAGGACCCCTACTCGCTGCGTTGCGTGCCACAGGTCCACGGCGCGGTCCGCGACGCGCTCGATCATCTACGGCGCGTGCTCGACGTCGAGATGAACAGCGCGACCGACAACCCGCTCGTCTTCCCCGAGGGCGGGGTCGCCGCCGAGGATGCGCTCGCGACCGGCGGCGGCCGCGTGATCAGCGGCGGCAACTTCCACGGCGAGCCCGTCGCGCTCGCGCTCGACTTCGCGAAGATCGCGATCGCCGAGCTGGGGTCGATCAGTGAGCGCCGGACATCGCTCCTCCTCGACCCGAGGCTGAACGGCGGGTTGCCTGCGTTCCTTGCCCCGGCGAGCGGCCTCGATTCGGGGCTGATGATCGTGCAGTACACGGCCGCGGCCCTCGCGTCGGAGAACAAGGTCCTCGCCCACCCGGCATCGGTCGACTCGATCCCGACGAGCGCCAACCAGGAAGACCATGTCTCGATGGGCCCGATCGCCGCCCGCCACGCCCGGACCGTGCTCGAGCACGTGGAGCGGATCGTCGCGATCGAGCTGCTCTGCGGGACCGAAGCCCTCGACCAGCGGTTGGCCCTCCTGGCGACGCCGAAGCCGACCCCCGGGGCCGGCGTGGCCTCGACGCCGAAACCGACCCCCGGGGTCGGGGTGGCCGCCGCCCGCGAGCGGATCCGGGCCGTGGTCCCGGCCCTCACCGGCGACCGCGAGCCCGGGCCGGATCTCGCCGCACTGACCCGCCTCGTCCACGACGGGGCGCTCGTCGATCTCGTCGGCGGCGCCGGCCCGACCCCCGGAGGCGGCTCGACCGCGCTCCACTCCTCGGAACGATGACCGCGATCCGGATCGTCGATGTCACCGACGAGGCCGCCTTCCGGCTCATCCCGCCATGTGCCGATCCCGGGTTCGACCACCGATCCTGCGATTACTGGGAGGACGCGGACCGGGGCTCCAAGGCGGCTCGGTTGTCGTGGCTGGAAGCGTCGCCGCCAGCGGCGCCCGATCGGCCGGCCCTCGCCGACAACCCCTTCGCACCGGTCCGCGATGCCGCGCCCGTCAACCCGTTCGCCCCCACGGCTCGCTCGGCTCGACCGGCGTTCAATCCGTTTGCCGAGGACGACGAGGACGACGGCCCCATCGAGAACCCGTTCGCCCCGCCGCCCCCGAACCGCCCGTCGGTCGACAGCGCCGGACCGCGCAAGCTCGTCCTGCTTGGCCGCGGGCTGGCCGTGTTCGGCAGCTACGCGAAGGTCCTCCTGGTCGATGACGCGCCGACCGCATACGCCCAGTTCGGTCCGTTGTCGGCGTTTCCGCGAGCGCAACGGCTGCGCGAGCTCTACCGGCAGCTGCCCGACGCTCCGCTGCCGGCCGTGATCACCTGCATCGCCACGACTGCCGCCGGCCGCGGGGAAGGCCACGCGCGGCGCTTGATCGAGGCCGTCTGCGACGACCTGGCCGGACGCGGGTTCGCCGCCGTGGAGGCATATCCGGAGCGTGGCACGCGGCCCGACGCGACGAGCGCCGCGACCCCCGACTTCTGGCTCGCCGCCGGTTTCGCCCTTGCGGTCGACGACGAGCGCTACCCGGTCGTTCGCCGGTCGCTTTGACCGCGGCCGGACGGCGCTGGGTGCCCAGCGTCGGAATCATCCTTGCCGCGCGACGTGTCCCGGTGGCCACGCCCGGTGGTACCGTCCGCGCGTCACCCCGTTGCGATCGAGGCATCCGATGTCGATGATCCAGGCCCTTGGCAACGTGAGCAAGGTCCGCGGCGCCCTGATCTTCGTCGAGGATCCGGAGGCAGAGCTCGCGTTCTATCGCGACGTCATCGGCTTGCGGCTGCTGTACCGGACGCGGACATTCCTGCGGTTCGACGCCAGTCAGGGGACGAGCCTTTCGCTGATCTCCGGTGGGTTCGCGTCGGTCGAGCCGAAGGACTACCGGAAGGGCGGCGTCGTGCCGGAGCTGATCGTCGACAACCTGGCGCTGGCGATCGGCCGGCTGGACCGGGCGGGCGTCCGGCACGAGGAGGTCAACCGGACGGCCTACGGCTCGTTCTGCTTCCTCTGGGACCCGGAAGGCAACCCGCTCCAGTTCTACGAGTCCGCGTTCATCCGGCCTGATGTCGATCCGGAGCGGCTGCCGGCTTGAGACGCTTGCCGAAGGTCGCGGGGCTGGCACGGGCAGCCGCCATCTGCGCTGCCGCCGTCTGGGTCGCCGGGTGCGGATCGGGTCCGCCGTCGGGCGCTCCCGGGACGACCGGATCGGCGGCTCCCACTCCGAGTGCCGTGACCGGTTCATTGCCCGCCGCCGGCTCGCCCGCCGCGAGCTCGACGCCCGCCTCGGCATCGTCGGGATCGGCCTTGCTCACCGAGGCCGATCCCGGCCTGTTCGCGATCATGGGCGGGGTGGGCAGCGGACTCGCGTTCGAATACGACGCCGCGACCACCGCAACGGTCGCGGCGGATCCCGGGCTGAGCCGGGATGCCGTCGGACTCGCGATCGGGCTGTACACGGTCGCGGGCCAGCAGCCGGTCACGGACTTCGCGATCGTCAGCGTCGTCCATCTCCGGGATCCCTCGGTCAACGATGAGTGGTATCGCTCCTATCGCGATTCCTATGACCAGTCGGCGTGCGCCCAGGCCGGCGGCGTGGCCCGCCACGCCGAGGCGGTGTTCGGCGGCCACCCGGCGTTCATCACCGGATGCCAAGGGGGCGCGCTCATCTACCACCTGAGGGTTCGATCGGGCTCGATCGTCGTCTCGATCACGGCCGTCGGACCGGCGCGACTCGGGGATCGGCTCGCGGCCGATGTCGACCAGCCGTGACGGGCGAGCGCCCGCGGCGCTCGCGCCCGGCGGCTAGGATCGACGGATGACGAGCGGTCCGCGACCCGTCCGGGCGCCGCGCGGCACCGAGCTGACCTGCCGCGGCTGGCAGCAGGAAGCGGCGCTCCGGATGCTGATGAACAACCTCGATCCGGAGGTCGCGGAAAACCCCGACGCGCTCGTCGTCTACGGCGGGACCGGCCGGGCTGCCCGCAGCTGGGACGCGTTCGACGCCATTGTCCGCGAGCTCCGTGCCCTGGCCGACGACGAGACGCTCCTGGTCCAGTCCGGCAAGCCCGTGGCCGTCTTCCGGACCCACGAATGGGCGCCCCGCGTGCTCATCGCCAACTCGAATCTGGTCGGGAAGTGGGCGACCTGGGGGGTCTTCCGCGACCTCGAGGCACAGGGCCTGATGATGTACGGCCAGATGACCGCCGGGTCCTGGATCTACATCGGGACCCAGGGGATCCTCCAGGGCACGTACGAGACGTTCGCTGAGCTGGCCCGCCAGCACTTCGGGGGATCGCTCGCCGGACGGGTCGTCCTGACCGCGGGGCTCGGCGGCATGGGCGGCGCCCAGCCGCTGGCCGTGACGATGAACCACGGGGTGTGCCTCGCGATCGAGGTCGACGAGACCCGTGCCCGGCGTCGGCTCGACATCGGCTATGTCGACCGGCTCACGTCCTCGCCACCCGAGGCGCTCGCCTGGGCACGCGACGCCGCCGCGGCCGGTCGTGCCGAGTCGATCGCCCTGATCGGGAACGCGGCCGAGATCGAGCCCGGCTGGGCCCGGGCCGGCGAGCGGTTCGACGCGGTGACCGACCAGACGTCCGCCCACGACGCCCTCGTCGGCTATGTCCCGTCCGAGATCTCGCTCGAGGACGCGGCGATCCTCCGACGGACGCAGCCGGACGAGTACGTCCGCCGCTCGATGGCGGCAATGGCGGACCACGTCCGGGCGATGCTCGCATTCAAGGAGGCCGGCGCGATCGTCTTCGACTACGGCAACAACCTCCGGGCGCAGGCCCAGGCGGCCGGCGTCGCGAACGCCTTCGACTACCCGGGCTTCGTGCCGGCGTTCATCCGGCCGCAATTCTGCGAGGGTCGCGGCCCGTTCCGCTGGGTCGCGTTGAGCGGCGACCCGGCCGACATCGCCCGGACGGACCGGGCGATCCTCGACTTGTTCCCGGACGACGAGGGTCTCCGGCGCTGGCTGGCGATGGCGAAGGAGAAGGTCCCGTTCCAGGGGCTGCCGGCCCGGATCTGCTGGCTCGGCTACGGCGAGCGGGCGAAGGCCGGCGCGGCGTTCAACCGGCTCGTGGCGGACGGCGAGGTGTCCGCGCCGATCGTCATCGGGCGGGACCACCTCGATGCGGGCTCGGTCGCCTCCCCCAACCGCGAGACGGAGGCGATGGCCGACGGCACGGACGCGGTCGCCGACTGGCCGCTCCTCAACGCGCTCGTCAACACCGCGGCGGGCGCGACGTGGGTCTCGATCCACCATGGCGGCGGAGTGGGGATCGGGTACTCCCAGCATGCCGGGATGGTCGTCGTTGCCGATGGGACGGAGCTCGCGGCACGAAAGCTCGAGCGGGTGCTGACGACCGATCCCGGGATGGGCGTCGTCCGCCACGTCGACGCCGGCTACGAGCGCGCGATCGAGGTGGCCCGCGAGCGCGGCGTCCGGATCCCGATGCTGGACGCGGCTGACCTGAAGCGTTGACGAGTTGATCACCGATTGATCATCCGGTGCATGCAGGCACCGTCCACGGTCAGGTCCGGTGTCGTCCAGTGTCGTCCGGAGTAGTCCCGGGTGGTCCCACGGGACTACGATGCCGGGATCGCGCCGGGCCTTCGGCGCGACGGAGGAGGAACCCTGCCGTGGCCGAGCGCGCCCATCCCCGCCGCCGCCTTGCCTCATTCATCGGCCTGCTGCTGCTCATCGCCGGCATGCTGCCCTTCGCGGCGCCGGCCGTGGTTCTTGCCGACTCATCGACCCAGAGCCTGCCGTTCACGCAGGCCTGGACGAACACCGGGCTGATCACGACCAACGATGATTGGTCGGGCGTGCCCGGAGTCATCGGGTACCTCGGTCAGGACATCACGACCGTGACGGGGACGGATCCCCAGACACTGACCGGAGAGTCCGCACTCGCGAACGATGTCGACGTGATCGCGAACCAGACCAACACCGCGATCACGAACGGGGGCGTCGCCGAGTTCCAGATCGTTGATCCGGTCGTTGCTCTCCAGGGATCGGGGACGGCCGACGCGCCCTATCTGCTGTTCGCCTTCGGCACAACCGGCCAGGCCAACGTCAACGTCGCGTACAACCTCCGCGATATCGACGCGACGACAGACAACTCCGTCCAGCCGGTCGCCCTTCAATTCCGCGTCGGCTCGAGCGGCGCCTTCACCAACGTCCCGGCCGGCTACGTCGCGGACGCAACGAGCGGTCCGAGCCTGGCGACCCTCGTGACCGCAGTGAACGTCACCCTTCCGGCTGCCGCCGACAACAAGGCGCTGGTCCAGGTTCGGGTCATGACGACGAACGCGGTCGGCAACGACGAGTGGGTCGGCGTCGACGACATCGCGATCACGGCCAGCTCCGATGCGGCCCCCTCCGTCCTCTCGTCGACACCCGCCAACGGAGCGACCGGCGTCGCACTCGACGCGACACCGTCCGTCACGTTCAGCGAGCCGGTCGCGCTCGATGAAACGGGCGTGGGCCTCAACTGCAACAACCAGGGTGGGAAGACGGTCACGGCGAGCGGCGGTCCGGTGACCTGGACCCTGGCCACCGACCCGTTCCTGGCCGGGGACCATTGCATCCTCGCGATCCTCGCCAGCGCCGTGACCGACACGGACACGACCGACCCGCCGGACATCATGGCGGCGAATTTCTCGGCCAGCTTCGACACCGCCGGCGGAACGCCTCCGACGACCGTCGTGATCAGCGAGGTCTACGGCGGTGGGGGGAATGCCGGCGCGATCTTCAAGAACGATTTCATCGAGCTGTACAACACGACCGCCAGCCCGATCAGCCTCACTGGCTGGTCGGTCCAGTACGCCGCGGCAGCCGGGTCCACGTGGCAGGTCACTGCGCTGACCGGCTCGATCCCGGCGCACCGCAACTACCTGGTCCAGGAGGCTGCGGGCACGGGCGGGACCCTCGCCCTGCCGACCCCGGACGCGACGGGATCGATCGCCATGGCCGCGACCGCCGGCAAAGTCGCGCTGGTCTCGTCGACAACTGCCTTGTCAGGCGCGTGCCCGACCGTCGGGATCATCGACTTCGTCGGCTACGGCACGACGGCCAGCTGCTTCGAAGGTTCGGGGCGTGCACCGGCCCCGAGCAACACGACGTCGGATCAACGGGTCGGTGGCGGCGCCACCGACACGAACGACAACGCCGCCGACTTCGCGGTCGCAGCCCCCGACCCCCACGGGACGAGCGACCCGGCGCCGACCGTCGGGTCGAGCATCCCGAGCACCGGCGCGAGCGGCGTCGCTCTTGCGTCCGACATCACGATCACGTTCTCGGAGGCCGTCACCACGACCGGCTCGTGGTTCACGATCTCGTGCTCCCTCTCGGGCGCCCACACGGCGACCGTCACGGGCGGCCCGGTCCAGTTCGTTCTGAATCCCGATGCCGACTTCTCCTCGAGCGAGTCGTGCACGGTGACCGTTGTCGCGGCCAACGTCACCGATCAGGACACCGACGATCCGCCCGACAACATGACCGCCGATGCCACGATCACCTTCACGACGATCGATGCCGCGGTCTGCGGCGACCCGGGCGTCACCTTCATCCACGACATCCAGGGCAGCGGCCTGTCCAGCCCGATCAGCGGCTCGATCGTCTCGATCGAGGGCACCGTCGTGGGCGACTACCAGCAGACCGGCGGCTTCAACGGCTACTACGTCGAGGAAGAAGCCAGCGACTTCGACGCGGACACGGCGACCTCGGAAGGCATCTTCGTCTTCAACACGGCCACGGCGGTCAGCGTCGGTGACCACGTCCGGGTCAAGGGCACCGTCACCGAGTTCAACCTGCTCACGGAGTTGACCGCGATCTCGAGCGTCCTGCTCTGCTCGACCGGCAACCCACTCCCGGCTCCGGCCACGATCAGCCTTCCGGTGGCCAGCCTCAACGATTGGGAGCCGGTCGAGGGCATGCTGGTCTCACTGTCCCAGACCCTGACCGTGACCGAGGTCTTCAACCTCGGGCGGTTCGGCGAGGTCTCACTGTCGGGCACCGGCCGTCTCCCGAACCCGACGAACGTCGTCGCTCCGGGAGCTCCGTCGATCGCCCTCGAGGACCTCAACGACCGCAGCCGGATCATCCTCGACGATGGCGACAACCAGCAGAACATCGACCCGACGATCTATCCGCAGGGCGGCCTGAGTGCCAGCAATACGCTGCGCGTCGGCGATTCGCTGCCGAGCCTGACCGGCATCGGTGACCAGCGGTTCGGCAACTACCGGATCCAGCCAACCGGTCCGATCAGCTTCAACCACACGAACCCGCGGCCCGCGGCCCCGGGCGCCGTCGGCGGCAACCTCCGGGTCGCGAGCTTCAATGTCCTGAACTTCTTCAACGGCGACGGCCTGGGCGGCGGCTTCCCGACGCCGCGCGGCGCCAACACCCTCACCGAGTTCAACCGGCAGCTTGCCAAGGAGGTGAGCGCGATCACGGCGCTCGATGCCGATATCGTCGGCTTGATGGAGCTCGAGAACGATGCGCCCGGCCACAGCGCGATCGAGGATCTCGTCGCGGCCCTGAACGCGGCGACCGCACCCGGCACCTACGCGTTCATCGACACCGGGATCATCGGCACGGACCAGATCCGCGTCGGCCTGCTGTACCAGCCGGCGGCCGTGACGCCGATCGGCGCGTTCGAGACGATCACCACGGCGGTCGACCCGCGGTTCATCGACACGAAGAACCGCCCGTCGCTCGCCCAGACCTTCGAATCGAACCTGACGGGCGGCCGCCTGACGGTCGTCGTCAACCACCTGAAGTCGAAGGGCTCCGACTGCAACGACGTCGGAGATCCCGACACCGGCGACGGCCAGGGGAACTGCAACCTGACCCGGAAGCACGCTGCCGAGGCGATCGTCGACTGGCTCGCGACCGACCCGACCGGGGCCGGCGACGCCGACTACCTCCTGATCGGCGACATGAACTCGTACGCCATGGAGGACCCGATCTCGACGTTCAAGGCGAACGGCTTCGAGGACACGATCAGCACCCACATCGGTGCGGGTGCCTACTCGTACGTCTTCGACGGCGAGTCGGGCTACCTCGATCACGCCCTCGCGAGCGCGTCCCTTGCCGCGCAGGTGACCGGCGTCGCCGAGTGGCACATCAACCCCGACGAGCCGACCGTGCTCGACTACAACACCGAGTTCAAGACGGCCAACCAGATCAACACGTTCTATGACCCGGGCCCGTATCGCTCGTCGGACCATGACCCCGTCCTCGTCGGGATCGACCTCAACACGGGTCCCTCCGTGGATGCCGGTGGCCCGTATGCCGTGAACTCCGGCTCGAGCGTGCTCGTGTCGGCGACCGGCAACGACCCGGACGGGCAGCCGCTGACGTACGCCTGGGACCTCGACGACAACGGGTCGTTCGAGACGGCCGGCCAGACCGTGTCGTTCGACGCCTCGGCGATCGCCGGGCCGGCGACCTTCACGATCCACGTCCAGGTCACCGATGCCGGCGGCGCGACCGCGACCGATGACGCAACGGTCACCGTCAATGCCGTGCCGACCGTCGACGCCGGCGGCCCGTATGCCGTCAATTCCGGCTCCAGCGTGTCCGTGTCCGCGACGGGCAACGATCCCGAGGGCGGGGCGCTCGCCTACGCCTGGGATCTCGACGACAACGGGTCGTTCGAGACGGCCGGCCAGACCGTGTCGTTCGACGCCTCGGCGATCGCCGGGCCGGCGACGATCACGATCCACGTCCAGGTCACCGATGCCGGCGGCGCGACCGCGACCGCTGACGCGACGGTCACGGTCAACGCTCATCCGACCGTCGATGCCGGCGGCCCCTACACGGTGAACGAGGGCTCCAGCGTCACCGTCACCGCGACGGGGAACGATCCCGAGGGCGGGACCCTGACCTACGCCTGGGACCTCGACGACAACGGGTCGTTCGAGACAGCGGGCGCGTCGGCGACCTTCAACGCCCCGGCCGGGTCCGCACCCTCCTCACCGACCATCCGCGTTCGAGTCACCGACCCGGACGGCCTGACCGCGACCGCCACGACGACGGTCCGGATCACCTGGGTCTTCACCGGGTTCCTGTCGCCGCTCTCCAACCCGCCTGTCGAGAACTCCGCGAAGGCCGGGTCCGGCCTGCCGATCAAGTTCATGCTCGGCGGCAACCAGGGCCTGGCGGTCATCGCCGCCGGGTATCCGCGGTCCATCTCGTACACCTGCGGCATCCCGCTCGGCTCCCGGCCGACGGATGCGACGACGCCAACCGCCAGCACGGGCTTCACCTACGATGCCGCGACCGGCATCTACAACTACAGCTGGAAGACCGACAAGGGCTGGATGAACACGTGCCGCCGGTTCGTCCTCAAGCTGACCGACGGCTCGTACCACTACGTCGACGTCCACTTCACGAAGTGACGCCCGGCGCGGGCAGATGACCGAGGGGCCGGCCCGGCGGGCCGGCTCCTCGCTCGTTTCGGTTCCGTGGCCCAGCCGGACCAGGGTCAGGCGGCGGGCGACGCCGCGTCGGGGTCCTCGGTCGGGATCGTCTGGATCGAGCGGACCTTCGAGAAGAAGACGGCGAGGAACGGCAGGAAGCCGAGGATCGCCGAGATCCACATCGTCGTCCGGACCCCGACGACCTCGGACAGGCCCGCCCCGATCAGTGACCCGATCGGGATCGTGCCCCAGACGAGGAAGCGCATCGTCGCGTTCATCCGGCCGAGGAAGTGCTCCGGCGTGATCGCCTGGCGAAGGCTGATCTGGGAGACGTTGTAGACAACGTTGCCGATGCTCGCGATGAAGAAGGAGGTGGACAGGAACACGAGCGCGAGCTCCGGGGTCGCGAGCGGGATCAGCAGTCCCACCGGGCCGAACAGGGCCGCCGTCAGGACGATCGTCCGGCCGATCCCCAGCCGGCGCTGGACCCGGGTCGCGACCAGCGCGCCGATCAGGACGCCGGCTCCGCCGATCCCGCCGACGGTGCCGACCGCGGCCGGCGACATCGCCAGCTCGCGGTAGGCGAAGACGGGGAAGATCGCCATGCCGATGTTGCCGAACAGGTTGGCCGTCGCGGTCGTCGCGGCAACGTTGCCGAGGTATTCGTGGCGGAGGATGTAGCGCAGGCCGTCCATGATCTGGGTTCGCATGCCGGCCGGCGCGTCGAGCGCCCCGGCTCCGGCCGTCGGGGACGCCTCGGCGGCGGCCGCCTCGACCGCGACGGACACGCCGGTCGCGGGTGGCGGCGCGACGTCGTCTGCCTGCGTCGCCGCCGCGACGGCCGGGCCGGCGCCGACGACCCCGGCCGCTCGACGCGCGGTCTCGCGGATCGAGAGGATCAACCCGGCCGAGCCGACGTAGCTCACCGCATCGATCAGCACGGCGACCGGCGCCGTCAGGAGCGCGACGATCCCGCCGCCGACCGGCTGGCCGAGGATCTGGGCCGATGACTGGCTGATCTGGAGCTTGGCGTTGCCGTCGACGAGGTCCTCGCGATCGAGGATCGTGGGCAGGTAGGACTGATCGGCGACGTCGAAGAACACGGTCATCGTCCCGTTGACGAAGCCGACGATGTACAGCTGCCAGATCGTCAGCGCGTCGAGCCACCACGCGATCGGGATCGACAGCAGCATCGCCGCCCGTCCGAGGTCGCCGAACACGAGGATCCGTTTCTTCGGGAAGCGGTCGACCCACACGCCGGCCGGCAGCGTGAAGAGGATGAACGGCAGGAAGTCGATCGTCGTGAGGAGGCCGACCTCGCCCGGCGACGCGTGGAGGACGACCGCCGCGATGAACGGGATCGCGATCTGGCTGACCTGCGTCCCGAACAGCGAGACGGTCGCAGCCGTCCACAGCTTCCGGTAGTTCGGGTGGTGGAACACGCTCGGGCGCGGGGCGGTCGACGAGGCCAATCGGCACCTCGGGGCACGACGCGGGGTTGGTGGCGGCGTTAGCTTACGATCTAACACGCGTTAGTCAACATCCGCGGCCGAGCGGGCAGCCGGGCCGAACCGGGGGCCGCGGAACCGTGGCACGATGGACGCGATGCCCGCCGCCCTCCCAGCCGCCCTGGCCGATCGCCTCGTGGAATCCGTCCCGAACGTGTCCGAGGGCCGCCGGCTCGACGTCGTCGAACGGCTGGCCACGGCGATCAGCTCCGTGGACGGCGTCCACCTCCTCGACCGGACGAGCGACGCGAGCCACAACCGCTCGGTCTTCACCCTGGCCGGACCCGCCGGTGCCGTGAGCGACGCCCTCGAGCAGCTCGTTGCCGCGGCCGTCCGCGAGATCGACATGGACGCGCACTGGGGCGAGCATCCGCGGATCGGTGCCGTCGACGTCATCCCGTTCGTGCCCCTCGCCGACACGACGATGGACGAGGCGATCGAGATGGCACGCCTGTTCGGTGCCCGGATCGCCGAGCGCTTCGACCTGCCGGTCTACCTGTACGCCCAGGCGGCGCGACGCGGCGATCGGATCAAGCTGGCCGACGTCCGTCGCGGACAGTACGAGGGGCTGAAGGTCGAGATCGGCCAGAACGGCCGCGAGCCCGACCTGGGCCCGGCCCGGATGCATCCGTCGGCAGGGGCGGTGGCCGTCGGCGCCCGGCCGTTCCTCATCGCGTACAACATCAACCTCGACAGCGAGGATCTCGATCTGGCCAAGCGGATCGCCCGGCGGGTCCGCGAGTCGGGCGGCGGATTGCCGAAGGTCCAGGGCAACGGGTTCTTCATCGACGAGCTGCGCAGGGCGCAGGTCTCGATGAACATCCTCGACTTCCGGGTGACGCCGCTCTGGCGGGTCTGGGAGACGGTCCGCGCCGAGGCCGCCGAGGACGGCGTCGAGCTGTTCGAGTCCGAGCTCATCGGTCTCGCGCCCCTCGCCGCCTTCCTCGATGTCGCCGAGCACGTCGAAGCCTCGCCTTCGGCACCGATCGAGGAGCGCCTGGCGGCGGCTGCCGCGTTCCTCAAGCTGCGCGACTTCAGCCCCATGCAGGCCCTCGAGCTGCGCCTCGACGCGGTGCGGTCCACGACCGAGCCTCGCCGGTCGTGAGCCTCCGCGTCATTCCGGGAGGACGCGGTGAGCCTGACCTCCCGGGCCTGCTCGTCGTCGGTGCCGCGGAGGTCGTGACGATGGCCGGCGGCCCGCGAGCCGGTGACGACCAGGGTGCGATCGATCGACGCGCGGCCCACGAGGCGGGCGGACCCGGCGCGCCGAACGCACCGGCGGTCGCGATCTGGGAGGGTCGGGTCCTCGGCGTCGGCGGCCGGGCCGATCTCGAGCGGCTGCTCGCGGCCGAGGGCTATCCCCTCGATCGCTTCGACCGCCTGGACGCGGCCGGCGGCACCGTGACCCCGGGCCTCGTCGATCCGCACACCCACCTGCTCTTCGCCGGCAGTCGCGAGGGCGAGCTCGAGCTCCGCCAGCGCGGTGCGGGCTATCTCGAGATCCTCGCGGCCGGCGGCGGGATCCTGTCCACGGTCTCGGCGACCCGGCAGGCATCGGCCGACGAGCTCGCCGCGCACGGCCGGCGCTGGCTCGACGAGATGCTCGGCCACGGCGTCACCACGGTCGAGGCCAAGTCGGGCTACGGCCTCGACCTCCCGACCGAGCTGCGCCTCCTCGAGGTCGCACATCGGCTCGGCGTCGAGGGCCCGATCGAGATCGTCCCGACCTGGCTCGGGGCGCACGCGGTTCCGCTCGAGATGCGGGACCGGCCCGACGCGACCGAGGCCTTCGTCCGGTCCCTGATCGACCAGCAGCTCCCGGGCGTGGCGGCCCAGGGACGGGCGGTCGCGGCGGATGTCTTCTGCGAGGAGGGCGTGTTCACGGCCGATCAGTCACGCCGGATCCTGACCGCGGCAGCCGGATTCGGGCTGCGCGCGCGGCTGCACGCGGACGAGCTGGCACCGAGCGGTGGCGCGGAGCTCGCGGCCGAGATCGGGGCCACCACCGCCGACCACCTCGCGACTCCGTCCCAGGCCGGGATCGACGCCCTGGCCCGGTCCGCCGAGGAGGGCCGTCCGGTCGTCGCGACGCTCCTGCCGGCGACGACGTGGTTCCTCATGAAGGACCACCACGCGCCGGCCCGGACGTTCATCGAGCGCGGCGTCCCGGTGGCGATCGGCACGGATTTCAACCCGGGAACGTCACCGACGCCGAGCCTGCCGCTGGCGATGACGGCCGCGTGCCTGAACCTGCGGATGACGCCGGACGAGGTCCTCGCGGCGGTGACGATCAACGCGGCCCTTGCACTCGGGCTGGCCGACGAGATCGGGTCGCTCGAGGGCGGCAAGCAGGCCGACCTCGTCATCTGGACGGTTCCGACCTCGCGCCAGATTCCCTACTGGCCGGCGGCCGACCTCGTCCGTACGGTGGTCAAGCGCGGCCGGGTCGTGCTCGACCGGATCTGATCGGCACGGCTCGAGGGCTCGGGATCGCGGGCGCCGCGCATCGGGCCGGCCCCGGACCGGCGCGACGGGCGGCCATCACACCTTGCCGCGCGACTCCAGCAGGACGGTCGTCGTCTCGGCCGGCAGCCCCGAGATCGTCACCGTCAGCTTGGGCTGCGCGGCCGGCGCGCCGCCCATCTCGTGAAGGAACTTGGCGAGGGCCTCGCGGGTGTCCGGCGCGTCCTCGTCGAGCGGCATCGCGACGACGATCTTCGGGTCCAGCTGGGCGACGAGCTCGGCGATCCGCTGCGGCGAGAGGGCTCCGCCGACCGGGACGCAGGCGATGTCGACCGGACCGATGTCGGCGAGCTTCTCCTCGGTCAGGAGATGGCCGATCTCGCCGAGATGGATCGTGTGCATCCCGTCGAGCTCGACGACGAAGGCAACCTGCTTGCCTCGCTCGGCGCCCTTCGTGTCGTCGCGATACGTCCGGACCCCGGTCAGGAGGACGTCGCGAACCTCGTACTCGCCGGGACCATCGAGGACGAACGCGTCGTCGAGCGATGACGGCAGCAGGGTGGAGCCGTCGCGCGAGCGCTGTCCCTTGGCCTTCGGCAGCGGTCGATCGTCCGGGTGCGAGTAGGTGACGATCTCGCCGGTGATGCCGCGGCCGGTCGGGCCGACGATCGATTGATACGGATCGGACACCACGACAGCATCCTTCCCGCGCAGACGGATGCACGTCCGTCCATACCAGGTCAGTTCCATGCCCTGATTCTTGCATACGCCACTGCACCGCGAATGCAGCACGGGGCACCCGTCCCGATGTTCTCGAGCGGGATCGATCCCTTGCGCTCAGGCGAGGCTCGCCTACGCGGCGACGCCCGGCCGCGAATCCCCTGCGCTCAGGCGAGGCTCGCCTACGCTGAGCCTGCAGGCGGCGGGCGCCGTGCGTGGGATCGTCGCCCGCGCTCTCGGACCGCTCGACCCGTAGGCGGCTCCCGCCTGAGCGCGAGAAGCCAGAGCCCCGCGTGACCGCGTTCGTCGCGGATGCGTGCGTCAGCGCAAGGCGACCGCGCAACGTTCGGGACTGCGTTCGTCGAGCTGGGGCGAGGATGGCAAGCCGCCGCCATGACCGCGTTCGTCGCGCATGCGTGCGTCAGCGCAAGGCGGCCGCGAGCACCGCAGCGAGCGGCCTCGGATGGCCGTGAGCGAGGAGCGCAGCGGCCAACGCCGCGATGGCGTGCGCAAGTGCGGCAGCCGATGTTCGTGGCAAAGAATGAGCGGGGGTGCCTGCCCAATCGGCACCCCCGCTCGGAGGGAGGGAGGATGGAACCCTGTGGGTTCGGTCCGAAACGAACGCTAGTCCGGGCGCATTCAACGACAACCGGGAAAGCCATTAAGAAAGCGACATGGAAACCCCGGACTGCCGGGTCATCGTCGGCCCGACGGCCCCATGCAACAATCCCGTGGATGCATCACGACCGCCGGCTGACGCCGCTCCGAGGCCGTCGCGCGGGCTGGCTCCGGCTCGTGACGGTCGCGTTGCTGGTCGCGAGCTGCGGATCGACGAACACGTCGCCGTCGCCGATCGCCCAGTCGCCATCGGCCGCTGCTTCGAGCGCGCCCGCCGCCTCGCCGTCGGTCGTGCCGTCGCCGCTGTCGTCCGGCGATCTGTCGGCGATCTACACGGAGATCAACGGTCAGGTCCGCGAGATCCGCGGGCTCGACGAGAAGGAGCCGGTTCAGCCGACGATCCTCAGCCGGGAGGAGATGGGCCAGCTGCTCACCAGGCAGCTGGCGACGGACAGTCCGCCCGCCAGGGTCGCCGCGTCCGAGCGGCTGTTCCACGCGCTCGGGGTCCTGCCGAAGGACGACAAGCTGACCGAGGTCTACGGCGATCTCCTCGAGAGCCAGGTGGGTGGGCTGTACGTCCCGGCCGACAAGAAGCTGTACGTCGTCTCGAAGAGCGGCGCGGTCGGGCCGCTCGAGAAGTTCCTCTACTCGCACGAATACACGCACGCGCTCCAGGACCAGAACTTCGACCTGGAGGCGTTCCAGCCGGACTCGCTCGCGGATCAGAGCGATCAGCAGCTCGCCCGGCAGGCCCTGGTCGAAGGCGACGCCTACGTGACGATGACGTACTGGCTCCAGAAGTACCTCCCGCCGTCCGACATGGGCGAGATCCTCGCCGCCGGCAGCGACCCACAGGCCCAGGAGGCCCTCAAGAAGATCCCCCCGCTGATCGCGGCGCAGATCACGTTCGCAGCGCTGCAGGGCACCGTCTGGGCGCTGGGCGTCCAGATGCAGGGCGGCTACGCGGCCATCGACGCCGCGTTCGCCGATCCGCCGACGACGACGGAGCAGATCCTCCACCCCGAGAAGTGGGCAAGCCGGGAGCCGGCGATCGACGTCAAGCTGCCCGCCGATCTCGCCTCGAAGCTCGGCGCCGGCTGGTCGGTCGGACTCCAGGACACGTTCGGAGAGCATCAGCTCGGGGTCTGGATCTCGAGCGCCCAGTTCACCGGCGGATTGCCCGAGCCATCGCCCGAGGCGGTCGCGGGCTGGGGCGGAGATCGGATGGTCCTGCTCGACGGACCGGGCGGCGCCTGGGCCGTCGTCTTCAAGACGGCGTGGGACACCGCCAGGGACGCCGCGGAGTTCGAGGCCGGCGTCAAGCCGCGGGTCGAGGCCGCGGCGGGTCCGGGAGAGGTCCTGCAGGGGGCGGGCGCCAAGGAGCGCTGGATCGTGATCGGCTCGGACGACGCGACCCTGTCCCGGGTGGCCGGCGTCCTGGGCCTGGCCGGCTGACCGAAGCCCGTTCGCCGGCGCGGCTCACATCGATTCGGGTGCGGAGATCCCGAGCAACCCGAGGGCGTTGGCAAGCGTGACCCGGGCGGCCGACACGAGCGCGAGTCGACCGGCGGACCGGGCGGGCTCGTCGGCGTCGACGACCCGCGCGTCCCGATAGAAGGCGTGGAACCGGGTCGCGAGCTCGGTCGCATAGGCGGTCACACCGTGGGTCTCCTCCGTCCGCGCCGCATCCTCCACGACCTCGGGGAAGCGGACGATCGCCCGGGCCAGGGCCGCCTCCGGGCCGCCCGCGAGCAGGCCGGCCACCCCGTCGGCCGGGTCGAGGCCGGCGTCGGCCGCCTTGCGCAGGATCGACGCGATCCGGGCGTGGGCGTACTGGACGTAATAGACCGGGTTGTCGGCGGACTGGGTCTTGGCGAGCTCGATGTCGAAGTCGATCCCGGTGGTCGCCGCCCGTGACGCGAAGAACCACCGGGCGGCGTCGACGCCGACCTCCTCGAGCAGCTCGTCGAGCGTGATGAACTCGCCGGCCCGTTTGCTCATCGAGATCTCGACACCGTCGCGGATGAATCGGACCCATGAGTAGAGCAGCATCTGGACCGTCGCCTGGTCGTAGCCCATCGCCGTCGCGGCGTTCCGGACGCGCGCCACGGTCCCGTGGTGGTCGGCGCCCCAGATGTAGATCAGATGGTCGAAGCCGCGACTGAACTTCTCGGTGACGTAGCCGATGTCGGCGGCGAAGTAGGTCGGTCGGCCGTCCGCCCGGATGATCACGCGATCCTTGTCGTCGCCAAAGGCCGTCGAGCGGAACCAGAGGGCGCCGTCAGACGTGTAGACGTGGTCGCCCGCGCGGAGCCGTTCGATCGCGCGCTCGACCCAGCCCTCCGCGTGGAGCGAGCCCTCGCTCTTCCAGACGTCGAAATGCACGCCAAGCCGGTCGAGGCTGGCCTCGATCCGGGCGCGGACCCGACCGGCGGCCCAGTGCCCGAGGATCGCGGGGCCATCGGCGCCGTCCGCCGTCGCGCTTGCCCAGACTTGGTCGGGGACCTCGGCTGCCAGCTCCCGGACGTACTCGCCGTGATAGCCGTCCTCGGGGATCGGATCGCCCCGGCGCACTGCGAGGACCGAACCGCCAAGGTTGTCGATCTGGCCGCCCGAGTCGTTGAAGTAGTACTCGCGCGTGACGGTCTGGCCACCCGCCTCGAGGACGCGACAGAGCAGGTCGCCCACGAAGGCGCCGCGGGCGTTGCCGATCGTCAAGGGGCCGGTGGGATTGGCCGACACGAACTCGACGTTGACGCGGCGCGGCCGGACCGGTGGCACGCGGCCCCACGCTGCGCCATCGGCCAGGACGGAGCGAAGGGTCGCTTCGAGCGCGGCATCGGTCAGGCGCAGATTGAGGAACCCCGGCGGCGCCGTCGCGGCGGACGCGATCGGTGACGCCACGGCCGGATCCGCCGCATCGGCGTTGATCGCCGCGGCGAGAGCGCCCGCGATCTCGAGCGGCGAGCGGCGGTAGGGCCGGGCCAGCTTCATCGCGAGGTTGGAGGCGAAGTCGCCGTGCTCGGCGTTCGCCGGTCGCTCGATCAGGACCTCGACGGCGGGCTGGTCGTCAGCGATCGGTGGCAGCGAGCCGGTCTCGATGGCCGCGCGCCACGCCCGGGCGACGGCGTCGCGGACCTGGGTCCGGATCGGAGTCATCGTGGTGGGCTGGCTCGGGCTGGTCACGGTCGCGGCGGCCTCGTGTGCGGGCGTATCAAGCACGCGCCGGGCTCAGCGCGATGGGTCGCCCATGGTAGCGCGGCATCGGCGCGCAGCCATGGGTCCTGGTACCTCGTTGCACCGTCGCACCGGAATGCGCCGAACGCGGTTGTGTCAAACGGTGGACACCGGTGGATTCAGGTCTAGTCATCGGTAATTGTGACTAGTACCTTTTTCCATCCGTTCAGCCGTACATTGGCGACCGCTTCCCATCAGGGGGGTCCTTCAGGTGGACCGGAAGTACCGGCCCTAAGACGGCTCTTACGGGCTCGAGGTCCCATTCGGTGACCTCAACGGGGGTCCTGCACTTATCGGCGAGGTCGTATCGACCGTGGAATTCTCGGGGATCGGGAGGAACTGAAGATGGCGTCTCGGGGTATTTGGCGTCTGATGAGCGCTCGAACGCGCAGAGGGCTGGCCCTCTCG
>DATNBW010000025.1:0-6004 GCA_035607275.1 Verrucomicrobiia bacterium | reverse complement strand
TAGGGGTCGCGCGGGCGAGGTACGACGGCCCGCCAGCAGCGGCATCGGACGTGTTGACTTCCCGGGCTCTACGAGCCGGCCGGCAGGATCGCGGTCAGCGTCGTCCCGTCGCCGGCCCTGCTCGTGATCTGCAGCTCGCCGTCGATCGCGGCCAGGCGGTCGACCAGCCCGCGCAGCCCAGAGCCGGAGGACGGATCCGCGCCGCCTCGTCCGTCGTCGGTGACCGTCACGACCAGCCGGCCGCCTTTCGCGGTTGCCTCGACGCGCGCCTCCGTCGCCCCGGCGTAGCGGGCGATGTTGGTCAGCCCTTCGGCGACGACGTAGTACGCGGCCGCCTCGATCTCGGGCGGGAACCGCGCCTCGGTGACGGCCACCTTGACGGGCAATGGCGTGCGTTCCGCGAGGGCCTCCACCGCCGCCGCGAGGCCGGCGTCGGTGAGGATCGTCGGATGGAGCCCGCGGGCGAGGTCACGGACCTCCCGGACGGCCCGCAGAAGCTCCGCGGTCGTCTCGTCGATGAGCGTGGCGGCGCCGGCCGAACCCTCGCGCGCCTGGTCCAGCCGCATCGCGAGCGCCACGAGGCGCTGCTGGGCACCGTCATGGAGGTCCCGCTCGATGCGGCGTCGCTCGGCGTTGCCGGCCTCGACGATCCGGGCGCGCGATGCGCGGACCTCGTCGAGCTGCGCCCGCACCTGCGCCGCGAGCCGCTCGTTCTCCAGGGCCATCCGCGCCATCGACGCGACCGCACCCACCCGACCCGGGTCCTCCTGGTCGAGGGCGGGATCGTAGGCGAGGACGGCGAGCGTCTGCCCGTCGCGCTCGAGACGGGCGATCCCGCGGTCCGCCACCGGTTCGCTGGGAACGTCGATCGACTGGCCGTCGGGATCCACGTAACCGGATCCGGACGCCGCCGGGTAGGCGAGGACGAGGGTCGGATCGCGGAGTGCGCGCGCCAGCGTTTCGCGAAGGCCTCCGAGGGGGACGCCCCGTCCGAGCTCGAGGGCGAGGTCGGCGATCGACCCGCGGGCGAGCCGCGTCCGGAGCAGGCCGAGCAGGAAGCCGACCGGGAAGACGAGCCCGGCAAGGCCGACGATCGGCTGCTCGAGGGCCGATCGGAGACTGCGCAGGCCTGCCGGGTCGGCGTCGACCAGGTGCCAGGCGAGGGTGATCGCCAGCTGGAGTGGCGCGGCGACGATGATCGGCAGCAGCGCCCGCCGCAGCGCCGGGCTCGCCCGCCGCCAGTGCCGAGCGAGGCCGGCGAGCACCGCCACGTACAGGAACGGCGCCATGACCACGATCGCGCCGGGTCCGAAGAGCTGCGCCAGATCGGCGTTCGGCCAGAGCACGTAGGGATTGCGCGGCGAGAAGCCGACCGGATCGAGCGGCGGACTCCACACGAGGACCCACACGAGCCTTGTGGCCAGGATGAATGCGTATGCCGCGACCACGACGATCCGGTCGTATCGATCGGACAGGCGTCCGGTCGGGAAGGCGAGCACGAGGTGCACGAACACCACGCTGCCGATCCCGATCGAGGCCTGGCTGAGCAACCACGTCAGCGAGGTCGGGAGGACCCAGATGATCCCGATCGTCCCGACGACCTGGTACAGGAGGAAGAGCTTCCACATCGGGCCGCTCGGAGCGCGTCGGTAGGTCACGAGCATCGCCACCACCCAGAGGAGCTCGACGACGAAGAACCACGCCTGAGTGGCGACCGACAGCGACTGGGGTGGCTCGTACGGCCAGAGGAACGGCCCGAACTGCTGGACGGCGGCCAGCACGACGCCGACCGCGCCGAGCAACGCAAGCCGTTCGGTGGCCCGGGTCACGAGGAAACCCCGCTACCCCCGGTCTTCAGACCGCCGCTGGCCGCGGCGAGTCCCCAGCCGACCGCAGCCGCCGCGAGGACGACCCCGGTTACGAGCGAGAACGACCAGGCCAGATCGGTGTGGACGACGGCGACCGTGATCTCGGCGCTGACGACGAAGGCTGCGGCCAACGCCGCGCCCGCCACTCCGATCTTCCAGCGATCGGGTGAGAACCTCACCAGGATGTCGACGACCAGTCCGGCGACGAACGCGGCGGGAATGAACTCGGTTCCGTCCGCGGTCAGTCCCACGATCGTGGTCGCGATCCCGAGCAGGACCGCGAAAGCGCCGAACGGCGGATCCGTACGAGCGAGCAACACGGCCATGATCGCAACGAGCATCGTCGCGAGCAGCATGGTCGTCGTCGCGAGCATCTCCCGGACGCCTGGATCCGCGTCCGCCGGAGGGTTCTCGGCCCGCATGAAGGCGATCCGGCCGTCCGCTGCCCACGCGCCGCCGCCGGACGTCAGATCGTCGGCCGCCCCGGGATCCCGGCTGAGCAGCTTCGGATCACCCCCGTCTGCGGCGATCGACCAGATCTCGTCCTCGTTGGCCCCGGGGCCGAGCGTTCGGAAGGCGATCCGCCGGCCGTCCGGCGACCAGGCCGGCCCGATGTCATCGGTCGGATCGGTCGTCAGGCGCTGCTCTCCACTGCCATCGGCTCCGATCACGAAGATGTCCTGGCCGCCTCCGCCGGGTCGCCAGGCGTTGAAGGCAATTCGCCGTCCGTCCGGCGACCAGGTCGCGCCCCAGGTGTATCCGTGTTCGAAGGTCAGTTGACGGGCGGTGCCGGATCCGTCGGCCTTGATGATCCAGATCTCCGTTCCGCCGCCGCGCGTGCTGTCGAGCGCGAGCTCGGTCCCATCGGGCGAGTAGGCGGCGGCCCGATCGTCGCCAGGTGTGTCCGTGAGCCGTTCCGGCGATCCTGTCCCGTCGGCCCGGATGCGCCAGATGTCGGCGTAGGTTCTGACCGGGCTCGCGGGACCGAATCCGATCCCGGTCCCGAGGATTCCCCCTCCTCCCAGTCCCGCCGGGCCGGTGTGGGCCCACGGCCCGCCCTCGGCCTCGTCCGTGTAGGCGATCCACGTGCCATCGGGCGACCAGTGGGGAAGCCACTGCCAGCCCGGCCCGTCGGCGACCGGGTGGGCGTCGCTGCCGTCTGCCGCAGCCATCCAGATGTCGGCCTCATCCGGGATGTCGAGGGGTGGATGGCTGCCGATCACGAGCCGGGTGTACGCCAGGTGCCTGGCATCCGGCGACCACACGGCGTTCCAGGCCTGGATGCCGTCGTGAGCCTCGATCAGCCGCGTCTGGTGATCGCCGTTGGCGTCCATCAACCAGATCTCGGCATTCGGAATGAAGGCGGCCCGCTTCAGCGATCCGTTCTCGGCCGGGTGAAACCCTCCAGGAAGGTACAGCGTGGCGAGCACGAGGCTGGCGGACAGGACCGCTGCCCAGCGTGGGACGCGCGCGCCACTCGTGCGCAGGGCCAGGCGAAGAGGAGCCGCGGCGACCAGGACGAGCCCCCCGAACAGGAGCAAACGGGTCGGGGCCAGCCCTTCGGACAAGCCCGCGGGGATGCCGATGCCCTCGCGCCATCCGACGTCCCCGATCAGGCCCGCGATCAGCGCCAGGACGCCCGCCGCGAGGATCCCGTAGCCGTCGGGCAGCGCGTGGCGCCAACCGCGTCCCTGCCTCGTCGCGCGGATCGCGAGCGCGAGAATGACCGCCGCGGAGGTCCCCATCGCGACGTACAGGGGCACGGCGTGGATGGACAGGAGGGGATCGGGGTCGACGCCGTGGGTGACCGCCCACACGAGCAGGCATGTGGCACCGATGAACCAGGTCGCCACGCCCACCGCAAGCCACGCGACACGAGGGGACGCGCCGTCCACGATCCGGCCATCGCGATCGACCTCGGCCCAGGTTGCCGTCGTGTCTGCTGGCTCGCTGATCCCAGCCATTGAGCCCCTCCGCGATCATCCTACGCCCGCGTCTCCGAGCGTCGGTTCGGCGCGAGCCCACGGCGGGTGTAGGGTCCGCCGATTGGCGCACCCTACGCAGGATCGTTGCGGTGGCCATCGGTGGCGACACCGGGGGCGAGCCTGTCGATTCGAGGGTCTGCACCTGCGCGTCACGAACCCTGGGATGGCACGATCCAGCAATGCCGTTTGATGGCAGCCCGTGAGCGACACTGCGACCACGGCGATCCGGATCGTCCTGGCCGACGACGCCGTCCTGCTGCGCGAGGCGCTTGCCGGTGCTCTGGCGGCCGCTGGCTTCGCCGTGGTCGGCCAGGCGGCGGACGTGCCGGAGCTGCTCGCGCTCGTCGACCGCGAGCTGCCCGACGTGGCGGTCGTCGATGTGCGGATGCCGCCGACGCACACCACCGAGGGCCTGGAGGCCGCGCGCCAGATCCGCCGGGCTCACCCCCGGATCGCGATCCTGGTCCTGTCCCAGTACGTGGAGACCCGCTACGCGATCGACCTTCTGCGCGACGATCCGGCCGGAATCGGGTACGTGCTCAAGGACCGCGTCACCAAGGTTTCGGACCTGGCCGATGCCGTGCGCCGGGTTGCAGCGGGCGGGTCGGTCATCGATCCCGAGGTCGTCGCCCGGCTCCTCGGCCGGCCGCGCAACCACTCGCCGCTCGACGAGCTCACGGTTCGCGAGCGCGAGATCCTCGGCCTGATGGCGGAGGGCCGCTCGAACCAGGCCATCGCGGACCGACTGGTCCTCGAGCTCAAGACCGTCGAGGGCCATGTCCGTGCGATCTTCTCGAAGCTCGAGCTCGAACCGACGGCGGAGGACCATCGTCGCGTTCTTGCCGTGCTCGCCTTTCTCCGAAGCTGACGCCCGTGCAGGCCCTCGGATCAGGTCCGTGCCCATGAGTGCATGCGCGGGCGAACATCCGGTACTGCGACGCTAGCCTCTGCGCATCGTTCCACGCCAAGTTGCCCTGCTGGAGGGCGAGGGGAGGTCTGCCATGAACGGCACACTCGGTGCGCTCGGGTCGAGCCCGATCCGGCCCTGGCTCCTGGCACACTTCGTCGCCTTCACCATCGGGGGCGCCGTCGCCGGCGGTGTCCTGAGAGCCCTGGAGCAGCCGTACTACGGACGCGCAACCTCGGCCCTCGATGCCGGAGTCATCCAGGGCGGCAGCCTGGCCGCGTCCATGGCGATGTTCGGTGCGATCCTCGGCGCTGGCCAGTGGCTGGTGCTGCGCCGGAGCCTCCCGGCCGGCGGGTGGGTGGCGGCCGCCGCTCTCGGATGGGGCTTGAGCGGAATCGTGATGGGATTTACCGCCGGCGGGTCGGTGTCCGGCATCGGCCCGGACGAGGGACCTGTTCCAGCCGCGATCACCGCCGTGGTCGGTCCGCCCGTGGTCGTCGTCGTCCTGGGCCTCGTCCAGTGGATGATCCTCCGTCGTGAGTTCACCGGGGCCGGCTGGTGGCCGCTCGTCAACGCGGCGGGTCTCTTCCTGGGTGTCTCCGTCGGCCTCGTCGTGGCCAAAGTCGTTCCGTGGCTGACGCCGACGCAGTTCCCATCCGGGCAGGCGTTCGCTCTGATGGGTGCGATCGCCGGCCCGATCTACGGCGTGATCACCTGGCAGTTCCTGACCGAGCTGCGCCGCCCGGGAGCTCCGTCGCCCACGGACCCGGGACGATCGCGATAGCGCCTCGCGACGTGCACGCGTCTCGATCCGCTGATGTCCGAGCGTTCCGCGAGCGCGTGCTCCCGTTCCTCAGCGAGCGCGAGGCGGAGAACTGCCTTCCGATCGGGATCCTGGCCACGCCGGGCCTTGAGGCACGAGATCGCCACCTCGGCCTGGTCGAGGCGGGCGGGGAGGTCGTCGGCGTGGCGCTGATGACGCCGCCGGCCGCCCTCCTGATCGCGGCCGGCACGCGACCGTCAGCCCTCGGCGCGTTGGTCGACGATCTGGCGACGTCGCCCTTCCCGGTGTCCGGGGTCATGGGCCCGACCGACCTGGCCGGGGCCTTCGCAGACGCGTGGTGCGCTGAGACAGGGTGTTCTGCGCGCCACGCGATGGCCGAGCGCATCTACCAGCTCGAGGCCGTCCGCCCGACGCCTGGAGCGCCGGGCGGGATCCGGCGGGCGACCCAGGCCGACCGGCC
>DATNBW010000021.1:0-3436 GCA_035607275.1 Verrucomicrobiia bacterium | reverse complement strand
CCCGGGCTCCTCCACGTCGCCGGGTACGCAGCCGAGAAGCACGCGCTCTTCGTCGTCTGCGACGGGACCTGCGGCAAGACCTTCCTGCGCTGAACACCGCCCCGCCGCTGCCGTCCTGGACCGAGCCGCCGCTCGACGGAGCGGTCCTTCGGGCGGCTCGACGGCGTCTCGTCGTCGACGGACTCGGGATCGTCGTCAGTGCCCTCGGTTTCGGGTTCGTCTACGGTCTGACGGCCCGGACGAGTGGCCACTTCTCGCCGATCGAGGCGATGGCGATGAGCCTGATCGCGTTCGGCGGCGCCGCCCAGTTCGCCGCGGTCGGCTATGTCGCGAGCGGGCTCGCCTGGCCGGCGATCGGGCTCCTCACGTTCCTGCTCAACGCCCGGCACGTCCTGTACTCGGCGGCGCTCGCGCCGTGGTTCCGCGGTCGATCGGTCGCCGAGCGGGCGCTCGCGGCGCACCTCGTGACCGACGAATCCTTTGCCCTCGCGATCGCCCACTTCCGGAGGCTCGGCAGGTTCGACGCGATCGGCTATTGGTATCCGGCGATCGTGACGACCCTGATCCCGTGGAACGTCGCCACGTTCGCCGGCGTGGCCCTCGGCGATGCGATCGTCGAGCCGAGCCGGTTCGGCATCGACGTCATCTTTCCGGCGGCGATGGCCGGGCTCGCCGTCGGCCTGGTCAGCGGCCGGCGCGAGCTCGTGGCGGCCCTGGCCGGGGCGGCGATCGGCGTGGCGGTGTCGCTCGTGATCAGCCCGACCATCGGGATCATCGCAGGCGGCGTGCTCGGGCCGATCGTCGGGCTGGCCGTCCATGCGTCCGGCGCGGCACCGGATGTTCAGGGGGCGGACCTCCCGAACCTCCAGGACGTCAACCCGTGAGCACGGATCTCGTCCCGCTCGCGTTCCTGATGTTCGCGGTGACGTACCCATCGCGGGCGATCGGCCTCCTGAATCCGGCGATCGACCGCCTGCCGCGACGAGCCCTCGAGTACCTCCAGCTCGTCGGTCCGGCCGTGCTCGCGGCCCTGGCCGCGGTGAACGTCATGGTCGCGACCGTCGACGGCCGATCCGTCTTCGTCGTCGGCCTGCCGTGGGTGTCGGTCGTCGCCTGCATCGCCATCGTGAAGTGGCGCCGGAGCCTGTTCCTGGGCCTGATCGTGGCGGTCGGGATCGCGGTCGCCGGCCGGGCGCTCGGTCTGCCCTGACGAGGCGATCGCTCAGGCGCGGCGGGCCTCGAGCTCGACCTCGACCAGCATCGACGGATCGATCAGGCCGGCAACCCTGACCAGGGTCGAGGCCGGGCGGATCGTGGCGAAGATCTCGCCGTTGACCGCGGCCACCGCGGCCGCGTCCTCCGCCCGGACGACGTACATCCGGGTCCGGACGACGTCCGCGGCGACGAAGCCGGCCTCCGCGAGCGCCGCGAGCGCGATCGCGAAGGCGGCCCGTGCCTGGGCCGCGGCGTCGCCTGGATGGCGCGACGTCCCGTCCGGGCCCGCGTCGGTCGTGCCGGCGACCCAGCACGAGTCGCCGACCGTGACCGCCCGGCTGTACCCGTACCGAGCCTCGTAGGGACCACCGGACGAGACGAGCCGGCGCGACCCCGTCACGACCCTGTCACGAGATCGCGGCCGGACCGGCGGCCCGCCACTCCGCGACCACCGGGTCGCGCCCGATCGCCAGCAGCAACCCGGCGAGGAGCGTCGTGCGCGGCACGATCGAGGCGACCTCGAGGTATTCGGCGGGCGAATGATCCATGCCGCCGATCGGCCCGAGCCCGTCGATCGACGCGACGCCCATGCCCGCGGTCGTGTTCGCATCCGAGGCGCCGCCCGTCGCCGCGTCCTTCAGCTCGAATCCGAGCCGCCCCGCGAGCGCCCGGGCATGCTCGACGAGCCGCCCGGACCGCTCGAGCTTCTCCATCGGCCACCAGCGGGCCATCGGCTCGAGCTCGGCGCTGACGTCAGGGACCGCGAGTGAACCGAGCATCGAGCCGATCTCGGCCTCGACCGCCTCCAGGTCGGCCCGGCGGAGCGCCCGGACATCGACCTCGAACGAGCACCGCTCGGCCACGACGTTCGGGCGGGTCCCGCCGGCGATCACCCCGACGTTGATCGTCACCCCGTCCCAGCGCCCGTTGAGGGCGTGGAGGCGGGTCACGAGATCGGCGGCGGCCAGGATCGCCGAGCGGCCCTTCTCGGGCTCGACGCCGGCGTGCGCGGCCCGGCCGCGAACGGTGACCCGGGCGTCGAGGATGCCCTTCCGCGACGAGACGATGTCGCCGTTCGCGCGGGCGCACTCGAGGACGAGGCAGGCGTCGGAGTCGGCCGCGAACTCGCGGATGTGCGGCGTCGAGCTCGGCGACCCGATCTCCTCGTCGGGGTTCGCGACGTACGTCAGGCGCTCGAACGGCAGCGGGCCGGCGGCGACGAGCGACTTGAGGGCATACAGCCCGGCGAGGAGGCCCGACTTCATGTCGGTCACGCCCGGGCCGCGGGCGATCCCGTCGGCGTCGATCGTGAACGGCCGCTCGGCCGCCGTTCCGGGGTCGAAGACCGTGTCCATGTGCCCGATCAGCAGGATCCGCGGTCCGCCGGCGGTCCCGCGCGGCCCGTCCCACGTGCCGACGACCGTCGCGCCGCGGGTCCCGGTCGGATCGGGTCGAACCTCGACGCGGGCGCCCTGGTCGGTCATGAACGACGCCACGAACCGCCCGATCTCGTCGACGCCCGCGGGCGTGTATGAGCCGCAGTCGGTGTTCACGAGCCGCCCGAGGTCGGCGAGATAGGCGGGCTCGTCCGCCCGGATCGCGGCCTCGAGCCGGCTCAGCTCGTCAGGTCGGACGCCCGCGCCGGGGGCGGTCTCGGTGGCCATCGGTGCAGTGTAGGTCGAGGCCGGGCGCCTGGATGGCGGCAGCGACGCCCCGACCGGCGCCCGAACCACGGCACGAACGCCCCGAAACGCCACGCTCGCGACGAGGCCGGAGCGTTATCCTCCCCGAACGGTGCGACTGATCGAGATCCGGCTGCTCGAAGGCCCGAACGTCTACCGGCTCGAGCCGGTGGTCAAGGTCGAGGTCGCGATCGGCCGGCGGCGGACCTGGTACGGCCAGCGCAGCCCCGCCCGGCACGCCCTGGTCCATCTCGGGGCGAGCGTCCCCGCCCGGGAGTGGCCGCTGCCGATCGAGGAGTTCGTCGGCTGGCTGCGCCGCCTGCGGGCCGACCACGGCGAGGGTCGCGGGGGCGTCGGCGTGCATCGCTCGTCGGATCCCGGCCACTGGATCGTGACGTTCGGCTGGTCCGGCGCCGAGCGGGCCCGGACGATCGCGGAGGCGGCCCTCGCCCTGACCGACCGCGACGTCTCGTCGGTCCGGCGGACCCGCCTCACCGGCAGCCAGGAGCGGCTCGTCGCCCGCTGGACGGCCCGGATCG
>DATNBW010000012.1:0-5695 GCA_035607275.1 Verrucomicrobiia bacterium | reverse complement strand
CCGCACCCTTGGGGTGGCCAGGGGTGGAGTGCGGCTCCGTGATGGGCGGAGCGTATGGGTGGGGGTGGGCCCCCGCCAAGCCGTACTTTGTTCTGAACGCAGGTACCACCGACCGCGGCTGTCGTGGCGGAACGACGATGGCGGCGTTGCCGCCTGCGGTCCTCGGTCACGCACGTCCGGCAGTGCGCTCGCTCCGGTCCTCGGCGGCGCCTTGCCCTCGTCGCCCCGCCACGACGAACGCCGTTCGCGCGAGTGTTTCCATCTCATGTGGCTCTCATTCGTGTTCGCAATCGTTCGTCTCGAGCCCGACCGTGGGTTGTCTCCCTCCTCCTCCGACTCACGGCCGGGACTTCACCCTCATCTCTGGCACGATCAACGGCGACACGAACATCGCCCGGCATTCGAGTTACCGAGCCCCTCATGAAAATCCTCCTCGTCGAGGACGACGAGCGCCTCAGCCGATCGCTCGCCAGGCTCCTCGAACAGGACCGCCACAACGTCGAGAGCGCGCCCGACGGCGAAGCCGGCCTCGAGATCGCCCTCGGTGAGAACGGCATCGACGTCGTCATCCTCGATGTCGGCCTGCCGGACATCTCCGGCCTCGAGGTCGCACGCCGGATCCGGACGGAGCGGCGCGATCTCGCGATCCTCATGCTGACGGCCCGCGACACCGTCAGCGACCGGGTCGTCGGCCTCGATTCGGGAGCGGACGACTACCTCGTCAAGCCGTTCGCCTACGACGAGCTGTCGGCTCGCCTGCGAGCCCTCGCCCGACGCGCCGACGGTGCCGCCCGGCGATCGGAGCCACGTCTCGTGGCCGGCCCGATCTCGCTCGACGAGGCGACCCGCTCGGTCACGATCCACGATCGGCCCGTCGATCTCAGCCCGCGCGAGTTCTCCCTCCTCGAGTCCCTGCTCCGCCATCCCGGCCAGGCCCTCAGCCGGGACCAGCTCCTCGATCAGGCGTGGCCCTTCGGCGTCGCGGTCACGCCGAATGCCGTCGACGCCTACGTCCATTACCTCCGGACCAAGCTTGGCAGCGAGGGCGACCGGATCGAGACGGTTCGCGGGGTCGGGTACCGTCTGAACAATGCCTGACGGCGTTCTCTCGACCGCGACCGGCGATCCGGCCGATGAGCGAGCCCTGGCCGCGGACGCCCGGCTCATCCGCGGCGTTCGCCTGCGTCTCGTCCTGTGGAGCGGCCTGACGACCCTCGTCGTGCTCGCCGTTCTCGGGTTCGCCCTGTACTCGGTCGCGGCTCGGTCGCTGCAGACGACGGGCGAGAAGCAGCTTGACGATCGGGCGCAAGCCTTCCGCCAGCATCCGGACCCGGGCGGCGGTCCGGGGCAGGGGTTCATCTTCGGCGGCAACTCGTCGGGCACGTTTGCCCTCCTGTTCGACGATGCGGGCGAGCCGGTCGGGCGGGGCAGCCTGTTCGTTCCCGCGGGGCTTCCCGTCTCGGCCGGGATCGATGCCGCGCGGCAGACCGGCCTCGACATCCGGACCACCGTCATCGATGCCACGCCGTTCCGGGTGCGGACCGAAAAGGCCGACTCGAACATCGGGACCGTCTATATCCAGGTCTTCCAGGACCGGACCTCGGAGCTCCAGACCCTCGATGCAATCCGGACCGTCCTCCTCGTCGGTGGTCTGCTCGTCGTCCTCGTGGCTTTCGGGTTCGGGGCGTTCTACGCCAGCCGCGCCCTCGTCCCGATCCGCGAATCGCTCGTCCAGCAGCGCGCGGCCCTCCGCCGCCAGCGCGAGTTCGCCGCCGATGCCAGTCACGAGCTGCGGACCCCGCTGACGGTCATCCGCAGCTCCGTCGAGCACCTGCGCCGGAGCCGGACCGAGAGCTCGACCGCGACCGAGGCGCTCGACGACATCGATGCGGAGGTCGGCAACCTGACCGCCCTCGTCGAGGACCTCCTCCTGCTCGCCCGCTCCGATTCCGGGGCGATCGCCCTGACCCGGTTGCCGATCGATCTCGGCGACGTCGCGGCCGACGGCGCCGGCGCCCTGGTCAAGACCGCCGCCGAGCGCGACGTCCACCTTGCCCTCGACCCGGAGCCGGCGATGGTCGACGGCGACCACGCCCGGCTCCGACAGCTGACCGTGATCCTCGTCGACAACGCGATCCGTCACGCGCCGCGCGGCGGCAACGTGAGCGTCCGGATCCGGAGCGATCGCCGGGAAGCGACCCTCGAGGTCGACGACGACGGGCCGGGCATCCGGCCGGAGGACATGCCGCACATCTTCGAGCGGTTCTGGCGGGCACCCGGCGCGGCGGCCGGCGGGACGGGACTCGGCCTCGCGATCGCCAGGTCGATCGTCGACCTCCACGACGGCCGGATCGTCGTGACCAATCGACCCGAGGGCGGCGCACGGTTCATCGTCCGCCTGCCCGCCGCGGGAGGTCCGCCCGTGTCGGAGCCCCAGCCCGGGTCGACACTCGCGACGAATCCGCCCGGCCGATCGTGATCGTCGCGGCTGGACGGCTGGCGCCTCCGCCGATCGGCCGGGCGTCTCAGGACCTTCTCACTGGCCCGCGGTTCCCTCGGACGTGACACGATCACCTCGTCACTGACGGGAGAGCACCCGCGATGCAACCGCACGACCCGACCCAGCCTGCCGCCTCCGACTCCTCCGCGGCCGACTCCCCCACCGTCGACTCCACCGACGCCTTCGCCTCCGAGCGTGATCCCTGGATGCGGCCCGCCCCGACCGACGATCAACCCGGATGGGCCGCGGCGGCAGCGACGCCATCGACGACCCCTGCCGGCCCGAGCTGGCAGCCCGCTGATGCCGGCGCCGCCGGAGGCGCCTCGTCCGATTGGGCGAACGCGGCGCGCGAGCGCGTCGGCGAGCCGTCCGGCTGGACCTGGCGCGACCCGGAAGCATCCACGGGCGAGCCCCGCTTCGAGGCTCGCGAGACGCCCGGGCACGCCGCGCGGTCGGGTTCCGATGGCCGCCGGCGAACCGTCGGCACCGTGGTCGCGGCGGCGCTCCTCTCGGCGGTCCTTGCCTCCGGCTCCACCCTGACGATCGTCAACCTCGTCCATCCCGGCACGACAGGCTCGGCTGCGGGCGCGGCGCCGACGCCGAACGCGGCCGTGACCACCACGGGCGGGACGACGACCGTCGAGCAGCAGGACATCACCGCTGTCGTCGCAGCCGCGCGCGAGTCGGTGGTGACCCTGACGTCCCAGGTCGGCGGCGCCCGCGGGCCGTTCGGCGGCACGGCGACCGGGGTCGGATCCGGGATCATCCTCACGGGCGACGGCTACGCCCTGACGAACCGGCACGTCGTCGAGGGCGCCGAGTCGCTCACGGCCACGATGGCCGACGGCACCGACTATCCGGCGACCGTCGTCACCGTCTCGGACACCCAGGACCTGGCCCTCGTCAAGATCGAGGCGACCGGCCTGTCGCCCGCCAGGATCGGCGACTCGTCGACGATCCAGGTCGGCCAGACGGCGATCGCGATCGGCAGCCCGCTCGGGACATTCACGGAAACGGTGACGAAGGGGATCATCTCGGCGCTCGACCGGACGGTCACCGTCCAGGACGACCAGACGGGCAAGCCGGTCACGCTGAAGGGCCTGATCCAGACCGACGCCGCGATCAACCCCGGCAACAGCGGCGGCCCGCTGCTCAACGCCTCGGGCGAGGTCGTCGGGGTCAATACCGCGACGGCATCGAGCGCCGAGGGGCTCGGCTTCGCGATCCCGATCCAGGAAGCGGCCAGCCTGATCGCGCAGGCCCGGGCGGCGTCGGTCGCCTAGCGAGCCGCGCCCCCGCCGGCGATCTCGACGGTCGCCTCCGCGATCACGACGTCCTCGCGGGCGACGATCCGGGCAATCGCCGGCCCCGAACGTGGCTCGCTGACGTCGTCCGCGGTCGCCGGATCGGCAGCCGGCGGGACGTCGAACGCAACGTCGCGATCGACGCCGAGGACGGCGAGCCGGCCCAGGATCCGGCGCCGGATCGGCCCGGCGCGAGCCCCGATCCCGCCCGTGAAGACGACGGCGTCGAGCCGGTCCAGGGCCGTCGCCGCGGCCGCGATCCCGGCGGCCGCGCGTCGCACGAACACCGCCAGCGCGAGCCGCGCGGCCGCATCCCCGGCGGCCTCGGCCAAGAGGAGCTCCCGGACGTCGGCCGTGCGGCCGGACAGCCCGAGCAGTCCCGAACGGTGATCGAGACCCTCGGCGAGCTCCTCGACGGTCAGCCGGCCGTCACGGAGGAGCGCGAGAAGGATCCCCGGGTCGAGCGAGCCGGCGCGCGTGCCCATCACGAGCCCTTCGAGCGGGGTCATCCCCATCGACGTCTCGACCGATCGAGCGCCCGAGACCGCGGTCACCGAGCAGCCGCTCCCCAGGTGGGCGACGACGAGGCGCAGGTCGGCCACGGGTCGATCGAGGAGTTCGGCGCAGCGCCGAGTCGACCACGCGACCGACAGGCCATGGAAGCCGTACCGGCGAACGCCCCACGACTCCGCCCACAGGGCGGGAACCGCGTATCGGATCGCGTCCTCGGGGAGGGTCGCGTGGAATGCCGTGTCGAAGGCCGCGACGTGGACCACTCCGGGCAGGGCGGACCGACCGGCCCGGATCGTCGCCGCCGCCAGGCGGTTGTGGAGCGGCGCGAGATCGGCGAGCTCGTCGATCGCGGCCACCACGTCGTCGCCGATCCGGACCGGACCGCTGAACCGAGGGCCGCCGTGGACGACGCGATAGCCGACGGCGTCGATCGTCGCCGCATCGACCGCCGGGCGCAGGGCGGCGAGGGCATCGGCCACGGCCGTTGCGGCATCCCCATCCCGACTGGCATCGGACCCGCGCCCGACCTCGATCGACGCGAGCGGCGTGCGGTCGGGCGGCTCGAGGACCGCCGCCTTCAGCGTGCTCGAGCCCGGGTTCAGGACGAGGACCCGCACCTCGGTCGGCTCAGCCCGGCCAGGCCCAGTCGCGGATGTCGGCCGGGTCGTCGCCGGTCTCGCGGGCATACGCCCGGGCTCGGGCCCGCTCCTCCACCATCCGCGCCCGAACCTCGGCCGCGCGCTCCCCGAGCCCCGGGACCCGGTCGATCACGTCCATGACGAGGTGAAAGCGATCGAGGTCGTTGCGCATGACCATGTCGAACGGCGTCGTCACCGTGCCCTCCTCCTTGTAGCCACGGACGTGGAGGTTGGCGTGGTTCGTCCTGCGGTAGGAGAGGCGATGGATCAGCCAGGGGTAGCCGTGGTACGCGAACACGACCGGCCGATCGACGGTGAACAGCGCGTCGAACGCCTCGTCGGAGAGGCCGTGGGGGTGCTCGCCCGCCGGCTGGAGGCGCATCAGGTCGACGACGTTGACGAACCGGACGCGAAGGTCCGGCAGCTCGGCGCGGAGGATCGCGGCCGCCGCGAGGGCCTCGAGGGTCGGCACGTCGCCGGCGCAGGCGAGAACGACGTCCGGCTCGCCGACACCGGTCCCTGCCCAGTCCCATGCCCCGACGCCGGCGGTGCAGTGGCGGATCGCTTCGTCCATCGCGAGGAAGTTGAGCGCCGGCTGCTTGCCCGCGACGACGACGTTGATGTAGTGACGCGAGCGGAGGCAATGGTCCATGACCGACAGGAGCGTGTTCGCGTCGGGCGGGAGGTAGACCCGGATGACCTCGGCCTTCTTGTTCACGACGTGGTCGATGAAGCCCGGA
>DATNBW010000001.1:0-2504 GCA_035607275.1 Verrucomicrobiia bacterium | reverse complement strand
CTTACATTCGGCGCGACCAGCCGGCAGGGATTCAGGTGCGCGCGATCGAACTCGAGCCCACGACACCGCCGACCGAATCTGACGTCGAGGCGCCTCGCCGCATCGACTCGGTCGTTCCGCATGACGGCCGCCGGGGCGACGGCGGTATCGCAGCGCCCGGCTCATTGGGCGCCGATCCGCCTTCGTCGCGATCCGGGCCGCCCGCGCCCGCCACGCCGTCCGGCGCACAAGACGGCCTCGACGCCCTCGACGGCACCGCCATCCTGCGGGCCCTGCGCGCCCTGCGGAGCGGCGACTTTCGCGTCCGCCTTCCGGATGGGAAGTCGGGCCTCGCCGGCTCCATCGCCGAGGCGTTCAACGACATCGTCGAGCTGAACCAGCGGACGACCGACGAGCTCGGCCGGATCAGCCGCGCGGTCGGGCGCGAGGGGCGCATCCGGCATCGCGCGTCGATCGGCTCCGCCGGCAGCTGGGCGCGCAGCGAGACCGCGGTGAACCAGCTCGTGTTCGACCTGACCGAGCCGATGCTCGAGGTCAGCCGCGTCCTCGACGCGGTCGCCCGCGGAGACCTCTCGCGACGGATGCCGTCCGAGATCGACGGCAAGCCGCTGCGCGGTGAGTACAAGCGCCTCGCCGACACGATCAACACGATGGTCGACCAGCTGAGTGCGTTCGCCAGCGAGGTGACCCGCGTCGCTCGAGAGGTCGGCACGGAGGGCAAGCTCGGCGGCCAGGCCGACGTCAAGGGCGTGGCCGGGATCTGGAAGGACCTGACCGACAACGTCAACTTCATGGCCGGCAACCTGACGTCCCAGGTCCGGAACATCGCCGACGTCACGACCGCCGTCGCCAAGGGCGACCTGAGCCGGAAGATCACGGTCAACGTCCAGGGCGAGATCCTCGAGCTCAAGGACACGATCAACACGATGGTCGACCAGCTCAGCGCACTGGCAAGCGAGGTCACCAGGGTCGCCCGCGAAGTCGGCACCGAGGGCAAGCTCGGCGGCCAGGCCGAGGTCCGCGGCGTGGCCGGCACCTGGAAGGACCTCACCGACAACGTCAACTTCATGGCCGGCAACCTCACGGGCCAGGTCCGGAACATCGCGGAGGTCACGACCGCGGTCGCGCGGGGCGACCTGAGCAAGAAGATCACCGTGGACGTCCAGGGCGAGATCGCGGAGCTGAAGGACACGATCAACACGATGGTCGACCAGCTGAACGCATTCGCTTCGGAGGTGACGCGCGTGGCCCGCGAGGTCGGCACCGAGGGCAAGCTCGGCGGCCAGGCGGAGGTCCGCGGCGTGGCCGGGACGTGGAAGGACCTCACCGTCAACGTCAACTCGATGGCGAGCAACCTGACCGGCCAGGTCCGCAACATCGCCGACGTCACGACCGCCGTTGCTCGCGGCGACCTGAGCAAGAAGATCACCGTCGACGTGCGCGGCGAGATCGCCGAGCTCAAGGACACGATCAACACGATGGTCGACCAGCTCAACGCGTTCGCCAGCGAGGTGACCCGGGTGGCCCGCGAGGTCGGCACCGAGGGCAAGCTCGGCGGCCAGGCCGACGTCCGCGGGGTCGGCGGGACGTGGAAGGACCTGACCGACAACGTCAACCAGCTCGCCGCGAACCTGACGACCCAGGTCCGGGCGATCGGCGAGGTCGCGACCGCCGTCACCCGCGGCGACCTGTCGCGGTCCGTGCACGTCGAGGCGCAGGGCGAGGTCGAGCTCCTGAAGAACGACGTCAACGCGATGATCCGGAACCTCCGCGAGACGACGCGCCGGAACCAGGACATCGACTGGCTCAAGACGAACATCGCCGGCTTCACCCGGATGCTCCAGGGCCAGCGCGACCTGCGCGTGGTCGGCCGGCTCATCCTCGCCGAGCTCGCCCCGCTCGTCGGGATCCAGCGCGGCGTGATCTACCTCGCGAACCTGAGCTCCGACGCGCCCAAGCTGACGCTCCTGGCGACCTACCCGCGCCACGTCACCCCCGCACCCGCCCCGGTGATCTCGTTCGGGGACGGCCTGCTCGGCCAGTGCGCCGAGGACGGCCGGCGGCTCCACCTGCGCGACGTGCCGGCGGGCTACGCGACGATCGGCTCGGCCCTCGGCGGCGCGACGGCCCGCGAGGTCATCCTCCTCCCGATCCAGTTCGAGGACCAGACGCGGGCCGTCATCGAGCTGGCATCGATCGAGGAGCTGAGCGAGATCCACCTCGCCTTCCTGGACCAGCTGAGCGAGAGCATCGGGATCGTCCTCGCGACGATCACCGCGAACATGCGGGCCGAGGAGCTGGTCCAGGAGCAGGCGGCCCGCGTCGAGGCCGAGGCCGGCCTCGCCCGCCTGCGCCAGGTCGTCGACGTCATGCCCGAGGGAATCCTGATCGCGGACGCGGCGGGCCGGGTCTACCTGAGCAACGCCGCGGCGGTCGAGATCATGGGGATCGTCCCGGACGCGGTCAGCCTGGATGGCGAGCCGCTCGGCGTCGCCGGATCGAAA
>DATNBW010000316.1:0-13471 GCA_035607275.1 Verrucomicrobiia bacterium | reverse complement strand
CGGTCAGGGCGTGACGGTCAGGAACCCCGACGCGACGATCCTGCCACCGGCCGTCAGCTGGACGACCCACGTCCCGGGGGTCAGGTGGTCGCCACTCAGGTCGACCGCGAAGAGCGTCGCGCCGGCCGGGTTGTCGGTCGCCGAGGCGGCCCGGTCCGGGAAGTTCGTGGCGCCGCTTCCAACCTCGATCGTGACGTCGCTCGCGGGATGCGGCGAGAACGTCCGGGCAACGGCCACGATCGGGCTGCCCTGCTTGATCGAGGTCGCCTTCCCGGTCACGGCCAGGGTCGTCGGGTCGTACGAGGCGCCGAACAGCACGGTCGGGGCGGTCGGAAGGTCGCCCGCGCCGCCCCCGCCGCCCCCGCCGCCACCACCGCCGCCGTTCGAACCGCCACACGCGGCAACGAGCCAGGACAGCACGAGGATCGCGCCAAGGTACCGCCGCATCTCAGTCTCCCTGCACGGACCGAATGCGCGCAGTATCCACGCCCGTGTCGTCCGCCGCATGATCCTGCCGCGACCGCGCGGCCGTCACGGGGCCCCGGGCGGCGCGCCTCCCGATCCGGTGCCGCCGCTCGCCGGTGCGAGCGGGTCGCCGCTCGGTGCGATGGCCGCGAGCGACGGATCGGGCGCCATCGACCGGCCGGCGCGGAAGTCGGCGATCAAGCCCGTGTACTCGGGCAGGCCCCGCTCGTAGCCGAGGGCCCAGAACCCCGCCCCGGCCAGGCCCAGCGCATTGGCCAACCCGAGCTTGGACCTGAGGCTTCGCGGCGAGTCGTAGTAGACGGCCTGCCACCGGGTGCCGTCGGGCACGGCGAGGAACGCGACGTCCTCGACCGGGTCGTAGGAGGCCTGGGCGCCCGGGTTCAGCAGACTTGCGAGGTTGCGCCGCGGGACCCAGATGTCACCGCGACCGGTCTTCGGCGACCCGAGCTCGGCGCTGGCCGTCGGCCATGACAGGCCGTACAGCGGGAGGCCGAGCAGCGTCCGCCCGACCGGCACGCCCGCGGCGGCATACAGGTCGAGCGACCAGGCGATCGACCGTTCGGCGCCGTCGCCGCGCGAGATCGGAGCCGAGGCGCCGGGCTCGCTCGAAGCGGTCCGGTAGTCGTAGCCCATGAGGAAGACGCGGTCCGCACCGGCCACGATCGCCGCGAGGGCGAGGGCTGCCCCTTGCGGACCGGCACCCGTCGTCGCCGTGACCGTCGCCCCCGGATGAGCCGCCACGAGTGCCGCCCGGAGGCGGCCGACGAACGCGCCGTATGCAGGAATGTCGGTCGCGTCGATCTCCTCGACGTCGACCGCGATGCCGTCGATGTCGAGATCCGCCTGGAGCGCGACGAGGGAAGCGACGACCTTCCCCTGGAGGGCATCCGAGGCGAACAGCTTGTGGTTCTTCGCCTGGCCGAAGCTCGTCCAGGCGACGTCGACCCGCCGACCGAGCGCGTGGGCATCGGCGATGATCTGGCGGCCGATCGGGCCGCTGATCGTCCGATCGCCCTTCTGGGTCGCCGCGATCGCGCCCTTGCCGTTGTGGGTGACCGAGAACAGGGCGATCGTCGTCGCATCCGTCGCCCGGAGGTGCTCGGCGATCGAGTCGTCCATCTCCCAGTACGGGACGAACCCGTAGACCTCGTGGCCCGGCAGCGGCGGAGCGATGCTGGCCCGCGCCGACGAGGCTGGCGATCCGCCCAGTCCGACGGGACCGACGTGGGCCGCGCCCGGCTGCAGCACGAGGGCCACGCCCGAGCCGACGATCGCGAAGATCGCCAGGATCGCGAGCGCCGCGCGACCGCGCGACGCGGGCACCGGGCGACGCCAGCCCGGGATACGGAACGTGGAGCGCGGTCTCTTGTCCACCGCGCCCAGTCTGCCGTCTCGGCCCGATCCGGTCCACGGCGGCACATGCGCCGCATTCGTGGCGCATGAGGCCCGGTGTCGCCGAACGGACGCGAAGTGCGCCAGAGTCAAGTATTGTGCAACCATGGACGACACGCGGCCCAGCGCAGGGCCAACCGGACCGCAAGCGCAATCAGGGAAAGGATGGAGCGTGCCGGATCGGGCCACGAGGATCACCGAGCGGCTCGGGAACGAGCTGGTGCCAGACCGGAAGGCCATCCCCGGGCGTGCCCAGCGGACACCGACCGACGATCGAGCCGTCGAACCGGATCTCGAGCCGGACGAGACGTTGCTGGTCGCTCTCGGCGGGATCGGCGCCGTGATGTTCCTTACCGACCGGCGCCTCATCGTCGCTCGGGACGGCGTCGAGCGACGGCCGCGCAGCGGGATCGTCTCCTACCCGTTCGACGCGATCCGCCATCTCCGCCTCGAGCTCGGCAGCCCTCCGTCCGGCCGGATCGCCGTCTGGACGCAGGCCGGCCAGGAGGCCGTGAGCATGTTCTTCGACGCTCGGTCCCTCGATCGGGCGCACGAGCTGATGGATGCTGCCCGGCCGCGCATCGCCCGACAGCGACGCCGCGGCCCCGGAGCCCGGCCGGTCCGTCCCCCGAGCGGACCGGCCGACTCCGGTTCTGACGATTCCACCGGACCGGCCACGGGTCCCCCCAAGGACAGGCGCGACGACAACCGATGATCCTCACGCCCCGAGTCTCGGGCGCTGCCTTCGTTCGGTGCCATCGCATCGGCGGTGTCTGGGCCCGGGTCAGTCCGGAAGCTCGACGGTTAGCGCGGGACTGGGGGCACGGTGCCCTCGGCTAGCGCGGTTGCAACGCTCGTCAGGAACGTCGCTGCGACAAGGATCGCGGAGATGATGAGAGTCCGGGTTCGGTGGACATGCACGTTGGGGTGCTCCTTCTCCGCCCGGACCCGCGGCGTGAGGACGCACCACCATGGTAGGTGCAATCCCCGGATAAACAAGTATTTATCACTTCTCGGCTTGACCCACGGGCTGGCGACAGCGAAGGGCAAGGTCAACTGGGGCTTGTTACAGGGCGTATGATCCGCCCGATGAGTACGACGACCGCTCCCCGGACCCGGAATCGACCGAGCCTCGCCAAGGAGGATCTCGACCTCGCGCGCCAGGTTGGAGCACGCCTGAAGGCCGCCCGAACCCACGCCGGACTGACCCAGCGCGAGCTGGCCGAGCCGCGCTACACCAAGGCCTACATCAGCGCCCTCGAGAACGGCCTGATCAAGCCCTCGATGGCCGCACTGCGGTTCCTCGCCCGCAAGCTCGGGACCGTCCCGAGCACGTTCCTTGCCGACGAGGACACCCATTGGCAACGGCTCGACGGCGAGCTCCGCCTGGCCGCCGGCGATTGGCAGGCCGCCGCGGATCGCTTCCAGTCGATCCTCGATACCGATCCGTCGGGTGTCGCTCGGGGGCTCTGCCTGCTTGGGCTCGCGGAGGCGAGCTACCGGCTCGGCCGATCACACGAGACCATCGCGAGTGCATCTGAGGCGCTCGAGCTGCTGACCGCGGCGCGACGTCGCGCAGACGCACAGCGGGCGACGTACTGGCTCGCGGCCGGGCACCTGACCGGCGACGACCCGACGAGGGCGCGCATGCTCTTCGAGGAGCTCCTCGCGGCGACATCGGCCGAGGACGCCGACCCCGATCTCCGGGTCCGGAGCCTGATCGCGCTCGCGGCGGTCGAGGGCTACTCGGGCGAATCGAAGAAGGCGATCGGCCTGCTCGAGGAGGCGCGGGCGATCGGCGCCGACCTCGACGATCGGCGCCGGGCCATCCTGCTCCACTCGCTCGCCCAGTCCTACCGCACGTCGGGCGATCTCGAGGGTGCCGTCCGGACCGGGATCGAGAGCCTCGCCCTGTTCCGGGCGGTCGACGCCCGGGCGGAGGAAGCGGCGATCGAGAACGAGCTCGCCCTGACCTATCTCGGGCTGGGCAATCTGAAGGCGGCCGAGACGCATGCGAGAGCAGCGCGTCTGGGAATGGAGGGTGACCGCGATCAGTTCCGCCTCGCCAACCTCGGGGACACCGACGCGCGCATCTCCCTGGCCCGCGGCGACGTCGAGCTGGCCGGCCGGCAGGCCGAGGCGGCGGCCGATCTCGCCACCAAGCTCGGCAATCAGAAGGCGCTCGTCGACGCCCTCCTGACCGTGGCCCGTGCGGCTCGTCGGCAAGGAAACGCCCAGCAGGCGTTCGCCACGCTCGATCAGGCGGCGAAGGCCGCCGAAGGCGGCCCGGTGGCCCGTCTCAAGCTCGTGCTGGGTGAGTGGAGCGAGCTCGCGGCCGAGACGGGCGACCACGCCACCGCCTATCAGCTGAGCCGGCGGGCGCTGGCCCTCGGCTGAGCGGGTCCCGTCAGGCGAACGTCACCCGTAGAAGTCGACGACCAGCCGGGTCCGGCTGCCATACCGCCAGATTCCGATGCCGATGCAGGAGTACGCGGCGTTCTTGATGTTCCGCCAGTGGCCGCCGTTCGTGGACTTCTCGGACTGGAAGACCAGATGCGAGGCGAGGACCGCCGCCTTCGCGGTCGAATAGCCGTCGCGGCAGCCGATGTTCTCGCCCCAGTTCCAGCGCATGTAGCCGGCCCGTCGGAGCCGGTAGCCGGGATCGCCGTCCGCTGTGTGCGAGCAGATGGCCTGGACGACGAGGAGCTTCGCGTACGGCCGGGACACCTTGTCCGACAGGCCGAACAGGTACGTGATCGGCGCGACGTACTTGCTGTAGTGGCCGGAACCGTACCCGCGACACGTCCCGTCGCTGAGGACCCAGCCGCCGGTGCGGGTGCAGTTCACCAACCCGAGATAGAAGCGCTCGGTCGTGTACCACGGCTTGTCGATCGTGGTCGTCGTGAGGGACGTCGTCGATGGAGTCGTCCCCGACGCGACCGTCGGCGTCGCGGCCGCCGTCGATGCAACGACGCTCGGCGCGGCAACCGTCGAGATCAGCGATCCCGCGAGCGCGAGACCCAGGAGGAGCCGCGGGCGCGCGAAGCGTGAGAACGATCGGGGGGCGCGGGTGACGGGACGAAGCAAAACTCATGCCTCCTGTCTGCCGGACGCCGCGCTGAGCACGCGACGACGATGGTCGTGCCGCCGGGCAGGCGCGTCGGGGACGGGAAACCGCGATGACGGTGCGACGGGGCGGATGCGAGGGGGGCTGCCCGGCACAGGGCCGAGCAGAGCGACTGCCTGGGGGCGGCGTCTGCGATTGGGCCTTCCGTCTGATGGAACCTCGCGCCGAGAGTATCGCCCGCCCGCCGCCTCCTGTCATCCCCCGGATCGACTATCGGACCGGCCGCCGACGGTCCTGCCCGGGGGCCGAGTGGCGACCGCACGTTGCTCCTCCGAAGGCGGATCGCCGGCGTCACCCGTCGCTCCGGCGCGCCTCGATCTCCGTTGCGTCTCCGTGGCGTCTTCACATTCGCCCCACATCCGCGATCCAGGATCAGCTCATCGAACCCACGCAGCACACGGAGATATCTCGAACATGAACGGTCGAACGATCGCTCGCATCCTCCTCGCCATCGTCATCATCGGCGGCGCCATCGGCATCGGCGCGACGGCCTACAACGCAGGCGTCACGGCCGGTCTGGTCCAATCCGGCCAGGTCGTCGTCACACCCGGCGGCGTTCCCGTCGCACCGGTCGCGCCCTACGTCGGGTACGGCTGGGGATGGGGCTGGGGCCACGGCTTCTTCGGCTTCTTCGGCTTCCTCCTCTTCTTCTTCCTCTTCCTCGGCCTGCTCCGAGCGGCCTTCGGCGGCCATCGCCGCGGCTGGGGACCTGGTGGACCGGGCGGCGGCCACGGCGACTGGCGCCGGGACGCCTGGGAGCAGCGGGTGAAGGACACCCACGACGCGCTCCATCGGGACGCCGACCGGCGCGATCCGCCGACGACGCAGTCGTAGCCTCGGGAGACCGGCCGGCCGATCTCCTTTCCCTCCCCTCCCCGCGGCGCCGGGTCCCGATCGGGACCCGGCGCCGCTTCTTCACCCCTAGGATGCATGGCGATGAAGACGATCCTGGTCGTCGACGACGAACCGAAGATCTCGGACCTGGCCCGGGACTACCTCGAACATGCCGGGTTCAGCGTCCGGACTGCGGCCGATGGCGAGGCGGCGCTCCTCGCGGTCCGTCGCGATCGACCCGACCTCGTCGTCCTCGATCTCGGCCTGCCGGGTCTCGACGGACTCGATGTCACCCGCGCGATCCGGCGCGACTCGAACCTGCCGGTGATCATGCTCACCGCCCGCGATGACGAGCTCGACAAGCTCCTCGGCCTCGAGCTCGGGGCGGACGACTACCTGACCAAGCCGTTCAGCCCGCGCGAGCTCGTGGCGAGGGTCCGGGCGGTGCTCCGACGGGTGGACGCGGCGTCCGCGCCCGAGGCGACGGAACGGATCCGAGCCGGGGATCTGACCCTCGACCTGCCCCGCATGCGGGCCGACCTCGCCGGGCGCTCGATCGACCTGACCCCGACCGAGTTCGCCCTCCTCGCCGCCATGGCTCGCCAGCCGGGCCGCATCTTCACCCGGTCGCAGCTCCTGGACGCGGTCCACGGCGTGGCCTTCGAGTCGTACGAGCGGGCGATCGACACCCACATCAAGAACCTCCGGCGGAAGCTCGAGCCGGATCCCCGCCGGCCCGTCCTCGTCCTGACGGTCTATGGCGTCGGCTACCGCTTCGCGGACGAGCGCCCGTGAGCGACGACCCGCAGAACGACGTCGGGGGCGGGTCCGGCGACCCAGCGGGCCCTGGTGACGGACGGGCCGCCGATCGCGGGCGGCGGTCGACTCGACACGCTCGGCGGCGGGGCGGCCCGGGCGGCCCGGGCGGGCCGTGGCCGGCCAGCGGCGAGCGACCGCCGTGGTGGCCGCAGGACGAGGCGTGGCCGGCCCGCCGACGGCGGCCATGGCGAGGCTTCGGGTGCCTGTTCGGCCTCCTCTTCCTCGCCGGCGTGCTCGGGCTCCTGAGCCTGGGGACGACCGTCGTCGGGCGGATCCTCGAGGCGCCGGGGCCCGTGGGGCTGCTGATCCGGATCGCGTCCCTCGTCGTGTTCGTGGCCGTGGTGTACGCGCTGTCGCGGGCAGCGCGGGCCATCCGCGGGTCCGGGACCGTCCTCGATGCCCTCGTCGACCAGGCGGCCCGGGTCGAGGCCGGCGACTACCGGGCACGCGTCGAGACGACTGGAACCGCGCCGGGACCCGTCCGGTCCCTCGCCCGCGGCTTCAACACGATGGCGGCCCGCCTCGAGGCCGACGAAGCCCAGCGACGGTCGCTCCTCGCCGACGTGACCCATGAGCTGCGAACGCCGCTGGCCGTGGTCCGCGGCAGCGTCGAGGCGATCCTGGACGGGGTGCACCCGGCCGACGAGGCCCACCTCAACGCGATCCTCGAGGAGACGCGCATCCTCGACCGGCTGATCGAGGATCTCCGCACGCTCGCGCTGTCGGAGTCCGGCGCGCTGTCCCTCCATCGCGAGCCGACCGATCTCGGGGTCCTCGTGACCGATGTCGCGGCTTCCTTCGCGGCCGCCTCGGTTGGCGCGGGCGTCGACCTGACCGTCACGATCGACGACGAGCTGCCGCTGCTCGAGATCGATCCCGTCCGGATCCGCGAGGTCGTCGGCAACCTCATCGCCAATGCCCTGCGCCACACCCCGGCCGGCGGCCGGATCACGATCGAGGCCGGACGAGTCGATGGCCGGCAGGCCGGCGACGCCGGCTCCGGCCGTCGGGCCACGCCCGACCAGGTCGAGATCGTCGTTGGCGACACCGGCTCCGGGATCGATCCGGAGCTCCTCCCGCACGTGTTCGAGCGCTTCGCCCGGGGTGCGGGCTCCACCGGAAGCGGCCTCGGCCTGTCGATCGCCCGCGGCCTCGTCGAGCTCCACGGAGGGTCGATCGTGGCCGAATCACCGCCCGGAGGCGGAGCCCGGATCCGGATCCGGCTGCCGACCGCGCCGCCTTCCTGAGCGATGGTCCGGGCTGGGCCAATGGTCCTGCCGACGACCCGCCCCGAGGTGGGGTTGCGCCGAGGCACCGCGGGCGAGCACCCTTGAAGCATGTTCCGACGTCTGCGCGCCCCTCGTCGATCGATGTCCTTCGGCGCCCTCGCGGCCGTCGCGTTCATCGCCCTCTCGGCCCTTCCGGCGTCCGCCGCCGACTTTCCGGCGAAGGACTCCAGGTACCACAACTTCACCGAGATGGTCACGGACATCCACGCCGTGGAGACGGCCCACCCGGACATCGTGCACGTCTTCAGCATCGGCAAGAGCTACCAGGGTCGCGACATCTGGGCGGCCAAGATCAGCGACAACGTTGCGACGGACGAGAACGAGCCGGAGATCCTCTTCGACGCCCTCCACCATGCCCGCGAGCACATGACGGTCGAGCAGGCCCTCTACCTGCTCCACCTCCTCGCCGACAACTACGGCACGGACAACCAGGTCACGAACCTCGTCAATACCCGCGAGATCTGGATCATCTTCGCCCTGAACCCGGACGGCTTCGTCTACGACCTGACGTGCACCGGCAGCAGCCACCCGCCGTACTGCGCGTGGCGCAAGAACCGCCAGCCGAACGCCGGCACGACGGCGATCGGGACGGACCTCAACCGGAACTACGGCTATCGCTGGGGCTGCTGCAACGGCTCCTCGGGCGACCCGCGGTCGATCCTGTACCGCGGCAGGAAGGCCTTCTCCGCGCCCGAGACCGTGGCCTTCCGGAACTTCGTGCTGAGCCGGGTCGTGGGCGGGATCCAGCAGATCAAGTCGCACATCACCCTCCACACGAACGGCGAGCTCATCCTGTGGCCGTACGGCTACACGAAGACCAACATCCCGATCGACATGACCGCGGCCGACCACGCCGCCTTCGTGGCCATGGGCAAGGGCATGGCCGCCCGGAACGGCTACACGGCCGAGCAGTCGAGCGATCTCTACATCACCGACGGGGATCAGATCGACTGGCTCTACGGTACGCAGCGGATCTTCTCGTTCACCTGGGAGCTCTACCCGACCGAGACCGCGACGGTCTGGGGCGACCACTATCCGGCGGACGAGAACATCGCCCCGCAGACCGCCCGGAATCGCTCCGCGCTGCTCTACTTCCTGACCGTCGGGGCGTGCCCGCACGGCACGATCAACCGGACGGTCGCCGACTGCGGGCCGTTCTTCGACGACACGGAGATCAGCCGTGGCTGGACCATCGACCCTGACGGCACGGACACGGCTCCCGCGAACGCCCGGTTCATCCGCAGCCACCCGGCCGCGACCAGCATCAATGGCGTGTTCTTCCAGCCGGGCACGACGGTGTCCGGCCGATATGCCTTCGTGACCGGGGCGCCGGCGGGGTCCTACACGAACAGCAACGACCTCGACGGGGTGACGACGATCCGGAGCGTGCCGATCGCGTTGCCGGCGGTCCCGGGCGATCTTTCGTTCCGCTACGTGTTCGCGCACCGGCCGGACACGGCCGACGACGGGATCAAGGTGTGGGTCGAGGACGAGGCCGCCGTTCGGACGCTCGTCTGGTCCACGGCCGGCTCCGCGAGCACGGTGGGGGCAGCGTGGGTCCGCGCGGCGGTGCCGCTCACCCCGTGGGCCGGCACGTCGATCCGGATCGTCATCGAGGCCGCCGACGGCGGACCGGACAGCCTCGTCGAGGTCCTGGTCGACGACATCCGGGTGGAGCGCTTCGTCGCGTCGTAAGAGAGCTGCTCGGGAACTGCATCGCTGAAGAGGGCGTCAGGGGCGGCAACCGCCGGCCCTTCCTCGGCCGGCCAGCCCAGGAGGGCGACGCGATGCGGCAACGACGATTCGGTCGGTTCGGACTCGGCCTCTCCACGGCGGTCCTCGGCCTCTTCCTGGCGGTCACCCCGACCCTCGCCTGCGGCGGGTTGATCGGCCCGAACGGGGCCGTGAATCTGCTCCGGACCACGACGCTCGCCGGCTATCACGACGGCATCGAGCATTACGTGACAGCCTTCCAGTTCGCCGGTGGCGGTGGTGCGTTCGGCTCGATCACGCCCCTCCCGGGCATCCCGACCAGCGTCGTCAAGGGCGGCGACTGGACCCTCCAGCGGCTCATCCGGGAGACCTCGCCCGTTCAGGAGTTCGACGGCTTCCGAGCCGCGGCGGTCCCGGCTGCCTCGGCCGTCGAGCTGATGAAGGTCAAGATCGACGCCCTCGACCTGACGGTCCTCAAGGGCGGCGCGGCGGACATCGGGGCCTGGGCCAGGAGCCACGGGTTCCGGCTCCCGCCCGACGCGCCCGAGGTCCTCGATTTCTACGCCGCGCGCAGCCAGATCTTCCTCGCCGCCGCCTTCGATGCCGACGCCGCGAAGGTTCGCGGCCAGCAGCTCGGCGACGGGACCCCCGTCCACATCACGATCCCGACCGCGAACCCGTGGGTTCCGCTGCGCATCCTGGCCCTCGGCAAGGCAGCCTCCGAGACGGTCCAGGCCGATGTCTATCTCCTGACCGATCGCGCGCCGGCGCTCCTGCCCGCGCCGACGGGATCGAACGGGATCCGGCTCGATCACAGCGATGCCGCCAGCGCGAGCCTTCTGACGGACCTCCATTCCGACCGGGGCATGGACTGGGTTCCGTCCTCGGCCTGGCTGACGAAGGTCGCGGTCGACGGCACGGCCGGCGAGCTGGGCTACGACCTGGCGATCGACGCGTCGGGCGCCGGCCGACCGTCCGCGGTCGATGCCGGCTTCACGATGCCGGGCGCGGTCATCCCGGCTCCCCCGCCGGATCTCGCCCGCCTGCTGCTCGCGATCGGATTCGTCGGGCTCGGGCTCGTCGGGCTCGCGATGATCGCCCACGCCCGGCCCACCTCCGGCCGGCCGATCGGCTGGTAGCCACCCGATGATCGGAGGGCGAGCGACGGCGGGGCTCGGGCTGGGGCTGGCGGTCGCCGTCCTGACCGGGATCGCGGCCAATGCCGTCGCTCGCTCGCACGACCCGATCGTGATCGAGATCACGATCCATTACTCGCACTTCAGCCCGGACTCGGTCACGGTGCCGGCCGGCCAGCCGGTGACCTTCGTGATCACGAACAGCGACCCGATCGACCACGAGTGGATCGTCGGCGACGCCGCGACGCACGAACGTCATCGGACCGGCACCGAGCCGGTCCACGACGCCCGCCCGACCGAGATCACGATCCCCGCAGAAACGCAGAAGCGGACGACGGTGACCTTCGCCTCGGGCGGATCGGAGCTGTTCATCTGCCATCTGCCCGGCCACGAGGCCTACGGCATGGTCGGGACCGTGGCGATCACTCGGTAGCTGTCGCACCTCGGGCCGATGGAGTCGCGGAGCTCCTCCTCGGACCTCGGTGGGCCGGCCGCAGGTCAGCTCTCGCAGATCCGAGTCAGACCGGTGCTCGGCGGCGCGTTGCCATCCTCGCCCCAGCGCGACGAACGCAGTCACGAGGGCTTCGCGGGCGAGCGCGGCGTGCGATCCTGCGGGGATGACCGATCCGATCGCACCGACCCTGATCCGCGCCGCCGTTCTCGACCGACCCGGCGTCCCGGTCCGGATCGAGGACCTCGAGCTCGATCCGCCGGGTCCGGGCGAGGTCCGAGTCCGGATGGCGGCCGCCGGGGTCTGCCATTCCGATCTCCACGTGCGCGACGGCGAGTGGGAGCGCGAGGGGCCGATCGTCCTCGGCCATGAGGGCTCCGCGCTGGTCGAGGCCCTCGGCGAGGGGGTCGCGGCCGCGTACCCGGGGCTCCGACCGGGCGTCCTGGTCGCCCTCTCGTGGCTGATCCCCTGCGGACAGTGCCGCGCCTGCCGGGCCGGGCGCGTCTGGAGCTGCTCGGCCAGCCCGTCGTACACCCACCGGATGCCGAGTGGCCGCGCCGCCACCCATCGCCCGGACGGCAGCGATGTCCTGACGTACTGCGCGATCGGCACGTTCGCCGAGCGCCAGAACGTGCCTGCCGCCGCCGCGATCCCCCTCCCCGACGGCACGCCGCCCGAGGTCGCGGCCCTGATCGGCTGCTGCGTCAGCACCGGCGTCGGCGCCGCGACGAAGACGGCCGGGGTGCAGGCGGGCTCGTCCGTGGCCGTGATCGGGCTCGGTGGGGTCGGCCTGTCGTGCGTCATGGGTGCAGCCCTGGCCGGCGCCGCCCGGATCGTCGCGATCGATCGCGTCCCGTCCAAGCTCGAGCTCGCCCGGTCGGTCGGAGCGACGGACGGCGTGCTGGCCGGTCCGGACGCGGCGGACACCCTGGCCCGGATCCGGGAGCTCACGGACGGCGGACCGGACACGTGTTTCGAGGCAATCGGGCTGCCGGCGACGATCGAGATGGCGATCGCGGCACTGCCGACCGACGGAACGGCGGTCCTCGTCGGGATGACGCCATTCGGGGTTCGGGCATCGTTCGAGCCGTTTCCGTTCGTCGACGGCGGCCGGCGCATTCTCGGCTCGAACTACGGCTCCGCCGACCCGGCGACCGACTTCCCGCGCTACGCGGCGCTCCACCTGGCCGGCCGGCTGCCCGCGGACCGGCTCGTCACCGGGCGGATCGATCTCGACGGGATCGAGGACGCGTTCGCCGCGATGCGTCGCGGCGATGGCGTTCGTTCGATGATCGGGTTCTGAGCCGAGGCGGAGGAGGAGCGCCTGCGGGGGACCCCGGGTTCGGAGGGCGCCGGTCCCGGCGGACCATGTCCGAGCTGGATCAGGTCGAGGGCGGGCCGGGCGCAGGGCCGTCCGGCGGAGGCGTCGTGGCCGGCGGTTCCGGTTCGGCGATCGGCGGCAGGAGCGGCTTGCCGGTGATGAGGCGCGAGCCGCGGCCGTGGGTCAGGAAGCTCCACGCCCAGCGGACGGTCACGACGAGGCGGTTCGCAAAACCGATCAGGTAGATGATGTGGATCGCCAGCCACAGCGCCCAGGCGAGGAACCCGCTCTGCCGGCCGAACGGCCCCAGCCACGGAATGTCGGTCACGCCGGCCAGCCGACCGATCACGGCGACATCGCCCTTGTTGGCGTAGTGGAAGGGAGGTGTCGTCTCGCCGGACAGACGACGCCGGATCGTCTTCGCGGCGTGGCGCCCGCCCTGGATCCCGCCCTGGGCGACTCCCGGCACGGGCCGGTCGGGCTTCCACGGCTGGACCGCCGAATCGCCGACCGCGAAGATCTCGGGGTGGCCGGGGATCGTGAGGTCCGGACCGACGAGGATCCGCCCGCTTCGATCGCTCGGCGCGCCGGTCGCCGCGGCGACGGCGGCGACGAACGGCGTCACGAGGATGCCCGCCGCCCAGAGCGTCGTCCGGGCCGGGATCCGCTCGGTGCCGCCCTCGGCCATCTCGACGGTGACCGACCGGTCGTCGACCGCGACGACCCGCGCCCCCGTCCGGACGATGGCGCCGAGCCGCTCGAGCTGGCGCCGGGCCGAGGCCGAACGGTCCTTCGGGTAGGTCGGCAGGATCCGGTCCATGGCTTCGACGAGGAGGATCCGGGCCCCGGCCGTGTCGATCGATCGGAAGTCCCGACGGAGGGTATCGCGCGCGATCTCGGCGA
>DATNBW010000308.1:0-14098 GCA_035607275.1 Verrucomicrobiia bacterium | reverse complement strand
GCCCGGGTCACGCCCTCGCCCCTGGCCGAACGCGAAGCCGGGTCAGCGGCCACGATGCCCATGGGTCCGCGCATCGGCTTCGGCCTGCCGAACCTCCGACGCAACGTCTGCCCGCACTTCTACATGACCGGGTCGCGCGGGGCGATCCCGATCCAGGCGCCGCACCTGCTGAAAGCGCTCATCCGCCAGGACGCGAATGTCTCGCGCTGCCAGCTCCGTGGCGGCGTCCACCTCGAGCAGGGATACATCAACGACGTCTGCCTGACGCCGCGCTTCAACCAGTGCGTCTTCTACGAGGACGACCTGAGCCGCGAGTGACGAGCGCTGCAGGAAGGGGCACCGTGACGACCCCCGGCGCCGCGCAACCGTGACGACCCCCGGCGCCGCGGCCCCGGACGATCCGGCGATCGCCGCGGCCTATCACCAGGCCGTGGCCGCGCTCGCCGAACGCGGCCGGTTCGGGATCCGGCTGGGCCTCGGGCGGACGCGGGCCCTCCTCCGCCAGCTCGGGGACCCGCAGCTCGCGGTCCGCGGAGCGCTGGTCGCGGGCACGAACGGCAAGGGCAGCGTCCTCGCCCTCGCCGGGTCCGCGATCCGCGCGGCCGGCCTGCGCGCCGGCGAGACGCCCAAGCCGCACCTCGTCTCGTACCGCGAGCGGCTCCAGATCGCCGGGCAGCCTGTCGACGCGGTCACGTTCGCCCGGCTCGTGGAGATCGCGATCGCGGCCGCGGACCGGCTGCCGCGGCGGCTCGGCGATCCGACCGAGTTCGAGCTCCTGACCGCGGTCGTCTTCAGCTGGTTCGCGGAGGCCGGGGTCGATCTCGCGCTCGTCGAGGTCGGGCTCGGCGGACGGCTCGACGCCACCCACGCGTGGGACGGCGGGGTGGCCGCGATCACCAACGTCGATCTCGATCACATGGATCGGCTCGGCCCGACGATCGCCCACATCGCCCGCGAGAAGGCCGCGATCATCGAGCGCGGCGACCTGGCCGTGACCGGGGCCGTCGGCGACGCCCTCGCGATCGTCCGCCGGCGCGCCGCGCGCCTGGGCGTGCCGCTCAGGATCGTCGACCCGGCCCCGGTCGTGGCCGTCGACCGGGACGGCCTCGTCGTCGAGCTGCCCCGCCTCGGACGGACCCGGGTCGGATTGCGCGGCCGGCACCAGGCGGCCAACGTCGCCGTCGCGGACGCGATCCTCGACGCCCTCGCAACCGCCGGGATCGCGGCGGTTCCCGATGCCGCGCGGCGTCGTGGCTACGCCGACGCACGATGGCCGGGCCGCCTCGAGCTGCTGGCCGTCGACGGCCGGGACGTCCTGCTCGACGGTGCCCACAATCCGGCCGGTGCCGCCGCCCTGGCCGCCGCCCTGGACGAGCTGCGGCCGTTCCTCGGCTCCGGGCGGCTGACGCTCCTCACGGCATCGATGGCCGACAAGGACGTCGGCGGCGTCGTCGATGCCCTGATCCGCTCCACCGCCCTTGCCGACGCACGGATCGTCGCCACCGAGGTCGAGGGGCCGCGGGCCCTGCCGGCCGACGCGCTGGCCGCGGTCTGGGCCGGGCGGCACGGCGCGACGTCGGGCGCCCGGAGGTCCGTGAGCGCCCAGCGCGACCTCCTGGCCGCCCTCGACGGGATTCTCGCCGGGTCGGCCGGCCCGCTCGTCGTGGCGGGCTCGCTCTATCTCGTCGGGGCCGTCCGCGCTCGCCTCGTCGACGACCCGCTCCTGCGCGATCCGGTCGTCCCGCCGGTCGGCGATCCCGGCGACAATCCATCGCGATGACCGATCGACCATCGACACCGGAGGGAGTCGCCGCCCCGCGGCCCGATCTCGGCGGCGGCGCGGCGACGCCGTCGTTCGTCCTGCCCGCCGGCGCCGCCGCCGGCCTCCCGGGCCGGCCCGTACCGCTCCGGATCGGGCCGCGGCTCTTCCAGTGGGGCGAGCGGACCTTCGTCATGGGCATCCTGAACATCACCCCGGATTCGTTCTCCGGCGACGGGCTGATGGCCGACGCGGACCGGGCGGGCGGGGACTCGGTCGGCGCCGCGGTCGAGCTGGGCCTGCGGATGGCCGCGGAGGGCGCCGACCTCCTCGATGTCGGCGGGGAGTCGACCCGGCCGGGCCACGAGGCCGTCGCCGACGCGGACGAGATCGCCCGTGTCGTCCCGGTCGTGCGCGCCCTCCGGTCGGCCTTGCCCGACATGCCGATCAGCGTCGACACGACGAAGCCGGCGGTCGCCTCGGCCGCCCTCGACGCGGGGGCGAACCTCGTCAACGACGTCTGGGGCGTCGCCCTCGACGACGGGCTTCCGCGCCTCGCGGCCGAGCGTGGCGTGCCCATCGTGCTCATGCACAATCGCGCCGAGGCGCGCTACACGAACCTGATCGCGGAGATCCTCGGCGACCTCCAGCAGGCGATCCAGCGAGCGCTCCGAGCCGGGGTCGCCTGGGACGCGATCGTGGTCGATCCAGGGTTCGGGTTCGGCAAGACCGCGGCGCACAACCTGGTCCTGCTCCGGGAGCTGGCGAGCCTCCAGGTCCTCGGCCGGCCGATCCTGCTCGGCACGTCCCGCAAGTCGACCCTCGGCAAGGTCCTCGACCTGCCCGCGGACGAGCGACTCGAGGCGACCCTCGCGACGACCGCGCTCGGCGTCGCGTCCGGCGTCGACATCGTCCGCGTCCACGACGTCCGGCCCAACGTCCGGACCGCGCGCATGGCCGATGCGATCGTCCGGGGCGCGCCGGGGCCGGTCCTCGAGACGGGCGCGATCGAGGACCGTGCGCGATGACCGACCGGATCGTCCTGCGCAACATCCGGCTCCAGGGCCGGCACGGCGTCCACGACCACGAGCGCGCGGCCCTCCAGCCGTTCGAGGTGGACGTCGAGCTCGTGCTCGACCTGCGCCCGGCCGGCAGCGCCGACGACCTCGCGAAGACCGTCGACTACGGCCCGGTCTACGAGCTCGTCGCCCGGGTCGTCGAGGGTCCCTCGATCCGCCTGCTCGAGGCGATGGCGGAGGCGATCAGCCGCGAGATCCTGGCGGCCTTCCCGGTCGACGAGGTCGTCGTCCGGGTCCGCAAGCCGGCCGTGCAGCTGGGCGGCCCGCTCGACCACGCGGCCGTCGAGATCCAGCGCCGCCGCTCCGCTGGTTGACGCGCCGGAGCCCGAGCCGGAGCCCGAGCCGGAGCCCGAGCCGGAGTCCGAGCCCGAGCCGGAGCCCGAGCCCGACCGACCCTAGCTGAGGTCCTTCGGCCGGATGCCGAGGGTGACGGTCACGTTCTTGTGCTCCTGGCCGCGGATCACCTCGAGCGTGATCCTGTCGCCGGGCGCGAACTGGGTCAGGAGCGCATCGAGCGGATGCTGCGCGTCGATCGACTGGCCGTTGATCGCGATGACGATGTCGCCGGTCTTGATCCCGGCATTGGCCGCCGGGCTCGACGGCCGGACGGCGTCCTCGCCGGTCGGCTGGCCGTTCGGGTCGAGGATCTGCACGTAGGCGCCGGCGCCGACCGGCAGCTTGAGCGACTTGACGAGCTGCGGATCGATCGAGACGTACTGGATCCCGATGTACGGCCGGGCGAGGGTCTGGCCGGCCAGCGCCTGGCGCATGATCGGACGGGCGATGTCGATCGGGATCGAGAAGCCGATGCCGGTCGAGTCGCGGGCGATCGCGGTGTTGACGCCGATCACCGCCCCGGTCGCGTCGAGGAGCGGCCCGCCGCTGTTCCCGGGGTTGATCGCCGCGTCGGTCTGGATGAGGTTCCGGAGGTGGCCGCCGTCGGTCGTGATGTCGCGCCCGAGCGCAGACACGATCCCGCTCGTCACGCTGTTGTCGAACGTGCCCAGGGGACTGCCGATCGCGACGACGAGCTCGCCGACTTTCAGCCCATCCGAGTCGCCGATCGTCGCGGCGGGCAGGCCCGTGGCGTCGACCTTGATGATCGCGAGGTCGGTCAGGGTGTCGATCCCGTAGATCGTCGCGTCGTACTTCGTGCCGTCCTTGAGCTGGACGGTCAGATCCGTCGTCCCGGCGGCGACGTGGCGGTTGGTCAGGATCCAGCCGGCCGAGTCGAAGATGATCCCGGAGCCGACGCCGTTCTGCTCCTGCTGGGTCGCGGAGTTCGGATCGATGCCCTTCGTGTAGATGCGGACCACGGACGGTCCGGCCTTGGCCGCGACGTCGATGATCGCGGACGACTCGTCGAGCGTGACCGGCTGCTTGATCGTGGCCGAATTCGCGTTCTGGTTGCTCGTGGCCGCGACCGGCGCCCGGTCGAAGGCCCCGCTCGCGGTCAGGGCAACGACCGTTCCGCCCGAGGCGAGGATGGCCGCGGCAAGCGCTGCCATGACGACGGTCCCGGTCCCGGCGCCGCGTCGCTGTGCTGCGACGGCCGGCGGGCTCGCGGCCGGCGCCGTCGTCTCGAACCAGTGCTCCGGGGTCGGTTCGCGGCGCGGCCAGCTCTGCGTCCAGTCGGTTCGCGGCTCGGGCGAGGGCGAGAAGGAGGCAGCTCCGGCCGGCGGAGCCGACGACGCGGGCGTGACCGGCGTCACGGGCTGGGAGTAGGGCGTCTGCGGATCGGACGAGGAATCGGCCGCCGGATCGCGCTCGATCGGTTGCCAGGCAGCGACGTCGTGCGGCTGCGTCTCGTCGTTCGGATCGGTGAATGGATCGGTCATCGGGGCAGGTCTCGCATGGGTGCGTGGGACGCGGGCGGCGGGTGGGGGTCCGCCACGCGGAGGAACGGAGTGTCCAGCCTAGCCTGAGGACTCGCGGTTCAGGCGCGGCGCCCCGGTCGGTGAAGAATCCACCACCTTGGCACCGCCCGTCGGGGGCTCGGGGGCCGGGGCCGCCGCCGCGCCCGCATCGTCCTCGCGGCGAGGATCGGCCGGCAGGGTCACCGTGAACGTCGTCCCGGTGCCGAGCGAGCTGACCACCTCGACGCTGCCGCGATGCATGTCGACGATCGAGCGGACGATCGCGAGGCCCAGCCCCGAACCGCTGCCGCGTGCCTCGTTGGCCCGCGAGCCGCGGAAGAACCGATCGAAGATCCGGGGCAGCTCGGCCGGCACGATCCCGACCCCGGTGTCGGCGACCACGATCCGGGCCGCGCCGTCCGGCGCCGCGGCCACGCTGACGCTGACCGACCCGCCGGGCTCCGTGAACTTGATCGCGTTACCGACGAGGTTCGTGACGACCTGCCCGATCCGTTGCGGATCGTGGCGCAGGCGGATCGGCGCCGGCGCGAGCTCGAGGCGCAACGCGACGCCCCGTCGACGGGCCGCCGGTCGTGCCTGCTCGACTGCCGATTCGACCGCGGCCCGGAGATCGTCCGGACGCAGGTCGAGGAGGACGAGCCCCGAATCGAGCTTGGAGAGCTCGAGCAGGTTCTGGGCCAGCCAGTCGAGCCGCTCGAGCTGGATCCGGCTGTTGTTCAGGAATTCCGCCCGCGCCGCCGGATCGTCGCCGGCGCGCTGGGTCAGGAGCTCGTTGAACGTGAGGAGGGCCGCGATCGGGGTCCGAAGCTCGTGCGACACGTCGGCCAGGAAATCGCGGCTCCGATCGCGGTCCCGGCGAATCATCGCGACGCTCGCCTCGAGCTGGTCGGCCATCGCATTGAACTGGACCGCGAGCGCGGCCAGCTCCGATGAGCCGGCGCGGACGTCGTCGTGCGGGATCCGGCTCGAGAGCTCGCCACCGGCGAGGGCGCGCGACGCCTCGGTCAGCCGGCGCAGCGGGGTGGTCACCCGCAGGGCCATCGCGGCGGCGACGATCACGGCGATCCCGAGCGCCAGGACGCCGACCGCCGCCGTGACGGTCGTGACGTTGTCGATGGCCGCCTGGCGGAACGTGTACGGATTCGAGAGCCGGACGACGATGACGTACGGATACGGGCTGTTCTGGGCGGGCCGCACGCGCGGATCGGCGACGAGCGATTCCTTCTGCAGGCCGGACCGACCCGGGAGGTCGGCCGCCGCGTGGAACGTCCCGTTGCGGGCGGGCACGATCCCGACGACGTCGCCCGAGCCGACGGACGGCAGGCCGAGCGTGTAGTCGACGTCCGCCTCGGCCAGCAGATCGGCGATGAACGACACGCGATCCGGTTGCTGGAGGGCGGCGACGACCCGCGGATTGACCTCGTTGTCGTTGAACACGACGGGCTCGATCCGCGCGACATCACCGGGGGCCACCGGATCGATCCTGGCCACGTCGGCCGCGAGGAAGTCGATGTACGCGGCGACGAGATCGGTCTTCGCCCGGATGTCCTCCCGCTGCTGGGTCCGGAACTCGTCGTCGAGCCGGTTGAGCACGAACACCGTGACGAGGAGCAGGGTCAGGCCGACCACGCTCGCGAATCCGAGGGTGAGCCGGCTCTGGAGGGTCTTCGGACCTGCCCGTCGGATCATCGCCGGGATGAGCCGCGGCCGCCGCTTCCGGAGACGGGCCAGGCGACCGGCCGTGGCCGGCTCGGTGGCCGCCTCGCCGTCTCCCGCCCATCCGCCGCCGGCCGGTTCGGCCCGGCCGATCGGGTCGATCCCGGCTGGATCCCGGATCGGGTTCGGCGAGGCGTCCGCGGCCGTGCCCCGGTTACCGTTCGGCGAAGGCGTAGCCGACGCCGCGGACCGTCATGACGAACGCCGGAACGGCCGGGTCGTCCTCGATCTTGTCGCGGAGATGGCTGACGTGGACGTTGATCGTCTTCTCGTCCTGATCGAGGGCCTCGTAGTCGCGCAGGAGCTCGAGGAGCTCGCTCCGGGTGTAGACCCGACCGGGGCGCGAGGCGAGGTGGCGCAGGATCTCGAACTCGGTCGGGGTCAGGCTGATCCGCCGATCGCCACGCTGGACGCGGCGCCGCTCGAGGTCGATGACGAGGTCGCCGTGGCGGATGACCCGCCCGCCCGCGGCGTCACTGAGGTCGCCGTACGCCCGCCGGAGCAGGGCCTTGATCCGGCTCATCAGCTCGCGCAGCCCGAACGGCTTCGTCAGGTAGTCGTCCGCGCCGAGCTCGAGCCCGATCACCTTGTCGACCTCGTCGTCGCGCGCCGTCAGCACCAGCACCGGCGCCTTCGAGCCGGATGCCCGGAGCCGGCGCAGGACCTCGAACCCGTCCATGCCGGGCAGCCGGACATCGAGCACGACGAGGTCCGGCGCCTGGTTGGTCGCGAAGTCGAGCCCTTCCTCGCCGCTCTTCGCGACCGCCACCTGGTAGCCCTCCTGCTGCAGGGCGTACTGGATCCCGCGGGCGACCGCGAATTCGTCCTCGACGATCAGGATCGTGGCACTCATGGCGGGCCGACTGTACACCGGGCCGCCTCGGACCGGGCCGGCCGCCTTCACGGGGCCGCATCGCTCGTGTGTCGTGATAAGGTGTGCGCCCGCTCCGGGCGCCCCGACCGCACCGTCGGCGAGCCGCGCCCCGGCACCACCTGACATCCACACCGAGGTCCCGCTCCGATGTCCACCGCCACGACCAGCCGTCTGAGCCTCGACGCCGAGCCGCGCGCGCTGGTCGGCAAGAAGGTTGCCACCCTGCGCCGCGTCGGCCGCCTGCCCGCGGTCGTGTACGGCCACGGTGTCGGTTCCGAGAACGTGTCCATCGACGCCCATGACTTCGAGCTCCTGCGCCGGAAGGCCGGCCAGAACGAGCTGATCGACCTGTCGGTCGACGGCAAGAAGGCCCGCCCGGTCCTCGTCCACAGCGTCCAGGTCCACCCGGTCAATCGCCGCCCGCTCCACGTCGACCTGTTCCTGGTCCGGATGACCGAGGAGCTGACGGTCGATGTGCCGCTGGTCCCGATCGGGATCTCGAACGCGGTCGAGAACCTCAACGGCACGCTCATGCACCAGCTCGACTCCGTCCGGATCAAGGCCCTGCCGGACCACCTTCCGCAGTCGATCGAGTACTCGATCGAGTCGCTCGTCGACTTCGACGCGGTCGTCAAGGTCTCGGACCTCACGATCCCCGGCGATGTCACCCTGCTGACCGACGCGGACGAGGTCGTCGCCAAGGTTCTCGCCTCGCGGCTCCAGGCCGAGGCCGCGGAGCTCGCCGCCGAGACCGCGGAGGCCGTTGCCGAGGCCGGCGAGGCCGCCGAGGCTGCCGAGGGTGGCGAGGCTGCCGAGGGCGAGGGTGGCGCCGCGACGAGCGAGGGCGACGACGCGGAGAGCTGAGCCCGGGTCGATCAGCCCGGCGGCCGGCGGTTCGTGAACCCGGCGTCGCCGACATCGACCAGCTCGATCCGGTTGCCGAACGGGTCGCTGATGTAGCAGCGGTCCACGTCCGTGGCGGCGTCGTCCTCGACCGGGACGTGGGCGTCGGCCAGCGCCCGGCGAGCGGCCGCGAGGTCGGCGACGATGAGACACGGATGGCCCTTCTTCGCGGCCATGAACCGCTCGTCGACGCCGAGGTGGATCGCCGTCCCGCCGGGGCCGACGAACCAGCACCCGCCGCGACCGGCGAAGGCGGCCGGCTTGTCGACCTCGCGCAGCCCCAGGATGTCCGCGTAGAACCGGCGCGCCTCGCGCTCGCCCCGCGGCGGCATCGCGAGCTGGACGTGATCGAGGCCGATGACGCCGATCCCGATCGCGGCGTCGTCGCGGTCCGCGCTCATCGGCGGATCCCGCGGACGGCGACCGTCGGCTGACGGAGGGCGAGCTGCTCCGGACGGCGCCGGGCGAGCCGGGTCCGGAGCGCGTGATCGAACCGGGCGCGGACGTCCGGCTCCAGGTGCTGGACGAGATCCTCCTCGTCGAACTCCGCCATGAAGCCGACGAAGCCGTCGATCGTGAACTCGTGAACGAGCTCGCTCGCCCTGGCCGTGACCGCGGCGAAGCCGGCCCGTCGCATCTGGGTCGCGGCGGCCGCCGGGCTGGGCAGATCGCCCGGCCGGTCGTTCCACTCGCGCGGCTCCTCGCCGACGTCCTCGAGGGCATCGTCGAAGTCGGCGTCGGGCGCCCAGATCCCGTCGTGGGCCAGCCACGACACCCAGCCGAAGACGCCGCCCGGGCGGAGGACCCGGTGGGTCTCGCGCAGGGCACGGAACCGGTTCGGCACGAGCTGGAGGACGAACGACGAAACCGCCGCATCGACGCTGCCGTCGTCGAGCCCGAGGTCGTCGGCGAAGGCGGTGCGGAGCTCGAGACGGGCGCGCTGCTCCTCGGTCAGCAGGCGATCCGCCTCAGCCGACGCAGCGGCGACCATCCCGCTCGACGCGTCGATCGCGGTGACGCGGACCTGCGGCCAGCGTCGAAGGAGCTCGATCGCCAGCGTCCCCGTGCCCGTTCCCACGTCGAGGATCCGGGTCGCTCCGGCCTCGATCGCGCCGGCGACCTCGTCGATCGCCGCGAGTGCGGCCGGGGCGATGACGGGCGCCCACCAGCGCGCATAGCCCTCGGCGATCCGGTCGTACCGCTCAGCCTGGTCGGTCATCGCCCCCAATCGTGCCACGCGGCCGGGTCGCGCAACACAGCCCTGCGCCGGGTCGTCTCCGCTGGGCAGCCTGGCCTCGAATGCTCACCCTCCGGTTCGCTTCCGTCCGGACACGCTCGTCCGGTCGCGATCCCGATGAGCAGCCTGCGCCGTCAGGCGCCACGAACGGGAGCCCGCATGACCCGACCCGTCGCCCTCCGGATCCTCGTCCTCGCCGCCGGCGTCGGGCTGATCGCCCAGGCGGTCCTGCTCGACAACCTGCTCGGCGTGAATGCGCCGATCCTGGCGGCATTGCTGCTCGTCGCGGCGTTCGTCCTCCGCCGGGTCGACAGCCGGATCGACCCCCTCGACCGGTGGCTGCCGCCGGCCGCCCTGGCGATCGGCGCGTCCATTGCCGTTCGCGCCGATCCGACTCTGCTCGCCCTCGATCTCGGCGCGGCCTGCGTCCTCCTCGGGGCCTCGATCGCCGCGATCGCCGGGGTCGCGGTCACCCGGCGGTCGGCCGTCGGCGTGGTCGAGCTGGCGTTCCTCGTCCTCGGCTGGGCCGGGGTCGGGATCCTGAGCGTGACCGCCGCGGCCAGACGACCCGATCCGGGCGCGGGCGGGGATCCAGACTCCGGCCGGACGCGCATCCCGTCATGGGCCGGGCCGATCGTCCGCGGCCTCCTGATCGCGATCCCGGTCCTGTTCGTGTTCGGGAGCCTGTTCTCGTCGGCGGATGTCGCGTTCGATCGGTTGATGGGCCGCCTCTTCAGCTGGGACCTCGACCTCGGCCAGATCCCGATCCGCCTGGCCGTTGCCTTTCTGATCGCGTGGGCCGTGGCCGGCCTGCTCGCGGTCGCCGCCGGCGCGTTGAGCGCGGCGGAGACGCCCGGACCGCCGCCCCCGCCCGCTCCACCGAGGCCGCAGTCGCTCGGGGCCGCGGCGCTCGGCCTCCCCGGCGCCGACGGGTCCGTGACGGCGGGCCCGCCCATCCGTCTCGGCGCGATCGAGTCGGCCACGATCCTGATCGCCGTCGACGTCCTCTTCGCCGTGTTCGTCGTCCTCCAGATCGCCTACCTGTTCGGTGGCCTCGACACGCTGGCGGCGACCGGCCTGCCCTACGCGCAATACGCCCGAAGCGGCTTCTTCGAGCTCGTCTGGGTCGCCCTGCTCGCCGGCGGGCTCCTCGCGACCGTCCACGCGATCGCCCTGCGCCGGACGCCGGCCCTGGTCGGGGCGGGGCTGGCGCTCGCCGGTTTGACCGCGGTCGTGCTGGCGTCGGCGCTCCTCCGGCTGCGGATCTACCAGGACGCCTACGGCTGGACCGAGCTGCGCTTCTACGTCCTCGCGACGATCGTCTGGCTGGCGATCGGGATCGGGGTCACGATCGTGCTCCTCGCTCGCGACCGGATGCGCTGGCTGCTGCACGGGCTGGCGATCGCGGCGGTCGTCGTCCTCGTCGGGATCAACCTCGTCGGGCCGTCGCGGCTGATCGCCGAGCAGAACGTCGCCCGGGTACTCGATCCGTCGCTCGTCCCGGCCGATGGCCGGACCGGGCTGGACGTGACGTACGCGATCCGGCTCGGTGACGACGCGATCCCAGCCCTCGTCTCGGCGCTGCCGGCGCTGGATCCGGCCGATCGCGCCGAGCTTGAACGGCGGCTCCGTTCACGGAGGGAAGCGCTTGCGGCCGCCGAGACGACCGGCTGGCCGTCGTGGAACCTCGGACGTGAGGCGGCGCGAACGGCGCTGACGAGCCTCGGGCGCTGACGGCGAGCGCAACCGCGCTCCGTCAGGCCTCGGGAGCCGGGGCCGCCAGCGGAGCGGGCGAATCGGCCGATGCACCAGGGCCGATCGGCGGGAACCCGCCGGGTCGCCGCCAGCCGAGCCGCCGGGCGACCGCCAGCCCGACGGCAAGGAGGACCGACATCACGGCGATGATGGGAATCCAGACGATCGCGAACACGATCAGGAAGCTCGCCACGGCCTGCCCGACGCCGATCAGCGTCGCCGACGCCCGATCGACTTCGGCTGCCGGATCCCATTTGGCAGCGGCCTCGCTGACGGCGACGAGCTCCGTTCCGTAGGTGACGGTCAGGGTCGCCAGTGCGGCCTGATCCGCCAGCGTCGCCTGCTGGGCCGAAAGCCTCTCGATCTCGCCTCGCGTATCTGTCAGGCGCGCCTCGATCTCGAGCAGGTCGGAGGTCTTCGGCGCCTGGGCCGCGTAGCCGACGAGAGCCGTTTCGCTCGCCTTCAGGTTGCGAATGCGCGCCTCGAGATCGACGAGCTGGCCGGTGACCTCCAATGCATCGGTCTGCTCGTCGACCTCGGTTCCGAGGCGGCGGATCGCGTCGAGCGCGTCCTCCCAGCGGGCGACCGGGATCCGGTAGGTGACCGTGGCCACGATCTTGTCGTCGGACCGCTGCTGGCGCGACGCGCCGATGTAGCCGCCGAGTCCACGGACCGCGTCACGAGCAGCGAGCACGGCCTTGTCGGTGTCGTCCACCGTCAGCTGGAGTGAGCCCGTCCGAACGATCTTCGTGTCGTCGACGATCGCCTGCTGGCCGTCCCCACCGCCTTGCGATCCAGCGCCGCCATTGCTCCCGGCAGACGAAGCCGCCTGAGCCGGTCCACCGATCGGAACCGCGGCCGCGCCTCGGCCGGCGGGTGTCGCGGCGGACGATCCGGAACACGCGCCGACGACCAGAGCGACCCAGATGAACACGACGCGACGGGCGATCGAGCCGGTCCGCCGGTCGGTGCGAGCGGAAACGCGCATGGCGTCGTCCTCCTTCGGTCACCGGATCGTCTCGCGGCCCGGGCCGGGGGGACGCCGGTCGCGGCTCCAGGGTTCCGTCGCCGCCGGGCGGCAGCCCCGTCGCCGGCCGACGGAGGACCCAACTACACTCGGGTCATGCGCCTGCCCTTCGATCCGCCGCTCGAGCCGATGCTGGCCAAGGCGAGCGACGGCCTGCCCTCGGGCGACGGCTGGATGTTCGAGCCGAAATGGGACGGCTTCCGCGCGATCGTCTTCCGTGACGGCGACGAGGTCCTGATCCAGAGTCGCGACCTCAAGCCGCTCGACCGCTACTTTCCCGAGCTCGCCGCCCCGATCCGGGCGAGCTTTCCGGAGCGCTGCGTCGTCGATGGCGAAGTCGTGATCTCGAAGGACGGCGAGCTCGATTTCGAGGCGCTCCTCCTGCGGATCCATCCGGCCGCGTCGCGGGTGAAGATGCTGGCCGAGGAGAGTCCCGCGAGCTTCGTGGGCTGGGACCTCCTCGCGCTCGGCGACGAGGACCTCCGCGACGTGCCCCAGGCCGAGCGTCGGGCCCGGCTGGAGGCTGCCTTCAAGGATGTCGAGCCGCCCATCCACCTGACCCCGGCGACCCTCGATCGCGCCCTCGCGGCCGACTGGTTCGATCGGTTCGAGGGCGCCGGCCTCGACGGGGTCGTCGCCAAGAAGCTCGATTCCGCGTACCAGCCGGGCAAGCGGGCGATGCTCAAGATCAAGCACCAGCGCACGGCGGACTGCGTCGTCGCCGGGTTCCGCTGGCACAAGAACGGGCCCGGGACGCACGTCGGCTCGCTCCTGCTCGGGCTCTACGACGACGACGGCAAGCTCCACCACGTCGGGGTCACGTCGTCGTTCACCTGGGACAAGCGTGAAGCCCTCGTCGGCGTCCTCGAACCGCTCCGCGAGGACGCCTCGGACGGTCACCCCTGGCACGAGTGGGCCGAGTGGGCGTCGATGGGCGCCGCGGACGCCTCGGGTCAGCGGCTCCCCGGCGCGACGAGTCGCTGGAACCGCGGCAAGGACCTCTCCTGGGAGCCGCTCCGGGCCGAGCGCGTCGTCGAGGTCGCCTACGACCATCTCCAGGGCGACCGGTTCCGCCACGGCACGACGTTCGTCCGCTGGCGAGACGACAAGTCACCCGCGGACTGTCGGTACGACCAGCTCGAGGAGACGCCGGCCTACGAGATCGCGAAGATCTTCGGCTCCTGAGGCGATGGCACCCGACACTGACGCGACTTCCCTCGAGGCGCGCTTCGAGCAACTGGCCCGAGCGCTCGCCGGCGAGCCGGGCGTGGAGCTTGCCGCCGGCCGACGCGGATTCGGCCGCGGGGCGCTCCAGGTCGGCGGGCGGATCTTCGCGATGGTCAGTCACGATCGACTCGTGCTCAAGCTGCCACGTCGGCGCGTCGCCGAGCTGATCGCCTCGGGCGCGGGCACAGCGTTCGACGCCGGCAAGGGCAAGCCACTCGCGGAGTGGATTGCGCTGGGCGACGCCGACGACCCGACCTGGCGCAAGCTTGCCCGCGAAGCGGCAGCCTTCGTCGGCGGCGCGTGACGCCGTCCGACCTGCCGATCGGGGGCCGGACTAGCGGCTGAGCTTGGTGTCCGGGACGAGGAACGAGCCGGCGAAGAACGCGAACCCGAGGGCAAGGACCGAGATCCCCTTGAGGTCGACGCCGACCGCATCGACGACGAACAGGATCACGGCGATCAACAGGCACAGGGTCCGGAGTGTCAGTTGCATCGCGAGCCTCCGCTGGATCGATGGACGATCGGATGATGCGGCTACTCGCACGGATAGTCGATTCCGTTGAAGGAGAGCAGGGTCATCGGATGGCGATCGGACTGCGGGTAGCCGCTCCCGTTCCTGAGCACATCTCCGTCGTGCGCGACGG
>DATNBW010000302.1:0-14487 GCA_035607275.1 Verrucomicrobiia bacterium | reverse complement strand
AAGTGACAACTTGGAGGGCAAATACGCCAGGCAAGAAGAAACCCGCCCCTCGGAAAGGCGGGTTTCAGGCGGAAATCTTTGGTTGCGGGGGACGGATTCGAACCGCCGACCTTCGGGTTATGAGCCCGACGAGCTGCCGCTGCTCCACCCCGCGACTGCCCATGGTAGCGACCGAACACAGCCGGGTCAAATGCGATCAAGGCGTCTGCTGGACGGCCCTTGGGCCGGGCGCCCTCCGAGATCCGGACCGGCGGCCCGCCGAGCAGCCGGTGCTCATCTGCCCACGCCAGATCGCGAGACCGGGACCAAAGTCCCATCCCCTCTGGTCAATACGACGGGGTTGCCCGAACGCACCGCCCGGCGCACTGTCCCCGACATGTTCAGACGTCACCGCACCGATCCGGACCGCGACACCGCGTCGCTTGTCAGCGCCTTCCATGACCGGCTCGCCGGCTCCCTCGTGACGACGCGAACCGATCCGCCGCGGGTCGATCCCCGCAACCTGCGCGTTCGGCTCGGGACGCCGGCCGTCGGGCTCCGCGACCGCCTCGACCGGCGAGTCAGCGCGGTCTGACCCCGGCCGGCCGCCAGGCACGAGGCCGAGCCCGCGTCAGGCCGCCAGACCCTCGAGCGGGACCGCGCGGCGGCGGCGGAGACCCGGCCCGCCGACCAGGAACCCGAGCGTCGTGAACGAGGTCATCACGATCGCGAAGACGTAGAACGGCAGGCGGATGTCGATCTCGGCGATCGCCCCGGTCACCAGCGAGGCGACGACGAAGCCGAGCGTGCCGGCCGCGCCGAACAGGCCCTGGGCGGTCGACGGGCGCCCGATCGGGCTCCCCGCGGCCACGATCGAGAACAGGGCCGGATTGAGCATGGCGAACCCCGTCGCCTCGGCCAGGATCAGCGGGATCGCCCAGAGCGGGTCCGTGATGATCGTGTAGGCGAGTGCGGCCGCGACCGGGATCGCCGTGCCCATCACGATGTACGGGACGAGGCTGCCGCGATCGACCCGCCGCCCGAAGTACGTCGAGAGCACGAGCACCGGCAGGCCGAACATCGCGAACGTCAGGCCGATCAGCCACAGCTCCGCGCCCAGGCCCTTCAGGAAGAGCGACCAGATCACCTCGTAGGTCCCGGCCGCGAAGTTGCCACCGAGCGTGAACAGGATCCCGGCGGCCAGCAGGCGATTGGCGAGCGATCGGGGCGCCTCGTCCCAGACGCCTCCGTCGTCATCGCCCGTGGACGATCCCGCGGCCAGCGCCGGTCCGGCGCCCGGCGCTCGCTGGGCGCGCGAAGCCAGATCGGGCCCGTGGGCGAACTCGGTGAGGTCGAGGCTGCCGGTCCGCTGGGCGTCCAGCGCCCGCGGCCGCTCGCGGACCCGGATCGCGATCGTCGCGGCCGCCACGAACGAGCTGATCGCCCCGAACACGAAGATGAACGCGACGCCGCCGAAGAACGCCGAACCGAGACCGCCGATCGCCGGCCCGAGGAGCAACCCGCCCATCTGGGCCGCGCCGTACATCCCGAACGCCTCGCCGCGCCGGTCGGCCGGCGTCGCGTCGGTGATGTAGCCGCGCGCGGCGGGGTCGTAGATCGAGGTCGCAAGCCCCGCCAGGGCGCGCAGGGCGACGAACGGCGCCGCCCCGACGACCACGAGTGGCAGGAACAGGAAGATCCCCGCCCCGACGTTGCCGGCGACCATCAGCGGGACGCGCCGGGTCCGGTCGGCGACCCAGCCGAAGACCGGCTCGCCGACGAGTCGCGCGGCCGGCCACGCGGCGACGACGATGCCGAGGGTCCGAAGGTCGACGCCGTGTTCGGTGAAGTAGATCGGCATGATCGGCAGCAGCGCCCCGAACCCGAGCCAGACGATCAGCTCGGCCGCGAGAAGCGGCAGGATCGCGTTCCAGCGCCGGATCCAGGCGACGATTCGGGCGACGGCGGTGCCGGGGCGGACGACCATGGGCCGCGATCGTAGGCGCGACGACGACGTGACAGCCGCCTCGTATCATCGCGCGGTGCCTGGCCCGGACTGTGCCCCTGCTGACGATGCCGCTCCGTGCCGGCCCCGAGCGCGACGGGGGGAGCGATGACTGGACCGATCGGGCTGCATGGTGGGGGCGAGTATCTGCCGGGCGACGAACCCTTCCTCGATGCCCTGCTCGAGGCCGCGGCGGGTGTCGCCAGGAGCCGCGCCAGGTCGCCCGACCGCGAACCATCCGAGACCGCTGACGGCGACGGCGACGCCGATCGGGACGTCGGCGGGCACGCCCTCCATGTGGCCCTCTCGACGATCCGGATCGTGATCCTGCCGACCGCCGCGGGACGAGGGCTCCCGGATCGGGCCGCGGCCACCGGCCGGACCGCGTTCGAGCGACGGGCCGCCGCGTCTGCGCGGCCGGTCAGCGTCGAGGTCGCCCGGATCGTCGACGCGGACAGCGCCTGCGATCCCGTCGAGATCGATCGCCTCGCCAACGCCGACCTCATCCATCTTCCCGGCGGCGATCCCGATCTCGTCCCCGGCGTCCTCGTCGGCTCCCCGGCGCTCGCGGCGATCGAGGGTGCCTGGCGGCGCGGCGCCGTGGTCGCGGGCGCGAGCGCCGGCGCGATGGCCCTCGCCGAGTGGACCTGGACGCCGGCCGGCGGCATCCGCGGTCTCGGTCTCGTCGCCGGCGTGGCCGTCGTCCCGCACTACGACGAGGTTCGCCGCACGGCGTGGCAGGCGACGCTCGACGATCTCGCCCCGGGCGGGATCGGCTACCTCGGCCTCGACGAGCGGACGGGCGTCATCTCCACGCCCTTCGGTCCCGAGGGACGCGACTGGCGCGTGGCCGGGCCGGGTGCGGCCTACTGGTTCGCCCGGGGCGCCTTCGAGCCGGTGATCGGCCGGCACGGCGACGTGCTCCACCTCGCCGCCTGACAGCTCGCCGCGCCCGGCGGGTCTTACCTCCCGCTTACGTCGAACGATCGAGCGCATCATCGAGCCGGCCGATGGTCCGTCGACCGCGCGCCGATCCCGGCGCCCGGACCACCCGGCCAGAACGGATCACGGAAGGTTCCACGATGACGCTTCTCGCTCGACGGACCCTCGTCGTCCTCGGCGCCGCGGTCCTGCTCGCTGTCGCCACCATCGGCATCCTTCGCGCGACCTCGGCTTCGACCGCGGCATCGACCTCGACCCCTGCCGGCGTGTCGGCTCCTGGCGACCTGGCGGGAGCCGACCTCGAGGCGATCCTGGCTGCCGAGCAGACCTCGGCGGCCCCGGCAGGCGCAATGGGTCGCGGCCAGCTCCGCCACCTGGCGGCCTGGCGCCGGCTCGTCCACGCCACCGTCGTCGTCGACCTCCGCCGGGGGGGCCTGACGACCGTGCAGCTCGATCACGGCACGATCTCGGCCGTCGCTGCCGGCACGCTCACGATCGCCGAGGCGGGCGGCGGCTCGGTGACGGTCGCGCTGGGCAACGAGACCCGGGTCCGGCGGAACGGGGCGAACGCGGCCGTCGCCGACCTCGGGACCGCCGACGAGGTCTTCGTGATGAGCAAGGTCGAGGCCGGCGGGACGACCGCCTACCTCGTCGTCGTTCCGAGGACCTGACCGCGCCCGGCCGATGGGCCGACCAGCGATGAGCCGCGGCGGCCCGTCGCGGCGTCAGCCGGTCTGCTGGAGCCCGGCGGCGATCCCGTTGACGGTCAGCTGCACGAGGCGCAGCAGGCGGGCCCGGTCGGGGTCGTCGGGCGCGCACCCGCGGAGCCTGGCGAGCAGCGTGACCTGCATCTCGGAGAGTGAGTCGACGTAAGGGTCGCGGAGCGCCATCCGCCGGCGCAGCTCGGGCTCCCGCTCGAGCAGGCGCTCGCGGCCCGTCAGGCGGGCGAGCCAGCCGACGGTCCGGGCGTACTCGGCCTCGATCGTGGCCCACGGCCCGTTCGCCGTGTCGCCGGCGAGGGCCGCGTACTGGCGGGCAACGCCGAGATCGGCGCGGGCCAGGGCCAGCTCCGCGTTGTCGACGAGGCTCGCGAGAAACGGCCAGCGGGCATAGAGCCGGGCGAGCGTGGCGATCCCCGCGTCGCCATGAGCGGCGGCATGGGCCTCGAGCGCCGAGCCGAGCCCGAACCAGCCGGGCAGCTCGATCCGGGCCTGCGACCAGGCGAACACCCAGGGAATCGCCCGCAGGTCGGCGATCGAGGCGGAACCCGGGCCCGCCGCCGCGGCCGAAGTCGCCGCCGCGGCCGTGGCCGCCGCCGCTTCGGGACTCGACGCGCGGCCGCGGGCCGCCGGCCGGGAGCCGAGCCGGAGCGTCGCGATCTCGTCGATCGGGGTCGCCAGGCGGAAGAACGCCACGAACCCCGGTGCGTCGACGAGGGCGCGATACGCCGCGCGCGACGTCGCGGCGAGCTCGTCGAGCACGATCCCGGCGGCGGTCTCGATCGGGGCCAGCGCCGCGGCATGGGCCGCCGACGAGGCGACGAGCGTCGCGGCCGCCAGCCGTTCGAGGTGGCGCCGGGCGATCCCGGCATCCGCGTAGTTCGCGGCGATGACCTCGCCCTGCTCGGTCAGCTTGAGCCGGCCGTCGAGCGAGCCCGTCGCGAGCCCGAGGATCGCCCGGTTGGCCGGCCCGCCGCCGCGTCCGATCGCCCCGCCGCGGCCGTGGAACAGCGTCAGCTCGACGCCGTGTGCCCGCGCGGTCACGGCGAGCGCGGCCTGTGCCCGGTGGAGCAACCAGTTTGCGGCCAGGTACCCGGACTCCTTGTTCGAGTCCGAGTAGCCGAGCATCACCTCCTGGCGGTCGCCACGGGTGCGGAGGTGCTCCCGATAGGCGGGCGCGCGAAGGATCTCGTCGAGGATCCGACCGGCCGACGCGAGGGTCGCAGCGTCCTCGAACAAGGGGACGATGTCGAACGGGACCGCGCCGGGCTTCGTCGTGTCCCGGTCGGCGAGCGGACCGGCCGGCAGGGCCGCCCACGTCAGGTGCAGCAGCCGGACGACATCCTCGGCCTCCGCGGTGAACGAGATGACGTAGCGACCCGCGGCACCGTCGCCGTACCGGGCCTGGGCCGCCGTGATCGCCCGGATCGTCTCGATGACCTCCGCGGCGGTCACGCCCGGGACGACCTCCCTGGACGGGTCCTGCTGGCGCAACGCCGCCTCGGTCGCCCGGTGCACGGCGCTGTGCTGGCGGACCTCGAGTGCCGCGAGATGGAACCCGAACGTCGCGAGCTGCCAGCGCAGGTCGGCGACCTCGCCCCACGCCACGCGCGACAGGCCGTCCGCGACCAACGCGTCCTGGATCTCGACGAGCTCGGCATCGAGCTCGTCGGGACCGCCGTACCGACCCGTGAGCGGCGCGGCCTGACCGGTCAGGTGGGCCCGCGTCCGGCGCAGGCGCTCGGCGACGAACCCGAACCGCTGGCGGTACGGCTCGTCCGGGTAGCGCCGGCGGAGCTGGCGATCGAGGTCGGGCAGGAGGTCCGCGTCGCGGGCCAGGCGACCGGCGAGCGTCCGCGACGTCCGCTCGGGCGGCGTCGCGGCGGCGATCGTCTGGGCGAGGCGGGTGGCGACGGCCTCGTAGCCGCGCAGGACGTGATCGGCATGGATCCGGAGGGTCTTCTCGGTGATGTCGGCGGTCACGGCCGGGTTCCCGTCGCGGTCACCCCCGATCCAGGATTCCCACGCCAGGAAGGGATGGGTCCGAGGCGGGCGAGTTCCCGTTCGCCCGGCGTCGCTCGCCTCCGCGGGCTGCTCCACGACCTGATCCGGGTGCCGGTCCGCGAATGCCTCCGGGCCGGCGGTCCGGAGCGTGCGGCCCCGGCCGGGCCCGGCGCGGCGCGCGTGGGGCCCGTCGTCGAGCGCCGCGTCGGCCTCGCGATAAACCCGCGGGACGACGCTGAACAGGGTCTCGTCGAAGAAGGCGAGCGCCGTCCGGACCTCGTCGAGCGGCGACACGGCGCTGGCTCGCAGATCGGCGGTCCGCCACAGGAGGGTGATCTCCTCGCGGAGGCGGCGCCGCGCGTCGCGATCCTCGTCGGCGACGATCTCGCGATCCGCGAGCCGGCCGAGGAGACGCTCGATCCGGCGGAGCGCGATCAGGACCGTCCGGCGGCGGGCCTCGGTCGGATGCGCGGTCAGGACCGGGCTGATCCGGAGGCGTCCGAGCTCGGCTTCGATCGCGGCGTCGCCGAGACCCGATCGGCGGAGCCACTCGACGGCCGCGCCGAGCGAATCGTCGGGCGCCCCGCCGCCGGCCGCCGTGGCGCGCCGGCCGGTGGCGCGTTGACGTGCCCGGTCGGCCCGACGTCCCTCGCGAACCAGCTCGCGCTCCTCGGCCAGGTTCACGAGCCGGAAATAGAGGCTGAACGCACGCACGACGACCTCGGCCCGCTCCGGAGCGAGCGCCGCCAGCTCGGATACGAGGCCGGCCCGGAGCGATGGGTCATCGCCGCGCCGGAGGCGAATCGTCGTCCGCCGGACCCGTTCGACGAGGTCGAGCAGCTCGCGGCCGGCCTGCTCGGCAATCACCTGGCCGAGGAGCGATCCGAGCAGGCGGATCTCGAGCCCGAGCGGATCGCGCGCCCGGCCGGTCCCGATCGTCGCCGGCTCGGCACGGACGGCCTCGTTGGGTTCGACGCTCGCCAATGCCCTCGGACGGGCTACGGCCTGCCGGCTCACGGCGCGCTGGTCCGCATTCAGGCCGCCCACGCGAAGGTTGCGATGCGACCGTTCCGCAGCCGGTCCGGCCCGCCGCCGCAACCTTCGGCGGCTCGCTTCCTTCGTAGGCTTGTATCGTGACGGCCATGGCGGCGCCCGACATCGACGAGCGGGGCGGACCGGATCAGCTCGAGCAGCTCCGGTTCCTGCATCAGGTTGCCCGTCTTGCCACGACGGCACGGACCTGGGACGAGCTCCTCGAGACCGTCGTCGACGGGACTCGCGATGCGCTCCACGCCGATGTCACCTCGCTCTACCTGCTCGATCGCGACGGAGCCTACCTGACGCTGGCCGCCACGAACGGGCTCGATCGCTACCAGATCGGCCGGGCCCGGGTCCCGTTCGGAGAGGGCGTCACCGGCCGGGTCGCCGCCGGCCGGGAGCCGCTGGTCATCCCCGACGTCCGCTCCGACCCGCGGTTCCTGTGGGTCCGGGGCATCGACCAGCGCCGGTTCATCGCCTCGATGTTGAGCGTGCCGCTCCGCTGGAACGACCAGATCGTCGGCGTCCTGAACGCCCAGACGGAGCGCGAGCGACAGTTCAGCGACGCGGACGTCGCCCAGCTCCAGGCGATCGCCGACCTCCTCGCAGGCATCGTCGAGAAGGGCCGCCAGCAGACCGAGGCCGAGGAGCGACTCGAGCAGCTCCGCCAGATCGACGAGGCGCGGTCCGAGCTGATCGCGCTCGTCACCCACGAGCTTCGGACGCCGCTCGCCGTCGTCCGCGCCTACACGGAGCTCCTCGGTGACGATCCGCCGCTCGAGGGCCGCGAGTCGCGCGATCCGAGCCGGCGCGCCCAGCGCCAGGCGTGGCACGACGCGGCGATGGACCAGGTCGAGCGGCTCGATCGCCTGGTCGACTCGATCCTCGCGTCCGTCCGGATCGTTCCCGCCGAGGCCGCCGAGGTGACCCCGACCGACGTCGAGGCCGCCGTCGCCGAGGTCGTGGCCTCGATCCGGCCGATCGTCCGCCAGCACCATCTGGACGTCCGGCCCGGGCTTCGCCACCACGCCCTCGCCGACGCGCCCCGGCTTCGGCAGATCCTCGAGCACCTGATCGAGAACGCGGTGAAGTACGCGCCACCGGAGACGACGATCACCATCGACCATGCCCTCGTCGAGGGTTTCGTGCGGATCGGCGTCACCGACCAGGGACCGGGTGTCCCCGAAGAGTGGCGCGAACGGATCTTCGAGCCCTACGCACGGCGCGAGACGCACACCGCGCGCGGCTCGGGGATCGGGCTGTACGCGGCAAAGCGCCTCGGCGAGTCGATGGGCGCCCGGCTGTGGGTCGAGCCGGCCGATCCGACCGGCGCCCGCTTCGTCATCGCCCTGCCCGCCGTGGCGGCCGTCTGATGCACCCCTGCCCCTTGCCTGCCACATCACGATGAGGTCGACATGATCGCCGCTCGCCCGCTCCGAATCCTCGTCGTCGACGACGACCCGGCCATGGTCGGGGCGATCACCGCCCTCGTCGGCACCGAGGGCCACCAGGTGATCACCGCCTACGACGGGCTGACCGCGGTCAAGCGGTTCCGCGAGGAAGCGCCCGATCTCGTGCTGCTCGACCTCGCGATGCCGGGGCCGGACGGGTTCACCGTCGCCGGTCAGATGCGTGCGGCCGGGTCCGCTCCGATCGTCGTCGTCTCGGGCGAGAGCTCGGAGGAGGCGAAGGTCCGGGCCCTCGGGATCGGCGCGGACGACTATCTCGTCAAGCCGTTCGGCAAGGCCGAGCTGCTGGCGCGGATCGCCGCTGTCATGCGCCGGGTCGACCGATCCGGCGGCGGCGTCTCGACCGGTCCGGTCAGTGCCGGCTCTCTCGTCCTCGAGCCGGCGCGCCACGAGGCGCGTGTCGCCGAGACCGCCCTGACCCTGACACCCACCGAGTTCCGCCTGCTCGAGGCGCTCGTCCGGGCGTCGGGCGACATCGTTCCGCACCATCTCCTCGCGCGCGCCGGCTGGCCCGGCGAGACCGACCCGGACCTGCTCTGGCTCAAGCCCCATCTCGCGCGGCTCCGGGCCAAGGTCGAAGGCGCCGGCGGCCCGCAGATCCTGGCCGTCCGAGGGGTGGGTTACCGAATCGAGGCAGGCGCGTAGCACCGTTGGAGGACCTGCGGTTCGCCAACTGCGTTCGTCGCGGATGGGTGCGTCAGCGCAAGGCGCGCCCGAGCACCGGAGCGAGCGGCCTCGGATGGCCGTAAGCGAGGAGCGCAGGGCGCAACGCCGCGATGGCGTGCCCTGGCGCGACAGCCGCCGACCGCGAAGCGGCGGTCAGGCCAGTGCCAGTGAGGCGGCCCGATACCCTGCCACGTCATGTGGCGAATCGACGCAGTCGACCCGACAGCCGCGGGCGTCACGCCCGCCGAGCGGGTTGAAGTGGAACCAGGCGATGTCGTTGTCGGCCATCCCGGACCGCAATCGACAGCCGCAGGCCGAACAGGTGACCGGGGCGCCGTGACCGTCGCGAACGGCGACCGGTCGCTGCATCTCGGGATCGGACGGGTGGATCATCGGGCGGCCTTCGCTTTCCGGGGCTGGAGACGACAAGACGGCGTGCGCGACGCCGTCGCCTGATGTTCGCCGACCGGCGATGGGTCGAACGTCACCGAATCCGTTGCTCCTCGGTTGCGGTGGGGTTGCGGAATGTGCGGCTGGGGCTGGCCCGTTTGGAGGAGAGCCACCGGTACGATGAGGTGGCACCGGTCGAACGACGCGGGTGCTGACATGGGCGGCGATCGAGACGGACGATCCTCGAAACACCCTTGTCGCGGGGTTCTGCCACGTCCCAGCCGCCCTTGCCATCTCCGGTCGCGTCCATCCGCTTCGCGGGCGCGCGCACGCCCCGCGCCCTCGCGCTGGGCGGCGGGCTGATGCTGCTCGTCGTTCCGCTGCTCGCGATCATGGCCGCGGACGAGTGGCGCGCGGACCTGCCGTTCGTCGTCGCGGCCCTCGCCGCCGCCGCCGCGGCCGCCCTGGGACTCCGGCGGGCGGCCCCGCGAATGGCTGCTCTGCCGTTCCGACGGCGGGTGGCGCCCGTCCGCTCGCTCATCCACGTTGGCGCCTCGCCGACGATCATCGTGTCGGTCGACGGCCGGATCCAGTTCGCGAGCGAGACGGCCGTGACGATCCTGGGCTACCCGGCCGGTGGCCTCGAGGCCGAGACGCTTGGCAGCCTCGTCCCGCCCGCGGACGCAACCGCGATCCTTGGCCTCGGCAAGGACCCGCATGGAGCCCGCGACCGCCGCGATTCGAGCGTCCGGATGGCGAACGGCGATTGGCTGCCGGTGGAGCTCGACGTCGTCAACCTGATCGCCGATCCCACGGTCCGCGGCCTCGTGATCGCCGTCCACGACGTGAGCCGCTGGAGAGCGCTCGAAGTGGACCTGACCGCCCTGGCCTTCCACGATTCGCTGACCCGTCTCCCGAACCGGGCCCTGTTCATCGATCGGCTCGAGCACGCTCTCGGACGGCGCCGGCGGCACACCCGCGGCACGGGGGTCCTGTTCGTCGATCTCGACGACTTCAAGACCGTCAACGACTCGCTCGGCCACGTCGACGCCGACGCCGCGCTGACGATGGTCGCCGAACGGCTCCTCGCCTCGATCCGGCCCGACGACACGCCCGGCCGACTCGGCGGCGATGAGTTCGCGGTGCTGCTCGACGACGTCGACGAGGCCGACGCGAACGTCGTCGCGCGCCGCATCCTCGACGCGCTCGAGGCGCCGTTCGTCCTGTCCCAGCGCTCGATCCGGATCGGCGGCAGCATCGGCATCGCCCACACCGCGTCCGGCCTGACCACCTCGTCGGACCTGCTGCGGGCCGCCGACATCGCGATGTACCACGCGAAGGAAGCCGGCAAGAACCAGTTCGCGGTGTTCGACCCGTCGATGCAGGACGCTTCGAGCGAGCGGCTGTCCCTCGGGATCGACCTGCGCGGCGCGGTCGAGCGCGGCGAGTTCATCGTCGAATACCAACCGATCGTGTCCCTGCCCGAGCAGGCCGTCGTCGCGATGGAGGCCCTCATCCGGTGGGTCCATCCGGAGCGCGGGATCATCCCGCCGACGGAGTTCATCCCGATCGCCGAGCGGACCGGCCTGATGGTCCCGATCGGCGAGTACGTCATCCGCGAGGCCTGCCGTCAGGCGCGAGCGTGGCAGCTCGCCCGGGGCGATCAGCCGCCGCTCACGGTCAACGTCAACGTGTCGGGCGTGCAGCTCCAGCACCCGGGGCTCGTTGCGGCGGTCAGCCTCGCGCTCGAGGACGCAGACCTCGCGCCGGAGCTGCTCATGCTCGAGATCACCGAGAGCGTCGTGGCCCGCGAGACGGACGCGACCTCGCGCCGCCTGCGCCAGCTGAAGGGCCTCGGGGTGGGCCTCGCGATCGACGACTTCGGGACGGGCTATTCGTCGCTGAGCTATCTCCGTCGGTTCCCGATCGCGGTCGTGAAGATCGACAAGAGCTTCCTCGACGGGATCCCCGAGGATCCGGCCGCCGAGGCCCTGGTCCGGGGGATCGTCCAGCTCGCCCACAGCCTTCGGACGACGACCGTCGCCGAGGGCGTCGAGACCGAGGCGCAGCTGAAGCGATTGATCAAGATGCGCTGCGATCGTGCCCAGGGGTTCCTCTTCGCCCGCCCGATGGATGCCCGCGCTGCAACCGAGTTCGTCGTCGGGCGCACGATCCTGAGCCTGTGGGTCGGCCATGTCGGGCCCGAGCTCACGATCATCCGCTCGGTCGTCGCCGACTTCGAGCGGCTCCATCCCGGCATCCAGGTGGAGCTCGTCGGCGGTGCGACGGACGAGCGGATCCAGGCGGCCCTCGACGCGGCCGATCCGCCCACGGTCGTGTGCTCGTTCGAGGCGGAGACCTTCGGCAGCACCGTGGCGGTCGACAAGCTCGTCGACCTTTCGCCGTACCTGGCCCGCGACGGGATCGCCGACGGCGACTTCATCGAGGCGACGCTCGCCTACACGGGCGACGCCCGGGGACGCTGGGCCCTGCCGGTCCTCGCCGACACGTACGGGCTGCTCTTCAATCGCGCGATGTTCAGCGCGGCCGGCATCGACGAGCCACCGCGCACCTTCGATGAGCTGACCGAGCTCGCGAAGCGCCTGACCGTCCGCAACCCCGACGGCTCGCTGCGGGTCGTCGGATTCGACCCGACGATCGGCTTCTACGAGAACACGCTCGGCGCCTTCGGCCAGCAGTTCGGGGCCAGCTGGCGGACCGACGGACGCTCGTGCGTCGCGACCGACCCGGCCTGGACCCGCTTCCTCACCTGGCAGCGCGATCTCGTCGATTGGTACGGGGCCGCCGACCTGGCCGCATTCCACGATCGGATCGGCGACGAGTTCGCGACCGACAACGCCTTCCAGGCCGGCCGCCTGGCGATGTGCCTCGACGGCGAATGGCGGGTCGCGTTCATCGCGGTCGAGGCCGACGAGCTCGACTACGGCACGGCGCCGCTGCCGGTCGACGATCTGCACCCGGAGCTCTACGGCTCCGGCTACATCAACGGGAGCGTGATCGCCATCCCGCTGCGCGCCCGTCATCGCGAGGCCGCCTGGACGCTCGTCCGCTATCTCGCGACCGACGAGGCGGCCCTGGCCAAGCTGTCGAACGGGCTGCGCAACGTCCCCTCGACGCGGGCCTCGCTCCGGTCGCCCGTTCTCGTCCCGGACGAGCGCTTCGCGGTCTTCCTCGACATCTTCGCCCACGAACGATCCGCGAGCGCGCCGATGACCCCGATCGGCTCGGACTACCAGACGATGTTCGAGGACCTCGGCCGTGCCTGGCAGGACGGGCAGATCGCCGACCTCGGCGCGGCCCTGCGCGGCCTGGACGCGGCGATCGACGGTCGGATCGAGGCGACGGCGTCCGGCGCGCTGGCGGGCGGGACGGGCACGACGGTCGAGGGCGATCGCGCCGCCTGAACCGGTGCGACGCTGGGTGTTGTCACGCCCGGGCACCGATCCGCCGCGGATCGATCAGCCGGCGGGCACCGCCGGCGGGTTGGCGCTCGCGGCCATCGACGTCGCCGCCGGCTGCACCGGATCGGCGGCCGGCGCCACGGCAGCGCCGGTCACGAGCGGCTCGACCAGCCAGACGTCCGATTCGACGGCCGCCGGCTCGGCCAGGAGGCGGGCCGCCAGCGATGAGCCCGCCTCGCGATGCGCCTCGAGCAGGTCGCGCAGCTCAGCCCGGAGCTCGGCTCCGTCGTCGCGAGCCGCGGCGACGGTCGAGAGCCGGGTCCCGTGGACGCTCCGCGCGTCCAGCGCGGCGAGGTGCCGTCCGTCGGGGTCGTACAGGTAGGCCCGGCCACCGGTCATCCCCGCCCCGAAATTCGCCCCGACCGGCCCGAGCACGACCACGGTGCCACCGGTCATGTACTCGCAGCCGTGGGGTCCGAGGCCCTCGACCACGGCGCTCGCGCCGGAGTTGCGGACGCCGAAGCGCATGCCGGCCCGGCCGATGACGTGGAGCCGGCCGCCCGTCGCGCCGTAGAGACACGTGTTGCCCGCGATCGCCTGGCGATGCGGCTCGGCGGCGAGGCCGGGCTCGGGCGCGACGATCACGGTTCCGCCCGACAGGCCCTTCGCGACGTAGTCGTTGGCCTGGCCGACGAGCCGGAGATCGACGCCGGACCCGGCGAATGCGCCGAAGGACTGGCCGGCGGCACCGCGCAGGCCGAGATGGATGGGGCCCGCCAGCTCGTGCCGCTCGATCGCGCCGGTCAGGCCGGCCCCGAACGATCGGTCGGCCGTGGACAGGGCCAGGCCCTCGGCCCGGAAGCCGGCCTGCCCGTGCAGGACGCCGACCAACCGGCGCTCCAGTGGGCTGGCCTCGCCGCGCCGGATGTCGTGGCCGGCCGATGCCGGGTTCGCGCGGCGCTCGCGGGTCGCCGCCCAGCGGCCCGCGCCGATCACGGCGTCGAGATCGAGCGTCGCGGCCCGCCGATCGACCGTCAGGAACCGGCGCGACTCGCCGACCAGCTCCCCGACCTCGCGCGCGCCGACCGCCGCCATCTCGACCCGCAGGCTCTCGGCGAGAGCGAGGGCGAACCGCTCGACCTGCTCGGGGGAGCCGGCGAACTTCGCCCGGAGATCCTCGCGCTGGGTGGCGATCCCGGTCGGGCAGGTGTCGAGGTGGCACTGCCGGGCCATGTCGCAACCGACGGCGACGAGCATCGCGGTCCCGAACGCGAACTCCTCGGCGCCGAGCAGCGCGGCGATCAGGAGGTCCCGCCCGGTCCGCAGACCGCCGTCGGTGCGGAGCGCGACGCGGTCGCGCAGGCCGTTCCGGAGCAGCGTCTGGTGAACCTCGGCCAGGCCGAGCTCCCACGGCGCGCCGACGTGCTTGATCGAGCTGAGGGGCGAGGCGCCCGTTCCACCGCTGTGGCCGGCCAGATGGACGTAGGTCGCGCCCGCCTTCGCGACGCCGGCGGCGATCGTCCCGACACCGCGAGACGCCACGAGCTTGACCCCGATCCGGGCGGTCGGGTTGATCGCCCGGAGGTCGGCGATCAGCTGGGCGAGGTCCTCGATCGAGTAGATGTCGTGGTGCGGCGGCGGGCTGATGTAGCTCATCCCGGGCTGGCCGCGGCGGAGGGCGGCGATCCAGGCCGTCGCCTTCTTCGCGGGCAGCTGGCCGCCCTCGCCGGGCTTCGAGCCCTGGGCGATCTTGATCTCGAGCTGGTCGGCGCGGGCGAGGTACGTGGCGGTGACGCCGAACCGGGCCGAAGCGACCTGCTTGATCCGCGCGTCATGGCGGCTGCCATCGGCGG
>DATNBW010000279.1:0-16916 GCA_035607275.1 Verrucomicrobiia bacterium | reverse complement strand
GGGGGTCAACGTCACCTCGACCTACCCGCCGGACAGCTACGCGTCGTTCAACGGGACATCGATGGCGACCCCGCACGTGACCGGCGCGCTGGCCCTCCTCGCCTCGTGCAACGCGAGCCTCGATGCGGAGGGGCTCCGCGGCGATCTGCTCGGGGCCGTGACCGCGACGCCGGCACTGTCGGGCGTCACGGTGTCCGGCGGCAGGCTGAGTGTGGCCGGGATGACGTCGTTCTGCGACGCGTCGGGTCCACCCACGGCGCTCCTGATCTCGCCGACCGGGTACGTCACGGGGTCCTCGTTCCAGACCCGGATCTGGTTCAACCGATCGGTGAGCGGCCTCGCCACCGGCGACTTCACGATCGGCGGGACCTCGACCGGCTGGTCCGCGAGCGTTGTCAACGGGAGCGGGATCGGTCCGTACACGCTGACCGTCTCGACGGCGTCGGCGACTGACGGGACGGTCGTCGTGACGCTGAAGGCCAATTCGGTGTCGGACGGAACGCAGACCGGGCCGGCCGGCCCGACGGCGGCGCCATCGGTCCGGATCGATCGGACGGCGCCGGTCATCGGGACGCCCGTCGTCACTCCGTCGACGGTGTCGCGCAACGGTGGCGCGCGGATCACGGCCAGTGCCAGCGATGCCTCGGCGATCGCGGCCGCCGCGTACCGGGTCGACGGCGGCGCGTGGCAGGGCATGGGACCGGTCGACGGCACATTCGGGGACTCCGGCGAGAGCCTGGCGGCGACCCTCGGCGGCAGCGTCGTCCAGGTCTCGAGCGGGACCGACTTCACCTGTGCGCTCCTCGCCGACGGGCACGTCCGGTGCTGGGGCGACAACAGCTGGAACCAGCTCGGCAGCGGGACGACCGCCGCCCGGAGCAACGTCCCGATCGAGATCGTCGGGCTCGCCAATGTCGTTTCGATCTCGGCCGGCCATCAGCACGCCTGTGCGGTCATCTCCGACGGGAGTGTCCGGTGCTGGGGCTTCAACTTCTACGGCCAGCTCGGTCAGGCGCCGGGCTTCCCATGGTCGATCCCGACGCCGGTCACGGTGGCCGGGCTGTCGAATGCGGTCGCGGTCAGTGGCGGCACGTACTTCACCTGCGCCCTGATCGCCGACGGCCACGTCCGCTGCTGGGGCTTCAACCACGGCGAGATCGGCGACGGGACGCTCGGCGATCGCCCGAGCGCGGTTCAGGTCGTGGGCATCGATACGGCGGTCGCGATCGGCGCGAGCTCGAACAGTGCCTGCGCGCTCCTCGCGAACGGAACGATCGAGTGCTGGGGGAACGGGTACGCCGGGGTTCTCGGCAACGGACCGACCGACGGCCACCTCCGGCCGGAGCCTGTGACCGGGATCACGACGGCGACCTCGCTGGGCCTCTCGGTCGGCGGTCACCACGCGTGCGCCGTGCTGGCCGACGGGACGATCCGCTGCTGGGGCGCGAACGACAGCGGCCAGCTGGGCGACGGAACGACCACCGATGCCAACGAGCCGGTGGCCGTGCCCGGCATCACGACCGCCGTGCGTGTCTCCGTCGGGTATGACTTCAGCTGCAGCCTGCTCGCGGACGGGACGGTCCGGTGCTGGGGAGCGAACGCCTGGGGCCAGCTCGGCGACGGGTCGGGGGCCGGATCCCTGACGCCCGTCACGGTCAGCGCGGTGACCGATGCCACGTCACTCAGCGCCAACGGCGCCCACGGCTGCATCGTCGACGTCGGAGCCGCGGCACGCTGCTGGGGGCTCAACTATTCCGGCCAGCAGGGCGATGGGACGAACGTCGATCGCCCGATCGCGGGCTACGTCAGCGGGCTGGCGGGACCGCTGTCGGTCGGTGGTCACACGGTCTGCGTGCGGGCGACCGACGGCCCCGGCAACAGCAGCTCCGGGGCCGCGTGCGCTTCGCTCGCGGTGGTCGCCGACACGACGCCGCCGACCGCCGCGATCGGTGGGCCGGCCGGGCCCGCGGCGGCCGCCACGATCTGGTTCGGGATCGGCTTCAGCGAATCCACGAGCGGCCTGTCCGTCGCCGACCTCAGCCGGACCGGGACCGCAGCCGGGTGCTCGATCGGGGCGCTCGTCGCGGGCGGGGGCCGCATCCGTGTCCCGCTGACCGGTTGTGGCGAGGGGACGGTGGCGCTCCGCGTCGCGGCCGGATCGGTGACCGACGGGAATGGCAACCCGGGACCCGCTGCCCTCATCTCGTCGGCCGCGGTCACGATCGATCGGACGGCGCCGACGGTCGACCCACCCTCGCTGGCACCGCCGGTTCCGACGCCCGGCCAGGCGGTCGGCGTCAGCGCCGGCGCGACCGACTCGTCCGGGATCGCGGACGGCTCGATGAGCGTCGACAGCGGGCCGTGGGTTCCCGCCGCAGCCGGGGACGGAACGTTCGGCGGAACGAGCGAGACGATCACCTCGGTCGCCAACGTCATCGGCGACGCCGTGTCGATCTCGACCGGGGCGACCTTCAGCTGCGCGGTCCTCGGCGATGGGACGGTCCGCTGCTGGGGCGAGAACGGCCGGCGCCAGCTCGGCGACGGGACGACGATCAACCGGACCGCACCGGTCCAGGTGCTCGGCGTGGGCGACGCGGTCGCGGTCTCGGCCGGTGGGAACCATGCCTGCGCGCTTCGGGTCACCGGCGAGATCGTCTGCTGGGGCGCCAACGATTCCGGCCAGCTCGGGATCGGCTGGAGCGACTTCTACGGCGGCTCGGACCCGGTCGCCGTGAACGGCATCGCGGACGCCGTCGCGATCTCCGCCGGCGGCATGCACACCTGCGCGATCGTCACGGGCGGCGTGATCCGGTGCTGGGGCAACAACAACTTCGGCCAGATCGGCGACGGCACCCAGACATTCCGGACGACCCCGGTCGATGTCCCCGGGCTCGGGCCGGCGACGGCGATCTCGACCGGTTATCAGATGACCTGCGCGGTCCTCGCGAACGGCACCGGCCGGTGCTGGGGCGACGGCCTCCTCGGCGACGGCGTCGACTTCTGGACGCGCCAATGGTCGACCGTGCCGGTCGTCGTCTCCGGCCTGGCCGGGGCGACGGCGATCACGGTCGGGTACAGCACCGCGTGTGCACTCGTCGCCGGCGGCGCCGTGCGCTGCTGGGGGAGGGGCGAGTTCGGCCAGCTCGGGAACGGCGACACCAACTGGACGACCGTCCCCGTGGCGACGTCGGGGATCAGCGGGGCGACCGCCATCGGCGGCGGCGCGTTCCACACCTGTGCGGTCCTGGCCGACGGCACGGCGCGCTGCTGGGGCCGCAACGAATCCGGCGAGCTCGGCGATGGGACCACGACCAATCGCCCGACGCCCGTCGCCGTCGGCGGTCTGACAGGAGCCGCCGCGCTCGACGGCGGGGGCATGTTCAGCGATGTCGGCCACGCCGTGTTCCACAGCTGTGCCCGCGTCGCGGACGGGACCGTCCGGTGCTGGGGGGCGAACGGGACCGGCGAGCTCGGCGACGGGACGACCGCGGACCGATCCGTCGCCGGGCGCGTCGTCGGGATCGAGCTCGCGCTCGCCGTCGGCGCCCACGAGATCTGCGTGCGGGCGGGCGACGTCGCGGGCAACATCAGCTCGAGCGCCAGCTGTGACACGCTGACGGTCGCGCCCGACACGGCTCCGCCGAGCGCCCAGATCACGGCTCCGGCCAGCCCGACCCGCTCGGCGGGCGCGACGTTCCAGCTCGCCTTCAGCGAGCCGGTCACGGGTCTCACGACCGCCGATCTCGGCGTGTCCGGAACGGCGACCGGGTGCGTGATCGGCGCGCCCGTGATCACGTCGCCGACCCACGCCCTGGTCACCCTCACCGGCTGCACGGACGGGACCGTGACCCTCACGCTTGCGGCCGGGGCCGTGACCGACGGGGCGGCCAATCCGGGCCCGGTCGCACCCGTGTCGGCCGGCCCGCTGACCTTCGATCGGACGCCGGCCGCAGCGACGGTCGGCTCGCCAGCCTCGCCGACCGCCTCCTCCACCGTGACGTTCAGCCTGACGTTCGACGAGCCGGTGACCGGCCTGACCGCCGCCGACCTGGCCCTGAACGGCGGTGCGCCGGACTGCCAGATCAACGCCCCCGTCGGGTCCGGCGCGAGCTACAGCGTCGCCGTGACCGGTTGCGGAACGGGCAAGGTCGGCCTGGCGATCTTCGCGGGCACCGTCCTGGACGCGGCCGCGAATCCGTCACCGACCGTGGAGGTCGCGGGCAGCCTGGTCACGGTCGACCGGCTGGCGCCGACTGTCTCGACCCCGGGCGTCCGGGCTCGAATCGGCGGGTCGACGAACGGTGTCACGATCCCATACGAGCTGACGTGGACCGGTGCGGACGCGGGCACGGGGGTCGTCCGCTACGAAGTCCGGCGGAGCGTGAACGGCGGAACGCCGGTCGTGATGACCACGAACGCGCACGCTCCGTTCGCGATCGGCCTGGCGTCCGGAACGCGGTACCGCTTCGATGTCCGCGCGATCGATGGCGTCGGCCATGCGAGCGCGTGGCGGGCGAGCGCGACCGTCACGCCGGGGCTGGTCCAGCAGACGAGCACGGCCGTCCGCTACGGTGGCGCGTGGTCCACCGCCTGGTCGACCTCCTATTCCGGTGGTTCGGCGCGCGCCTCCAGCACGGCCGGTGCGGCAGCGAGCTACACGTTCACGGGCCGAGGGATCGCGCTGGTCACGACCCGAGCGGCGACCCGCGGCCGCGTCAAGATCTACATCGACGGCGTGTACATCACGCGCCTCGACCTCCTGTCCGCGACGGTCCAGTTCCGGGCCATCGCCTGGCAGAGGACCTGGACAGCGAGCGGGACGCACACGATCCGCCTCGTCCTCGAGGGCACGGTCGGCCGGCCGCGCTTCGATCTCGACGCCCTCGCCGTGCTCCATTGACCCGGTCCTGATCGGGCGCGGGCCGCGGCGTGGAAATCGGCCGCGGGCGATCCGGCGTCAGCCGCGCGGGGCCGAGGATGGCACGGCGCCGCCGCGCGTCTGCGAGCGCGACAGCCCCTACTCCGAGAAGCGTTCTTCCTTCCAGGGGTCGGCATCGTTGTTGTAGCCGTAGCGCTCCCAGAAGCCGAGCTGATCGTGATCGAGGAACTCGAGGCCGCGGACCCACTTCGAGCTCTTCCAGAAGTAGCGCTTCGGAATGAAGAGTCGGAGCGGATAGCCGTGCTCGAGCTCGAGCGGCTTGCCGTCGAACGTGTCGGCGAGGAGGACGTCATCGTCGTCGAGGACGCTGAGCGGGACGTTCGCGGTGTAGCCCTGCTCGGCGTGGGAGACGACGTGCGTCGCGCTCGGGCGGACCTGGGCGAGGCGCAGGATCTCCTGGATCGGGACGCCCTCCCAGTCCGTGTCGAGCTTCGTCCAGCGGGTGACGCAGTGGATGTCGGTGTGGACGGTCTTGCGGGGCAGGGCCTTGAACTGGTCCCAGGTCAGGGTGAAGGGATTGTCGACCTCGCCGTAGACCTTGAAATCCCACGTCGCGAGGTCGGTCCGCGGCACCGAGCCGTAATGGAGGACCGGGAACTTGTCGGTCTTGTACTGGCCGGGCGGGATGCGCTCGGCGGTGGCGGGATCCGTCTCCCGGCCGCCGAAGAGGCGTTCGAACATGATGTCTCCGAGGCTGCTGGCAGGCGCCATGGTTGCACATCGGGCGGCGGGGTCCATGTCGAGCCGATGACGGACCGGTCCCGGTCGCCCGTTCGATCGCCCGGGATCGAGTAGGCTTCCGCCTCGTGGACCGCCCAAGCGACGTCGCCGCCGGCGACGTCGGATCCCCCCCGCTTGCCGGCCGACCGAAGGTCATCATCGTCATGCCCGCCTACAACGCGGCCAAGACGCTCGAGCGGACGTACGCCGACATCGCTCACGACACGATCGACGGGATCATCCTCGTCGACGACGTCTCGAAGGACGAGACCGTCGAGATCGCCCGCCAGCTCGGGCTCGACGTCATCATCCACCAGCAGAATCTCGGCTACGGCGGCAACCAGAAGACCTGCTACGAAGCCGCGCTCAGCCGCGGCGCGGACATCGTCGTGATGCTCCACCCGGACTACCAGTACGACGCCACGCGGATTCCGGAGCTGATCGACCCGATCGTCCGCGGCGAGCGCCACCTGATGCTCGGCAGCCGCTTCCTCGGCGATCCGTTGGCCGGCGGCATGCCGCGCTGGAAGTACGTATCGAACCGGTTCCTGACGATCGTCGAGAACGTCGCGTTCGGGCTCCACCTGTCCGAGTACCACACGGGCCTGCGGGCCTACAGCCGGCGCCTCCTCGAGACGATCCCGTACGGACTCAACAGCAACGACTTCGTCTTCGACCAGGAGCTGATCGCCCAGGTCGTGGCCGCGGGCATGGGTCGCCGGATCGGCGAGATCGCCGTCCCGACGCGGTACTTCGAGGAGGCGAGCTCGGTCGGCTTCAAGCGGAGCGTCGTGTACGGGCTTTCGACGCTGCGCGTCGTCGGCCGCTACCTGCTCCACCGGGTCGGCCTGCGGCGGAGCGCCCAGCTGACCGCGCGCGGGCCGCAGCCGCCGAACCGGGCCGCCTGACGGCGGCCACCGAGCGATGCGGTCGGGCCCGGTTCTCCGCGCGGCCATCGGCGGGGCGATCTCGATCGTCGCGGTGTGGTTCGTCCTGCAAGGCACCGACCTCGCCAGGACCACCGACGTCCTGAGCCGCGCCGACCTGCGCTGGGTTGCGGCGGGCGGCGTGTTCATGTCGCTCGACCTCGCGTTCCGGGCCCTGCGCTGGCAACGCCTCCTCCGACCGATCGCCCACGTCCGCTATCCGCCGATGCTCGGCTACCTGCTGATCGGCTATCTCGCCAACAACATCCTGCCGGCCCGGCTCGGCGAGCTCGTCCGGAGCCACTACCTCGGCGACCGCGAGGGCATCAGCCGGGCTGCGGCGCTGGGCACGGTGGTCGTGGAGCGGATCGTCGACCTGGTCGCCGTCGTCGCGATCGCCGCCGTGGCGCTGCTGATCCTGAGCGTGCGCGGCGTCGTCGCCAATGCCGTGCTCGTCGGCGGCGCGGTCACCGGCCTGTTCCTGATCGTCCTCGCGATCGGGATCGCGGCCCACCGGCTGCCCGGTCTCGACCGGATCCGGGCCGTCGTCGAGCGCTACCCGCGCGTCCGCGACCTGGCGAGCAGCCTCCAGGACGGCCTGTCGGTCGCGGCCCGGCCGCGGACGGTCGGCGAGGCGATCCTCGCCAGCGGCGCCTCGTGGACGATGGCGGTCCTCGCCTACGCCGCGATCGGACAGGCGCTCGGCATCGAGCTGTCGATGGCCCAGGCGGCCTTGATCGCGTCGGGTGTCGCACTCGCGAGCGCGGTGCCGGCAGGGCCATCGAATCTCGGCACGTTCGAGCTGGCGGCCCAGGAGCTCGGCAAGGCGGTCGGGCTCGAGCAGTCGTCGGCGCTCGCCCTCGGGTTCCTCGTCCATGTCGCGCTGATCGTCGTCACCTCGATCGGCGGCGGGATCGCGTTTGCGCGGCTCGGCTGGCGAGGGTCGGCGGAGACGTAGCGCGCGCTGTCGCCCGTCGCGCACGGTCGTTGGGTCTTGGTCGGTGGCCCTCGGCCGTCAGCTCGCGGGAGCGGGCCTGATCGACAGGTTCGGAGCGCGCGAGGAGACGTCGGCGAGGTGCGCCGGACCGCCTGCGGGCGTCCCGTGGGCGGGTGCGAAGTCGTAGGGCTCGAACGTCAACGGGCCATCCGCGGCGCGCGTCACGCGGTGGAACTCGAGCGTGTAGGTCTCGTACATCTCGTCGATCAAGCTGACCGCGTTGACGTGGTCGGGCCGGCGGGCAGCGGCCCGGGCCTCGGCGCGGCTGTTCCACAGGCAGAACGACAGGCACGAGCCGTCGCTCGCCTGTGGGCCCTTGAAGTAGTGAACGAAGCCGGGCGACGTCGCGGCTTCCTGGTGGGCGAGCTCGTCGAAGAGCGTCAGGCGGGCCTCGTCAGCGCCGGGTCGACGGATCGAGCGGAAGGCCACGAGATACCACTCGCCATCTCCGAGATCGGCGGCCGCTTCCTGCCAGTTGAAGGCCTGCGCGACCGGCAGCCCCGCATAGCCCTCGGAGACCGGAGCGAGGAGCGGCAGCACGTCCATTCGATCGCGAGCATAGGCGTCTGCACAGGATTGTCAAATACTGAGATAGAACTATTCCGGATAACGGGAGTCCTGGGACGAAAGTCCTGTCGCAAGCGCGCCGACGACCGACCCGGCCGCTCCGGGAAGCAGCCGCGCCACCCGCGTGCGCCACGCGAGGCCGCACCGGGCCTCCGGACCGATGACCCCGATCGCGGCGACGATTCCGTCTTCTCGGAATATGGGAACCGCGATCGCCACTGACCCGGAAACGACTTCGCCGACGGAGCGGGCCACGCCACTCGTCACGATGTCGGCCAGGTCGGCCCGCAGCCGATCGAGATCCGGAGCGGGCGGGCCCGCCGCCGGCTCCTGGGCCAGGACCTCGTCGAGGATGTCCGGTGGGGCGAACGCGAGGAGAGCCTTGCCGAAGGCACCGCTCTGGAGCGGCAGGCTGGTCGTCGGGGCGATCGTCACGCGCAGCGCCTGGCTCGACGGGATCTCATGGAGGCACACGGCCGCAAGCCCGAGACGGCGAACGATGACCGCGGTCTCGCCCGTCTCCTCGGCGAGCAGGCGCAGAACGGGATCGGCGGTGCGGATCAGCTCCTCGGCGGTCACGTTTGCGCCGCTGCCGATGATCAGGCGCGGGCCGAGCCGGTAGCCGCCCTCGTGTCGGTCGATGAACCCGAACTCGGACAGCGTCCGGAGATATCGATAGATCGTCGAGACCGGCGTTTCGAGGACGGTGCTGAGCTCGTCTGCCCGGACCTCGCCCCGATCGGCGATCGTCAGGAGGACGCGCAGGCCCCGCGCGAAGGAGGTGTCCTCGTGCGCCTCCTCGGGCGGGCGGTCACGAGCGGTCGCCATCGCCGTTCCCCCCGGACCCTGGCCCGCCGTGCGCGGGCCGGCCGTGCGCGGGCCGCGCTGTCCCGTGCCCCGCGTCCGCGATCTCGCCGCTCCGAACGGCGGCCGCCAGGCCGCTGACGTCCGGCACCTGGTCGGCCATGGTCAGGAACGGGACGTGCCGGCGCACCGCCGCGACCGCCCGACCGGTGCCGGTCCCCGGGCGCAGACCGCGGAGCTCGATCCCCTGGGCGCCGACCGCCAACTCGATCGCCGCGATCGACGCGCCGATCTCGACCATCTCGGCCAACCGGCGCGCGGCCAGCGGGGCCATCGTCGTCCGGTCCTCGATCCCCTCGGCATGGGCGGTCGAGGCCAGCTCGAACGAGACGGGCGCGGCGAGGAGGCGGGCTTCCACGGCCAGACTCTGGGCGGCGAGGCTCAGGTACGTCAAGCCCGCGTGGGCCGTGCCGCCGTCCGGCACAAGGCCCGTCGGCAGACCGGACCACGGCGTGTAGAGGCTCTTCACGACGCGCTCGCTCGCGACACCGAGCGCGCTCGCGAGGACGATCCGGAGGTAGTCGAGGACCGCGGCAAGGGGCACGATCTCGAAGTTCGCCACTGACACCACCCGATCCTCCTCGGGCACGACGATCGGGTTGCCCTGGGAGGCGTTCAGCTCGATCGCGAGCACCACCTCGACGTGGGCGAGGACGTCGCGAACGGCGCCGTGCATCTGGGGCAGGTTCCGGAAGCTCAGCGGATCCTGGAGGTTGCGTGGGACGCCCGGTTCGTGAATCGCGCTGCCGTCGAGGAGCTCCGCGAAGCGGGCGATCGTTGCCCGAACGCCCGGGTACGGCCGGACGCGGCCGATCGCCGGATGGAGCAGCGTCGGATTGGCGGCAAACCCCTCGAGGCTGACCGCCCCGGACACGTCCAGCGCGTCGAGAAGCGCCGTCGTGTCGGCGATCGCGAGGGCCGCCCAGGCCGTGGAGAAGGCGTTGTTGTCGAGCAGGGCCGTTCCCTCGCCCGGCTCGAGCTCGATGCCGTCCAGGAGCGCGACGGCGATCTCGGCGAGCGGCGCCAGATCGGCCTGGCCGACCGAGCCGATCGCATGGACCGCCGGGGTCTCGCCCGCGTCGAGGGCCGCGAGGAGGCGGTCGACGAGCTCCGGGCGAACCCCCGGCGAGCTCTCCGCGAGGTGGTTCGCGAGGCGCAGGATCGTTGCCCGGACGACGTCCGGGGGTGCCGCCGGACCTTGGCCGACGAGATGGTGGGCGAGCATCCACGACGAGTAGGCGGCCGCCTCGGTCGGGGCCACGCCGACCCGCTTCAGGACGCCGACGGCGGTGGTCGTCCCATAGATCGACGAACCGGCGGCGACCGAGCGACGGACGATCGCATGCGTCCGGTCCATCGCCGCCCGGGCTTCGGGATCGAGCGTCACCCGTTCGCCGCCGCGGGCGACCCGGACGACCTGCTCGCGATCGAGGTCCCGCCCGGTCAGGACGACGGTCATCGGGGCAGCCCTGCGCCGCAGCGAGCGATGCCGGGCACGAAGAAGCCCGTCCGGGGACCGGACGGGCTTCGATCGAACAACGGAACCCGAGGGCTGCTAGAGGCCCTGGGAAGTAAGGAAGGCCTTGGCGACTTCCGCGACGTCCTTGTGGTTGACGTCGATGTCCTGGCCCATCGTGGTCAGGAGCTCGGTCGTCACCTTCGCGGACGCTGCGTCGAGGAGCGCCTTGAAGGCGGCCGCGTCGACCTTGGCGAGGTAGTCGTCCCGGACGATCGGGGCGATGTTCTCGGCCGGCTGCGTCTTCTTGTCGTCGTCCAGGAGGACGAATCCGAACTGGGCGATGGCGGGCTGGGTCGAGCAGAACTCGGCCAGGTCGATCGCCTTGCCCTGGAGGGCCTGGGCCATCGGGACGCTGCACGCGTCGAGCGGGGTGCGCTTGGCCGGCGGGTACGTGATCCCGTATTCGACGAGCGCACCCTTGCACAGCGGGTTCGTGTCGCAGTCCGACGGGAGGCCCCACTTGATGTCCGCCTGGTGTGCGGCGAGGTCGCTCATCTTGGCGAGACCCATGCTGGTCGCGGTCTCGGCCCGGACGGCGAACGCGTTCTGGTCCTGACCCGGCGAGATTCCGAGGACCGTCAGGCCCTTCGACTTGATCGCGGCCTGGAGGGCGTCGGCGTTGGCCTGGCCGTCACCGGTGATCTTCGTCTTGTCGTAGAAGCCGAGACCGGAGCCGACGTACTCCGCGACCAGGTCGATCTGGCCGGCGTCCATCGTCGGGATCCGCTCCTGGCGCGACCCGAGTCCGAACTTGCGCTCGACCTTGTAGCCGGCCTTCTCGAGCACCTGGGCGTAGATCTCGCCCATGAGCTTCGACTCGTAGAAGTTGTCCGAGCCGATCCGGATGTCCGCCTTGGCGGCGGCCGATGCCGGCGCGGTCGACGGGGCCGTGCTCGCGGGAGTGGTACTGGCTGCCGTGCTCGGGGCGGCTGACGGGGCGGGCGTGCCGCCGGACGAACAGGCGCCGACGAGCACCAACGTCGCCATCCCGAGTGCCAGCACGCGGGGTGTCCGCATGTGGATGTCCTCCTCAAACCTGCCGCGGGGAGCGGCATCGCCCGCGTACCTTACCAGTGCATCGCGCGAACGTCGCCGGACGAGCCGATCAGGCGGCTCCGCCTGCGGGAGCGGCGAGATCCGGCCCGCCGACCACGGATGCCGGCCCCGAGCGGCCGCTGCGTCGGGGGGCTCGCAATGCGACCGGCGTCAGCCGCCGCTGGACGCGCGAGAGGACCAGATCGACGCCGATCGCCAGTGAGGCAACGAGGATCGCGCCGGCATAGATCGACGATCGACCCGCCAGGCCCTGGTTCAGGCCGTCGAAGATGAACCGGCCCAGGCCACCGCCCGACAGGATCGCACCGATCGTTGCCGTCGCGATCACCTGGAGCGTCGCGGTCCGGAACCCGCCGACGATGATCGACGAAGCGATGGGAAGCTCGATCCGGCCCAGAATCTGCCGTTCGCGCAGACCCATCCCGCGCCCGGCCTCGATCAGGTCCCGGTCGACGGACCGGAGGCCAGCGTAGGTCGACACCAGCAGCGGCGGGATGGCCAGGAAGGTCATCGCGAGGAAGATCGGGAGGAAGTCGAGGCCGAAGGTCGGGTCGTATCCGAGGACCGGAGCGAGCGACAGCGTCAGCGGCAGGGGAATGACCATCATCGCGTACGACGGGATGGCACGGCCGATGTTGGCGAGGTTGATCGCGAGCCCGGAGCCGCGATTCGTATGGCCGATGTAGAGGCCGATCGGGACCGCGATGAGCGTCGCGACCGCGATGGACAGGCCCGAGATGACGAGATGCTCCAACAGCCGGTTCGGGATGCCGGTCGTGCCCTGCCAGTTCGCCGGATCCGTGAAGAAGGCGACGACACCGTCCATCAGCGAACCCCGGCCTTGGCGTGGGCCCACGGAGTGACCACCCGCTCGAACCTCACGAACAGGAAGTCCGCCGCGAACGCAAGGAGGACCGAGAGGGCCGCGCCGAGGAGGTACTTCGTCGGGAAGAAGCCCTGGATGCCCTCGGTGATGAGCTGCCCGAGCCCGCCGAACGCGTCGCCGAGGACGGCCGCGATCGTCGCGAGCCCGATCGTCGTCACGCTCGCCAGCCGGACGCCCGCGATGATCAGCGGGACGGCCAGTGGCAACTCGACGCGGAACAGCCGCTGGCGGCGGGTGTAACCCATCCCCTCGGCGGCCTCGAGGATCTCGGCGGGGACCGCCGTGAATCCCGCGGCAAAGCTCCGGAAGAGGATCAGGAGCGTGTACGTGGTCAGCGGAATGATCGCGGTCAGCAGCGACAGCCCCGTGATCGGCCTCAGCACGGCGAACGCCGCCAGGCTCGGGATCGTGTAGAGCAGACCCGTGATCGCGGTCACGGGCGCATAGACCCTCGGCTGGCGGACGGCCCAGACCGCGAGGACCAGCGAGATGATGATCCCCAGGACGAGCGGCAGGATCGTCAGCTGGAGGTGCTGAACGAGCCGCTCCCCGATCTGGCCGAAGTGCCCGAACAGCCAGTCGAAGTCGAAGACCTTCGTGCCGGGCGGCATCTCAGACCTCCGCCTCGATTGCGTCCGGCGTCGCCCCCGGGTCGTCGGCCGGATCGGGGTCGCCGATCTCGGGCTCCGGCGGCGGCGCCTGGTCGAAGACGGCGGCGTGCTCGCCTTCGCGCATCTTGTCGGCGATCGTGTCGATCGAGAGGAGGCCCTGGACCGCGCCGGTCCGGTCGACGACGATCCCGGTCTGGACGTCGGCGTCGAGCATCATCGAGAGGGCGTCCTTGAGGGTCGTCCGCTTGTTCAGGATCGGCGAGCTCGGGTTGGCCATCGATTCGGCCAGGCCGCCCTCGTTCGGGATGTCGCCGTGGGCGATCCAGCCGATCGGGCGGTTGCCCGAATCGATCAGGAGCAGGTAGCGGAGCGGGTCGTCCATGGCCCGATGCCGGGCGTCCGCGGCGTTGTCGCCGGCTCGACCGGTGACCGCCGGCCGCAGGGGGACGTCGGCCACGCGCAGGAGCGACAGGCGCTTGAGACCGCGGTCCTGGCCGACGAAGCGGGCGACGAACTCCGACGCGGGCGCGGCGAGGATGTCGAGCGGCCGGCCGAACTGGGCGAGGATCCCGCCGGTCTGGAAGACCGCGACGAGGTCGCCCATCTTGATCGCCTCGTCGATGTCGTGGGTCACGAACAGGATCGTCTTGGCGATCGTCTCCTGGAGCCGCAGGAACTCGTTCTGGAGGCGGTCGCGGACGATCGGGTCGACCGCCCCGAAGGGCTCGTCCATGAGCATGATCGGCGGATCCGCGGCCAGCGCGCGGGCGACCCCGACCCGCTGCCGCTCGCCGCCGGACAGCTGGCTCGGGTAGCGGTCGCGATATTTCGCCGGATCGAGGCCCACGAGCCCGAGGAGCTCCTCGGACCGCTCCTGGAGCCGGGCCTTCGGCCAGCCCAGCAGGCGCGGGACGGTCGCGACGTTGTCGCCGATCGTCTGGTGGGGGAACAGGCCGACCTGCTGGATCACGTAGCCGATGCTCCGCCGGAGCTCGGTCAACTCGCGCGTGCCGGCATCCACCCCATCGATGACGATCCGTCCGGACGTCGGCTCGATCAGCCGGTTGACCATCTTGAGCGACGTCGTCTTGCCGCAGCCCGACGGACCGACGAGGATGCAGATCTTGCCCGCGGGGACCTTGAGCGACAGGTCGTTGACCGCGCCCGGGACGGGCTTGCCCTTGTCCCTGGCGCTCGGAGCGTCGTAGCGCTTCGTGACGTGGTCGAACTCGACGACCGCGGCCTGGCGATGCTGGTCGGCCATCGGCGCTTCGATCCTACTGGCGGGCGGGTCGGACGTGGATGCGCGGCTGGAATGGCGACAGTAGCGCATCCCGGAACGGTCCGGGCTCGGGAATCCTGTGCGACGCTTGGGGTATGGATGGCCGTGCGGCCGTTGCCGCAGCCGTGAGCGACAACGCGCAGTGGTGCCACCTCGTGTGCGCCACGCACGCGATCACGGGCCGCTTCGACGCAGACGCCTGGGTCAGCCCGCGGCGCACGCCGCCGATGTATCCGGATGCGGTCACGCTCTCGGCGGACGTCGCGGCGGAGGAGCTGCTGGCGCGGATCGATCGGGGGGCCGGCTGCTCCGTCAAGGACAGCTTCGCGACCCTCGACCTGGCGGCCGCCGGGTTCGAAGTGCTGTTTCACGCGGCATGGATCCTTCGTTCACCGGAGCCGCCGAGTGGTCCGACCGTGCTCGAGTGGGAGCGCGTCGACCGGCCGGACGAACTCGTGGCGTGGTCCCTCGACCATGGCGCGGGATCGATCATCGCGCCGGCTCTGCTCGAGCAGCCGTCCGTCGCGATCCTGTCCGGCCGGGATCGGAACGGCCGGCGGATGGCGGGAGCGATCGCCACCGAGGGCGACGCGGCCGTCGGGATCTCCAACGTGTTCGCGGTCGGAGCCGAGGACGACGTCCCGGGCGCCGCGTTCGCCAACGCGTTCGTCGACGCCGCGGCCGCCATCGTCGAGCGGTTCCCGGATCGCCCGATCGTCGGTTACCTGAGCGACACGAGGCTGGAAGCCGCGACCGCAGCGGGGTTCGCGACGGTCGGCCCGCTCCGGGTCTGGCTGCGCGAGGGTCCGTGACGAGCACCGCCGAGACCGAGGGCCGGATCGTCGGCGATACTGCCCGGGCATGAAGATCAGCGCCATCAGGATCGATCGGCTGTCGGTTCCGCTCGATCCGCCGTTCCCCGCCGCGTGGGACCCCGTCCCGCGGAGGTCGTTCCCGGTCACGATCGTCCGGGTCGAGACCGACGAGGGCGTCGTCGGGATCGGATCGGGCGACACGATGGACGGGTTCGCCGCATTCGAGCACCTGTTCGTCGGCCAGGACCCGCTGGCGATCGCGCGCCACGTCCGGTCGCTCGAGACGATCGACTTCCACGCCGGACGCTACTGGCCGCTCGAGGTCGCGCTCTGGGACATCGCCGGGCAGGTCGCGGGGCTGCCCGTCGCGTCGCTGTTCGGCGGCAAGCTCGACGGCATCCCGGCCTACGCGTCGAGCGGGATGCTCCTGCCGCCGGCGGCCCGGGCGGAGGCGGCGCTGCGGCTGCGTGAAGAGGGCTTTCGCGCCCTGAAGATCCGGATCGATCCACGCACCCCGGACCGGCTCGAGGAAGGCATCGCCGCGGTCACCGCCACACGCCACCAGGTCGGCGACTCGATGGAGATCATGGTCGACCTCAACCAGGGCTGGCGGATGGCCGGCGACGTGAGCCCATCGATCGACGTGTCGACCGCCCGATCGATCGCCGAACGGCTCGCCGAGCTCGACGTGCTCTGGCTCGAGGAGCCACTCGACGGTTCCGATCTGGCGGGTCTCGCCTCGCTGCGAGCGGCGGTGCCCCGGATCCGGATCGCCGGCGGCGAGATGACCCGCACGTATCGGGAGCTGGAGGCCGCCCTCGACGCAGACGCGTTCGACGTGCACCAGCCGGATGTCGTCCTCGCGGCGGGCATGTCCAATGGGCGGCGGCTCGCGGAGCTCGCGCTGGCGAAGGGCCGCTGGTACAGCCCGCACACGTGGACGAACGGCATCGGGCTGCTCGCGAACCTGCAGGTGGCCGCCGGGGTCGGCGGCGGGCCGTTCCTGGAGTTCCCGTACGATCCGCCCGGCTGGACCCCGGAGCGACGCGACGCCTTCCTCGCCCAGCCGATCCGGCCACGTTCGGACGGGATGCTGTGCGTCCCGTCGGCGCCGGGCATCGGTGCCGTCCTCGACGAGGCCGCGATCAGGAGGTACGCGGCGTGAGCGGGACGGCCGAGCGCGCGCGGGTCTCAGCCGAGGAGTGGATCGCGCGTGCCGCCGCCGTCACGCCGCAGACCGATGCGTTCATCGACGGTCGGTTCGTGGCGGCGGCGTCGGGCGAGACGTTCGCCGACGTCGCAGGCCGCGACGGCTCGACGATCGCGGAGGTCGCGTCGGGTGGCCCGGAGGACGTCGAGCGGGCGGTCGCCGCGGCGCGCGCCTCGTTCGATGACCGGCGCTGGGCCGACCGCGCCCCCGCCGACAGCAAGAAGGTGCTCCTCCGCTTCGCGGAACGGATCCGCGAGCAGCGCGATGAGCTGGCCCTCCTCGAGTCGCTCGACGTCGGCAAGCCGATCCGCGACACGCTCGCCGTCGATGTCCCGTCGGCCGCGAACACGATCCAGTGGTACGCGGAGACGATCGACAAGGTCTACGGCGAGGTCGGCCCGACCGGGCCCGACGCGCTGTCCTTCGTGACCCGCGAGCCGATCGGGGTCGTGGCCGCGATCGTGCCCTGGAATTACCCACTGATCATCAGCGCGTGGAAGATCGGGGCGGCGCTCGCGACCGGG
>DATNBW010000282.1:0-4194 GCA_035607275.1 Verrucomicrobiia bacterium | reverse complement strand
TGACGGTGAAGCCCAGCTTGGACTTGGCGATGTAGCCGACCACCGCGGCGTCGGCCTCGTAGCCGACCCATGGGTTGATCGCGATGTTGATGGTCCCGCCCGCCGCGGTGCTGCCCGCCGGCTGACCACTCGCGCCGGGTGCCGTCGCGGCCTAGCGACACCCGGGGCTCGTCGACACGGCCCCACGGAGCGGTTGCCGGGATTCGCCGTCCGTCGCATGCTGACCGACGACAGTCATGCGTCTCGCGCCCCGTGTCGCAGCCGCTCTGACCCTCTCGATCGGGCTGGCCGCCTGCTCGTCGGGCGGTCAGCCGAGCGCCTCGTCGAGCGCCGGTCCGAGTGGAGGATCGCTCGCAGCGGCGACGGCATCTGCGGCGTCGGGCGCACCGTCCCCGGAGGTCAGCCCGATGTCGGCCACGCCCTCGTCTGCGTCGTCCAGCCCCGCCCCATCGTCGATCGCGACCGGCCCGTTCCGCCTCCTCTCGAGCGCGTTCGGCGCCGGCGACGCGATCCCGCGCGAGTTCTCCTGCGACGGAGTGAACGTCTCGCCGCCACTCGCCTGGAGCGGCGTCCCGGCCGGGACCGCGGCCCTCGTCCTGCTCGTCGACGACCCCGATGCCCGCGACTTCGTCCACTGGATCGTCCTGGACCTGCCCGGTGCCGACGGCTCGCTTCCGCGTGACGTCTCCCCGTCCGCGGCGTCGCCGCAGCAGGGGCGCAACGACTTCGGCGATCCCGGCTGGGGCGGACCGTGCCCGCCGTCGGGCACGCACCAGTACCGGTTCACGCTCAGCGCGCTCGGCGCGCCGCTCGGGCTGAGCGGCCATCCGTCCGGCGGCGCCGTGCGCGGCGCGCTCGGTGGCGCGGGAACGACGGTGCTCGGCCGGGCATCGCTGACCGCGACGTACCGCCGCGGCTGAGACCACCGCGGCCCGATGCGCAAGGAGGCTGCCGTGAATCGCCCCCGACCCACCCTCGCCACGCTGGTTGCGCTGGTCGCCCTGCTGGCCGGCGCGTGCGGCTCGTCGACCCCATCGTCTCCGCCGGCCTCGGCCGGCCAGCCGGGCTCGGCGGGCCCGCCCTCGATTGCGGCCTCGAGCCCCGGATCCGGACGTTCGGCCAGCGCGGCTCCGAGCAGCGCCGCCTCCGAGAGCAGCGGCCCCGGCTCGTCGGGCGGCGCCGGCACGCCGATCGACCCCGCGAACTTCGTCTCCACGATCGACAATCCGTGGTTCCCGCTGCTCCCGGGCACGGTCCTGACATACCGCGGGATCAAGGACGGCGAGACGGCCGTCGACACGTTCACCGTGACGAGCCGGACGAAGGTGGTCGCCGGCGTGACCTGCGTCGTCATCCAGGACGAGCTCACCCTCGGCGGCGACCTCGCCGAGACGACCGAGGACTGGTACGTCCAGGACCGCGCCGGCAACGTCTGGTACTTCGGCGAGGCGACCCAGGAGCTCGACGGCGGGAAGGTCGTCAGCACCGAGGGATCGTGGGAGAGCGGGGTCGATGGCGCCCGGCCCGGGATCTTCATGCCGGCCAACCCGACCGTGGGCGACTCGGGCAGCCAGGAGTTCTACCCGGGCCAGGCCGAGGACCACTTCGTCGTCCTCCTGACCGACGCGAAGGTCAAGGTCCCGATCGGCTCGTTCAGCGGCGCCCTCCTGACGGCCGAGTGGACGCCTCTCGAGCCCGACGTCCTGAGCGAGAAGGCCTACGTCAAGGGGACCGGCGAGGTCCGTGAGGCCGACGTCGCGGGCGGCGACGAGAAGCTCGAGCTCGTGAAGGTCGTTCGGCCGTAGGGCCCGGCTCGCGGGCGCCCCCCGGCAACGAACGAACACGAAGAACGGCCCGGCCGAAGATCGGCCGGGCCGTGAGCTCAGGGTGGCGCGAGGGGTTACTTCTTCAGGCTGAACGTCGCAGCCGCGGCGCCTCCCGTGTAGCGGAGATCGTCGAGGCCTGTCGGCGCGAAGGTCGCCGTCAGCGAGTAGTTGCCGTTCTTCTGGGTGAGCTGGAGGGTGGTCTTCGCCACGCCGTTGGCATCGGTGACGGCCGAGGCGGTCTGCGTGCCGAGCTTGAAGGTGATCGTCCGGCCGGCGAGCGCCTTGCCGGTCGCGTCCTTGAGGACGGCCTGCAGGGTGACGGACTTGTTCGGACCGCCGCTCAGGGATCCGTTGTAGACGACCGAGGTCGCCTTCTTGTCGACCGTGATCGAGCCGTTGGCCGTCGCAGCCCCGTAGGAGCTGTCACCGGCGAACGCGGCGCTGACGTTGTGGCTGCCGGCGTTGACCGCGGGGGTCCAGGCGAGGGTCGCGACGCCGGACGCGTTGGTCTGGGCCGAGCCGACGCCGTTGCCGTCGACCGAGAACTGGATCGTCCGACCGACGACCGGGTTGCCGAACTGATCGGCGAACGACGCGCTCAGCGAGCCGGCCGTGTCGTAGGTGCCGTTGGAGCCGAGGAACGAACCCGTGGTCGAGCGCTGCCCGACGGTGACGGTCCGCGTGTCCGAGCCGATCGCACCGTGCTTGTCCTTGACGGTGAAGGTCGCGGTGTAGACGCCCGGCGCGGCGTAGGTGTGGATGACGCTCGGGCCGCCGGTCGCCGACGGCGAACCGTCGCCGAACGACCAGGCGTAGCTCAGGGTCGCGAGATCATCCGCGCCGTCGACGGCGCTGCCGTTGAACTGGACGGGCTTGCCCCATGCGGCCGAGGTGTCCGGGCCGGCATTGGCGATGGGATCGGCATTGGCGACCTGGATCGCGAAGGCCGCGCTGCTGGTCAGGCCGGTGGCATCGGTCGCGGTCAGCAGGCCGCTGTACAGGCCGGAGCCCTGGAACGTGTGCTGCGGGAGACCTCCGTAGGCGACGCCGCCGTCCGAGAAGTCCCAGCGCAGGGTCGGGAACCCGCACGCGCTGCTGCTGTTGAGGCCGACGAAGGTGATCGGCGCGCCCTGGGTGCCGGTGTACATCGACTGGCCGGGGTCGGCGGCCGGCGCGATGTTGTTGGCCTGGATCGTGCCGAGGTCGGTCGTGTGGCCATTGCCCGTGAGGTCGAACAACGGATCGGTCTGGACCTGGAAGCCGTAGGGAGCGTCGTAGAGGGCCGGCAGCTCGATGGCCCCGAAGGCGCCGTCGCGCAGGCCGATGATGATGTGCGGCCCCTGGGCCACGTGGACATCGGGCGTGTAATGGACGTCGCTCAGCGAGTACGCGACGTCGGCGCCGACCGGGGCGGAACACGGGATGTCGGCGGACTCGAGCTGCGGCGCGTTCGTCAGCGAGACGTCGGCGTCGGAGACAGCGGGAACGCCGTTGATCGACAGGCTGCGGCTGGCGGTCGCGCCCTCGGGCGTGATCGTGAACGTCGCCTCCAGCGCGAACTTGACGTAGGGGCTGTTCGGGACGCCGGGTGTGTTGACGACCGAGACCTGGGGCGAGCTGGCGGTGCAGTCGTAGGAGCTCCCGGCGAGGAGCGGCATGCAGCCGACGTTGTCGGCGGCGAACGGGATCGTCCCGATGTCGATGTCGCCCAGGCCGAGCGGGCTGACGGTGCCGGTGATCGCCCACAGGACGTTGATGTGACCGGACTGGATCGGCGAGACGCGGCTGACGTCGAGGTCGCCGCCCTGGCGGACATCGTTCGTGTCCCAGCCCACGGCGGCCGCGAGGCTGCCGGTCCAGGTCGCGTGAGCGGTGATGTCGAGGTCGAAGACGGTGCCGGTGGTCGGCTCGACGCCGACGACCTTCCAGCCGCCGATGTTGGCCGAGCCGCTCACGACGGGCAGGGCGAAGCTGTCGTTGGCGGACGCGGCCAGGGCCAACCCCGGGACCGAAACCGCGGTCAATGCGGCAAGGCACAGGGCCAGGACCGCCGTTTTGGGACTTCTCATGGTGGTTCTACTCCGATGACAGGGTGTTGAAGGACGGTGGACGCGACGGATCGAACGCCGCGGGGCAAGCAATGCCGGACGTGCTGCCGGCGGCGGCGTGGAATTGCTTCGACTTGTCTCCTATTCGAACTCCGCGGGGTGAATTCATGCGGAATTAGTGTCGGAAGACAGATTCGCCTTCGATCTTCGAGCGGCCTTAGGCTGCGATGAAAGTGGCCTGAGGTCGCCGGCGCGGGCGGCTCCGGGGCGGCGTCCCGGAGGGTTCATCGCGTTGTCACGTCCGGCGGGCCGTTGGCAAC
>DATNBW010000218.1:0-6519 GCA_035607275.1 Verrucomicrobiia bacterium | reverse complement strand
CGGAAATCGAAGGAGAGATGGGCGATGCGCAGATGGGCTTGCAGGCGCGGCTGATGTCGCAAGCCCTGCGGAAGCTGACCGGTGCGGTCTCGAAGTCGAAGACGAGCCTCATCTTCATCAACCAGCTGCGCGAGAAGATCGGGGTGATGTTCGGCAACCCCGAGACGACGCCGGGCGGCCGCGCCCTGAAGTTCTACGCGAGCGTGCGGCTCGACATCCGCCGCGTCGAGACGATCAAGAGCGGCACGGACTCCGTCGGCAACCGCGTCCGCGTCAAGGTCGTGAAGAACAAGGTGGCGCCGCCGTTCCGCGTCGCCGAGTTCGACGTGATGTACGGCGAGGGCGTCTCGAAGGAAGGCGGCCTGCTGGACGTCGGCGTCGCGATGAGCGTGGTGACCAAGACCGGCGCGTGGTTCACGTTCGACGAGACCCGGCTCGGCCAGGGTCGAGAGGCGTCGAAGGACTTCCTCCGCGCGAACCCGGACATCGCGGCCGTGATCGACACCCGGATCCGCGGCAAGATCGACGAGGTCGAGCTGCCGGTCGAGGGCATCGAAGAGGCGGAGTAGGTCCGGCCGTGGCCGCGGTCATCGTCCTCGCCCACGCGCTCCTCGGGATCATCTTCTTCGGCGGGCTGTTCGGGCGCGGGATCGTCCTCGCCCTGGCGGAGCGGGCGGACTCGCTGCCGGAGATGCTGACGCTGACCAAGGCGGCGCGCCCGTTCGAGCGGATCGTGATCGTGATCGGAGCCATCGCGGGCGTGCTCGGCGTCGGCGCGGCGATCGCCCAGGGGCGGCCGTTCCTGGGCCCACTCCAGGGCGCGGGCGTCGACTGGCTGTTCGTCTCGGTCCTCCTCGTCGTCACGACATTCCCGCTGCCGCCGCTCGTGTTCCTGCCGCGCGGCCGCGTGTTCGAGGCAGCCCTGAACGAGGCGGTGACGGCCGGCGAGGTCACGCCGGCGCTGCGCGCAGCGTGGCGCGACCCGGTCGTCCGCGCGACCCATGTCTACGAGCTCGCGCTCGTGACGGCGATCCTCGTCCTGATGCTCACGAAGCCCTTCTGAGGTGGCCGACCGGCGGCCCCGGAAGTCGTTCGAGGAGCGGCGTGGCGAGCGGGCCGCGATCGACGACCCCGCCGCCATCCTGGAGGCCGCCGCCCGATTTCTCGAGGCTCGGTCGCGGTCCGTCGCCGAGGTCCGCCGGCGGCTCGGGAGGGCCGGCTATCGCACGGACCTCGTGGAAGGCGCGATCGCCCGGCTCGGGGAGTTGGGCATGCTCGACGACGCGGCCTTCGGTCGCGCCTGGGTGGAGTCGCGCGACCGTGCCCGGCCACGCGGCGAGATCGCCCTGCGCCGGGAGCTGGCGCTGAAAGGCGTCGATCGGGCCGTTGTCGACGAGCTCCTCGAGGAACGCCGCGCGTCCGGCGGCGCGAGAGCGGCCGGCGGCGCGAGGGCGGCCGGCGGCCCTGGCGATGATGGTGGGCGGGTCGTCGACGTCGATCTGGAGGCGGCCCGGCGGCTCCTCGCCCGCAACGAGCGCGCGCTCGCCCGGGTCGCCGATCCCCGTCAGCGGCGGCAGCGGGCCTACGCCCTCCTCGCCCGCAACGGCTTCGATCCCGAGACCTGTCGCGAGGCGAGCGCCTCAGTCGCGACGGCAGGCCAGCCGGATGCCGCCGGGCCGAATGCCGTCGAGCCGGACGAGGACGGCGGACCCTGATCGGATCGAATCGCCGTTGATCGGCGACAACGGGGCAACCCGCCCGGACCGCACCGAACGACCCATGACCGACCGGAGAACCTGGATCCCGAGCGCCCGCGGGACCATCGTACGGCTCGCCCTCCGGCCCCGAGTCGGGTACTCAGAAGCGGCACTTATCTCGACCGGCGTCTGCCGGCGAGCCAGCTGTTGTTCCGGGGCGAGGGAGATCAGGAATTGATGTTGAAGCGCATTCGATCCATGTGGCTGGCCGGGGGCGGAGCGGTCGCGCTCGCCGTAACGCTGAGCGGCGTCGTTGCTGCCGCCACGATCCTGACCGCCGTCGTGGCGCCGGCCCCCGTGACCCCGACCGTGGTCGTCGACACGACCGCGACGTTCGAGGATCTCGACGGTAACGGCATCGACGACGACTGCCAGACGACCGTCGTCGCCGACGAGGTTGCAGCCGCATCCGCAGAGGCGGCGGCCGATCTCGACGGTGACGGCACGATCTCGGTGACCGAGGCGGCCCGGAGCGGTCGTGTCGGCGGCAAGAACTGCAATCACGGCGGCTACGTGAGCAACGTCGCCAATGCGGCCTGCGACACTGCCGCAGCTCCCGCCAGCTCGACGGCCCCGGAGGCCGACAGCGGCGACTCGACGACGGCCGCCTCCGGCGACCCGGCCGACGAGACCACCGACGAGAACGTCGATGAGAACACCGACGAGAACGTGGACGAGAACTCCGACGAGTCCGGCGACACGGCGACCGACTGCACGGCGACCGAACCGGCTGCCGATGAGGCCCCGGCCGTCTGCGTCACCACTCCCGTCGTCCCCGTCGTCGAGCCCTCTGCTGCGATCGTCGTCGACGAGGCGCCGAACGCGCACGGCAAGTCCGTCTCCAAGGTTGCCCAGTCCGACGCCATCGGAGGCAAGAACTGCAACCACGGTGGTGCGGTCAGCGAAGCCGCCCACAAGGACAAGGATGCGGCGCGAGCCGCGCGCGAAGCCGCAAAGGCGGCCCGCGACGCGGCCCGCGAAGCTCGCCGGGAGGCCCGCGAGGCCGCCCGCGCAGCGAAGCATCACGGGAAGCCGGGCGGCTGACCCGCTCGATCCCACGAAGGAACCCGAAGCGGCGTCGCGCAAGCGGCGCCGCTTCGCTGTCTCCGACGGATGGACCCGGCGCGATCGCTCCGGGCCGCTACCGGCGGGCGGCGAGATGCTCCACGAGATACTCCGCGTCCTGGACGACCGCGACCAGGTTGGCCGAGCCCATCCCGCGCTGCCACGGCAGACCCAGGAACGTGAGTCCCGGCACGTTCGTCACGCCGCGTTCGTGGACCGGCATGCCCGAGTCCTCGAAGATCGGCAGCTCGATCCAGTCGAACGCGAGCCGATAGCCGCTCGTCCAGAGGACGGTCGAGATGCTCTCGGCGGCGAGATCGAGCTCGGTGACCTCCGGCACCTCGAGGTCGAACGGTTCCTCCTCCGATGGCGGCAGTTCGATGCCGGTCCGCTCGACGAAGGTGTCGCACAGCCCGCGGAGCCGCTCGGCGAAGAAGGTGTCCGCGAAGCGCAGGTTGGCTCCGAGGTCGGCAGCGAATCGCGCGCGTTCGCCATCCGCCCCCTCGAACCGGCCCACGAGGCGCATCCCCTCGGCGGCAAAGCGACGGAGGTTCGTCTCGTGGCCGCCGCCGTGGCCGGACAGGTGGGGATTGCAGGCGAAGCGCATCCGTGGGTCGGGCAGCCGATCGACCGTCGGGAGGGTCGTCCCGACGGCCTCACCGTCGACGATCAGCCTGCGCAGCCACCAGAAGATGTCCCGGTCCCGGTACCGCCTCGGGACCCGGCCGCAATGGCCGACCGAGAGGAAGACGATCCGCCCCGCCGCCTGGAGCTCCTCCGCCAGCTGGACGCCGGATTGACCGCTGCCGACGACGAGCACGGCGCCCCGTGGCAGCTCGTCGGCACGTCGGTAGTGGTGCGAGTGGACCTGCCGGATCCGCGCCGAGAGCGCTGCCCCGGCGGCCGGGATCCGCGGCTCCTGGAACCCGCCGGCGGCGACGATCACCTCGCGCGCCTCGATCGGCCCGCGGCTCGTGTCCAGGACGAAGCCGGGCCGCCCGTCGTCGTGCGGGCGCAGCCGGGTGACCGCGGTGTCGAGCTCGACCGGGGCGGCGATCGAGGCGGCGTAGGCCCGCCAGTGATCGATGACCTCGTCGCGGGGCATGAATCCGTCGGGCTCGGAGCCGCGATAGTCGAACCCGGGAACAGATGTCGTCCAGTTCGGCGAAACCAGCCGGAACGCGTCCCAGCGGTCCTGCCAGCCGCCGCCGAGCGTCGACCGCCGCTCGAGAACGACGTGCTCGCGGCCCGCATCACGGAGCAGGCGGCTCATCACCAGGCCCGCCTGCCCGGCACCGACCACGACCGTTTCGACGGCCCGCGCCGGGGCGCCTGCGCTCATCGATCCATCAGCCTCCGCGTGCGTGGCGCGAATTCAATCACACCAGGCAGGGTCAGCCGTTCTGCTCCAGCGAGTTGGGCGTCGGGCGCCCCGGCATGGACTCGTCCGTGGACGCGACCAGGATCCGGGCCTCCCACCCGCACGAGCCCTCGGCCCGGACCAGGTAGGTGCCGGCGTCGAAATGGACGACCGCGTCTCCGGCAAGCTGACCGCCCGCCGGCACGGACTGATAGACCAGCTTCGGCCGCCACGAAGCTCGACCCCAACGAGCTGGCGGCTCGGCGGCCGGCGCTGCACGGGTCTGCTCGATCGCGAGGCCGATGAGACAGCCATGGTCGGTCGCGCCGACGTCCCGAGCCGTCCAGTGGACGTGATACGTCCCCTCGGCCGCGTTGAACGTGGACGACGGACCGGCTCCGAACCCTGCCAGGAGGACGCCCGGCTGTGGCGCGCAACCAGTGACGAACACCGCCGTCGCGAGCACCCCGGCGACCGCCAGGAGACGCGCCGCCGGTTCGCGCTTGCACCGCATGATTCCAAGGGTGTACCGCCCGGATCGACCGACGGTTCACTCTGGGCGCAACCGAGGTGCAACCCGCCGGCCGCTCGCGAGCCCGCACCGTAGTAGGCTACGTCCCAGATCACAGAAGCGCCGTTCCGAGCGGCGCGGCCCAGGTAACCGGTGTTCGTCATCGCCCACGACCGGCCCGTCGGTCGATGTCGCCGTTCCCGTCGAGACGACGCCGCACCACCGATCGACAACCTCCGGCGCCCACTGCCGGACGGGGAGGAACAGATGGACACACTGACCATCATCGCGGTGGCGATCGTCGCGGCCGTGGGCGGAGGCGTGCTCGGGATGGTCGCCCGGGGCATGTTCGCCTCGAATTCGATGAAGGCGGCCCAGTCCGAGGCGCGCCGGATCGAGGCCGAGGCACGCGCCCGGCAGAAGGAGCTGATCCTCGAGGCGAAGGACGAGAAGCTCAAGATGCAGCGCGAGGCCGAGGACGATGCCCGGGCGAAGCGCAACGAGCTGTCCGCCCTCGAGCGCCGCCTCCTCCAGCGCGACGAGCAGCTCGACCAGCGGACCGACATGCTCGAGCAGCGCGATCGGAAGCTGCTCGACCGCGAGCGCGATCTCGACAAGACCCGCGAGGAGCTGGCCCGGGCCCACCAGGAGCAGGTGATCGCCCTCGAGCGGGTGAGCGGCGTGTCCGCCGACGAGGCCAAGGGACTGCTGCTCGAGGCCGTCCGGGAGGAAGCCGAGCACGACGCCGTGAAGCTCGCCCGCTCGATCGAGCGACGGGCACGCGAGGAGGCCGACGAGAAGGCCCGCGACGTCATCGTCACCGCGATCCAGCGGGTGGCCGCGGATCACACCGCCGAGCACACGGTCACCGTCGTCCATCTTCCGAACGACGAGATGAAGGGCCGGATCATCGGACGCGAGGGCCGCAACATCCGAGCCCTCGAGCAGGCGACCGGCGTCGACCTGATCATCGACGACACGCCCGAATCCGTCGTCCTGTCGGGCTTCGACCCGGTTCGCCGCGAGGTCGCCCGGATGGCCCTCACGAAGCTGATCGGCGATGGCCGGATCCACCCGGGGCGGATCGAGGAGGTCGTCGCCAAGGCCCGTGCGGAGGTCGACCTGATCATCCGCCAGGCCGGCGAGACGGCCGCCTACGAATGCGGCGTTCCGGGACTGCCACCGGAGCTGATCAAGCTCCTCGGCCGGCTGAAGTACCGGACGAGCTACGGCCAGAGCGTCCTGAACCACGTGATCGAGACGAGCCGGCTGGCCGCCGTGATCGCGGCCGAGGTCGGGGCCGACATCCAGATCGCCAAGACCGGCGGCCTGCTCCACGACATCGGCAAGGCGGTCGACCACGAGATCGAGGGCCCGCATGCCGCGATCGGGGCGACGATCGCCCAGCGCAACAACCTCTCGCCGAAGATCGTGAACGCGATCGGCGCCCACCATCAGGAGATCGAGTACACCTGCATCGAGTCGCCGATCGTCCAGATCGCCGACGCGATCAGCGCATCGCGACCGGGCGCCCGCGGCGAGACGATGGATGCCTACGTCAAGCGGCTCGAGGACCTCCAGGCGATCGCCGACAGCTTCGCCGGCGTGGAGCGCTCCTTCGCGGTCCAGGCCGGTCGCGAGGTCCGGATCCTCGTCCGGCCCGAGGAGATCGACGACCTGACCGCGACACGTCTCGCCCGCGATATCGTCCGCAAGATCGAGGAACAGCTGACCTACCCGGGCCAGATCAAGGTCACCGTCATCCGCGAGACGCGCGCCGTCGAGTACGCGAAGTAGGAGATTGGGTCATGACCGGTCGAGGGCTC
>DATNBW010000217.1:0-6730 GCA_035607275.1 Verrucomicrobiia bacterium | reverse complement strand
CGTTCCCGGCCCTGATGGCGCTGGCCGTGTCGCGCGTCGCACCCGGCGAGCGCGGCACCGTCGTCGGGACCGCGAGTCTCTTCCTCGATCTCGCCTTCGGCGCGGCGCCCGTCGCCCTGGGCTCGATCGCGGGCGCGACGGGCTACGGGCCGACCTTCCTCGTCTCCGCCGGGCTGGCCGCCCTGGGCTGCGCGCTCCTCGTCGGTGGCCGACGCGTCATCGATCCGGCCGGCTACGGGTCCGGCGCGGTAGCCTGAGCCGATGACGAACGAACGCGTGCTGGTCGCCGGGGCGGGGCTGATGGGCCACGGGATCGCCCAGGTCCTCGCCGCGACGGGCCGATCCGTCGCGCTGTACGAGCCGGACCTCGCGCGAGCGAACGCCGGCCGCGACCGGATCGCCGCCAACCTCGAGCGCTCGGTCGCGAAGGGCCGGATCTCGTCCGACCAGCGGGACGCGATGCTCGGGCGGATCGCCCCGACGGCGGACCTGGACGCCGCGAACGACGTCGATCTCGTCGTCGAGGCGGTCTTCGAGGACGTCGACGTCAAGACCACGCTCTGGTCGGAGATCGACCGGCGCGCTCCCGACGCCGCGATCTTCGCCTCGAACACGTCGTCGATCGCGATCGACCGGCTCGCGTCCGCGGTCGGCGAGGTGCGCCGGGCGAGGTTCCTCGGGATGCACTTCTTCAGCCCGGTGCCGGTCATGCCGCTGATCGAGCTGATCCGCGGGTCGGCGACCAGCGACGCGACGGAGACGGCGATCCGGTCGCTCGCCGCCGAGATGGGCAAGCAGGTGATCGTGTCGGCCGATCGCCCCGGCTTCATCGTCAACCGGATCCTGATGCCGTTCCTGGCGGAGGCGATGCGCGCGTACGAGGAGGGTCTCGGCACGGCGGACGACATCGACGCGGGCGCCAAGGTCGGGCTCAACCACCCGATGGGGCCGCTCGAGCTCGCCGACTTCATCGGTCTCGACGTCTGTCTCGGGATCATGCGCGTCCTCCACGAGGGGTTCGGGCAGGAGCACTTCGCGCCGCCGGCGATTCTGGTCGAGCTGGTCGAGGCCGGCCACCTCGGCCAGAAGACGGGGCGCGGCTTCTACACGTATCCGCGGGCCTGACCGGCCGGCACAGGCGGGACGGCGCAGGCGAGCCGGCTCAGGCGGGCCGGCTCAGGCAGGCCGGCTCAGGCGGGTCGAGCGGCCACGAGCGCGGCCACGAGAGAGCCGACGGCGGCGATGTCGAACGGCTTGGCGAGCAGCTGGACGCCGCGGGCGACGGCGAAGTCGCGGAGCTCGGGGTTGAGCACGTCGCCGCTCATGAACGCGAACCGCCGGGCCAGGAGCGGGTCGATCTCGCTGACCGCTTCGTGGAACTCGGTCCCGCTCATCCCGGCCATGCGGTGGTCGCACAGGATCGCGTCCGGCGGGTCGTCGCGGATCGCATCGAGGGCCGCCGCGCCGGTTCCCGTGAGAATCGGCTCGTAGCCGGCACGCGTCAGGACCCGGCCGAGGAAGTCGCGGATCGAGGGCTCGTCGTCGAGGACGAGAACGCGGAGCGGCCGGCCGGAGCCGGCGGCCGCGACGTCTTCGATCTCCGTCTCGGGCGCCGGCTCGGGCATGGGCGCCGTGTCGGGCGTGGCCGCGGGCGGGGCAACCGCCTCCGCCACGGGCACCGCCTCGGGCACGGGCACCGGGTCGCGCACCCGGCCGTGCTCGTCGCGGCCGACGGGCAGCTCGATCACGAACGTGGCACCCCCGGTCGAGCTCGGCTCATAGCGCAGCGCCCCCCCGTGGCCGGCGATGATCCCGAAGGACACCGAGAGGGCGAGACCTGTGCCCATACCCGGTTCCTTGGTCGTGAGGAACGGCATGAAGAGACGGTCCACGATCTCCGGCGCGATGCCGGGCCCGTCGTCGGAGATCGCGATCCTGACCGTCGGACCGTGTGCGTCGGACATCGCCCGGGCCTCGATCCGGATCGATCCCGGCCGGCCGGCGCTGCGGATCGCCTGAGCGCTGTTGACCGTGAGATTGATCAGGACCTGCTGGACCTGCGACCGGTCGACGAGGAGCGATGGGAGATCGTCCGGGATGTCGACCTCGACCTTGACCTGGTTCCGGAGGAGCACGTACGACTGCAGTCCGAGGATGCTGTCGACGAGCGGGCGAAGCTCGGTCTCCACTCGCTCGGGGGGCCGCTGACGGGCGAAGTCGAGGAGATTCTGGACGATGACCCGGGTCCGGTTCGCCTCCTGGACGAGGAGGTCGGCCTGGCCTCGAAGGTCGGTCGGCAGGTCGGGATCGGTCCGCAGCAGCTGACTGAAGGCGACGATCGCGGCCAGGGGGTTGTTGAGCTCGTGGGCGACGCCGGCCACGAGCAGGCCGATCGCCTCCATCTTCTGGGCCTGGATCAGCTCGGCCTGGATCCTGGTCCGCTCGGTCAGGTCGCGAACGATCGCCATGACCCTGCGCTCGCCGTCGATTTCGATCGTCCGGAGCTCGACCTCCTCGGGAAAGGTCGTTCCGTCGAGCCGGCGGCCGATCCCGGTGGAGCTCCGGACGACGACCGAACTGTCGTCGGACTGGATCGGAGCGGCCACCGGTGGCGTGACGCCGAGGTCTTCCGCCCGCCTGCCGATCAGGCCCTCGCCGTACATCCGATGGGCCGCCGGGTTGGCGTCGAGGATGACGTCGTCGAGAGACTGGACGAGCAACGCATCGGGCGCGTACTCGAACAGCTCGCGGTAGCGCCGCTCTCCGGCGACGATCGCCTCGCGCAGCCGCCTGTTGGCGAACGAGATGTCGAGCACCCGGCCGATCGCGTCGAGGGTCCGCTCGTCCATGTCGAGCTCGTCGGCTGTGCGTCGAAAGACCGCGATGAGGATGGCGACGAGCTCGCTGTCGTCACGGATGGCAAATGCTGCGAGGGTCCGATAGCCCTGCTCGGCCGTCGCGGCAGCGGCCCCACGGCTGACGTGGTCCACGTCGAGCGGGACGAGGACCGACTGGGCGCCGTCGAGCAGGCGCGCGGCGATCGGCAGCGAGGAGAGCGGCTTGTCCATGAGCGGCATCGCCCAGGACGGGTCGACACGATGGACGGCGGCCAGCACGAGGTGGTCATCGACGATCGACACGAGGCTCGTCCCATCGCCGCCGATGACCGAGTCGACGTCGGCCATGAGCCGCTCGAGGCTGCTGGATCCCGTGCCGGCCGTGTCACGCAGGCGGGTCAGCTCGACGAGCGCGCGCATCCGATGGGTGAGCATCCGTTCCTCGCGCAACCCGCTCTCGACGGCCGCCAGGAGCCGCGCATTCTCCATGGCGGCCGCGACGAGGGCGGCCGCCTGGTGGACGATCGCCCGCGATGGCTCGCGCGGGGCGCGCTTCCGCCAGCCGAGAGCGAGGATCCCGGTCAACCGTCCCGACAGCCGGAGGCCCACCACGACGAGGTGTTCGATCCCGTCGGCCAGGACGGCCGCACGCACATCCTCGCGCAGGGGCGCCGTCGCGACGTCGGCGCTCACGTAGGCATCCGGTGCCTCCAGGGCGTGAGCGAGCGGGCCGCCCAGCTGGCCGTAATTGAGGATGACCTCGATCGTGGCCGGCTCGACGCCGACATGCGCCGTGGCCTCGTACACGGTATCCATCGAGGTGACCAGCCCCGCATCCGCGCCGGTCGACCGGCAGAGGATGCCGAGCGCGGCCTCGGCGACCTCGGCCTTGGACCGGGCTCGATCTGTCGCGATGACCAGCGACCCCAGGGCGGCCAGCTCCGCCTCGAGACGGGCCGAGTGGGTGACGTCGCGGTTCACCCCGAGCGCGCCCGTCGGTCGGCCGTCGGGTCCGCGCAGGAGGGTCACCAGGACGTCGGCCACCACTTCCTGGCCGGCCATCGGTCCGATGACCGGCCGATGGATCACCCGCTGGCGCCAGACACCGGTCGTGTCGAGCTCCGTGCGGGAGACACCGTCGTCGACGGGTGTGCCATCGAGATCGAGGGTCGCGATGACCGCAGTGAACATCTGCCCGATCGCCAGGCTTGCCGGGATCCCGTACAGGCGCTCGGCCGCCGGGTTCCAGAGGCGCACCCGGAGCTCGGTATCGGTGACGACCAGGGCGTCCAACGATTGCTGGACCAGCTCGGCGCGCACCGCGTCGTCCGCCCATGGAGCCGCTGCATCGGAGATTCCTGCCGCCGATGACGGGCCGGCGACGATCCGATCGGCACTCACGTGGCTATCCTACCTACCGAGCCCGCCGATCCGCCCCTCGGACGGCTGGGTCGCCCGTGGCCCGAGGCGGTGCCGTCATACGTGCGTTCCCGTACCAATCGAATCGGTCACAGCTCGAAAGGAGCCGCGCCTGTCCTGGCCGCTGACCGACGAGGAGCGATTGCTGCGCGACACCGCTCGGGCGTTCGCCCAGCGATCGGTCGCCCCGACCGCGATCGAGCGCGACGAGGCTGAGCGGTTCGATCGCTCGATCTTCGCCGGGATGGGTGAGCTCGGGCTGACCGGCGCCCCGCTCCCGGAATCGGTCGGCGGATCCGGGTTCAGCTATCTCGGCTGGTCGCTCGTGATGGAGGAGCTCGGCGCGGCCGACATGGCGACGGCGGTGACGCTGTCCGTGCACATCCTCTCGCAGTACCCGGTCGTGGCCTGGGGAACCGAGGAGCAGCGGGCACGCTGGCTCGGCCCGATGGTCGCGGGCGAGGCGCTCGGCGCGTTCGCCCTGACCGAGCCGCACGCCGGCTCCGACGCGGCGGCGATCCGGACGCGGGCCGAGCGGGCCGGCCCGGCGGATGCGCCCGAGGGCTATCGCCTGACCGGAACGAAGATCTGGATCACGAACGCCCCGGAGGCGGATCGCTATCTCGTGTTTGCGTCCGTCGACCCCTCGGCCGGGTCGAAGGGGATCGGCGCGTTCCTCGTCGAAAAGGGCATGGCCGGCTTCACGTTCGGGGCCCACGAGAAGAAGATGGGGATCCGGGCGTGCCCGGCCGCCGAGCTCGTGTTCGAGGACTGCTTCGTGCCGGTCGCGAACCGGCTCGGGGCGGAAGGCGAGGGCTACCGGATCGCGCTGTCGGCCCTGGCCGAGGGTCGGATCTCGATCGCTGCGGCGTGCGTCGGGCTGGCCCGCTCTGGACTCGAGCAGGCGGCGGCGTATCTCCGCCAGCGGAAGGCGTTCGGTGGGGTTCTCGCCGAGCAGCAGGGACTGCGGTTCCTCGTCGCCGAGCTGGCACGGGACGTCGAGGCGGCACGAGCCCTGACGCGCCAGGCTGCGGCGATGAAGGATCGGGGCGAGCCGATCGGGGTCGCCTCGTCGCTGGCGAAGTGGACGGCCTCCGACACGGCGATGCGCGTCGCGACCGAGGCGGTCCAGCTGTTCGGCGCGAGCGGGTATTCGCGGGAGACCGGGATCGAGCGCCTGATGCGCGATGCAAAGGGCGCTCAGATCTACGAGGGCACGAACCAGATCCACCGCCTGATCGTCGCGGACGACGTGCTCAGGGGCTGAGCGCCGGCGCCGCCCGGTGCGCGCCTCGCCGTCGCCTCGCCCCCGCGCCGGCCGCACTTGGCGCCTACCTTGCCAGAAGTCGTCTCCAGCGACCTTAGTCCCGAAATGCCACTCCGATCCGCGGTTCTCGAGGCCTCCCAGGCCCCGCCACCTCCCGATCCACGCTCACGACCGACCGACGGACCCGCCGCGGCGTCGTCGAACCCTGCTCAAGGTCGCCCAAGCGGACTTGTGGCATGAAACTCAGCGCGGCGACGCGCCCGGAAGGTTGGGCGAGCCACCGGCGCATCAGCCGCCCATCGCCCGGAAACTTCGCCCGGAGCACGCTCGTGTGCTCGGCCAGGATGCGAGCATTGGTCCGACCAGGGGCGACGACGACCCACAGTCCGACCGCCACCGGATCCCATCCTCGATCACGGCCGATCCGCTGCGCGAGACGGCCCCGGATGTCCATCGTCGCCATCAGGTCGTTGATGTCGACGATCCTCGTCTTGAGCTCGATGACGAGGAGCGTTCGCGACGCAGCGTGCCAGGCCACGATGTCGATGACGCCGCGCTCGCCGTGGAAGGAGAACGACACCTCGGGCACGGCGACCCATCCTCCGACGGTCGCGAGCCACCTTGACATGGCTTCGTGGAGTCGGGCGTGGCCACGGCTCAGCATCCGGTCCAGGTCGGCGCCCCGCCACAGGACGGATCCGTCGAACCGCGCACCAAGGGCCACGGCGTAGCGTCGGATATCCCCGAACCGGACGCGATCGATGCGACCGGCCTCGATCTGCATCGCGACGTCGCGCGGGATGCCGGCCGCTGCACTCGCGTCCGACTGTCGCAACCGACGCCGAAGACGCAGTGCCCGGAGAGATGCGCCGATTCGCTGATCGTCCAAGGAACGATCATGACTTCGAGGGCTTACCCGGCGATCACCGGCGGTCCCGCACCCGCGGTCGCGATCCTCACCCGCGGTGTAGATTCGGGCGATGACCGACACCGCCGTCACGCGGGCGGGCAGCGCCGAACCCGGCGCCCCGCCGACCTTCCGCCACTTCATCGCCGGGGAGTGGTCCGACTCCACCTCGGGGGCCACCTTCGAGAGCGTCAATCCCGCCGACACTCGCGACGTGATCGGCCGTTTCCAGCAGGGAACCGCCGCCGACGTCGCGATGGCCGTGCGCGCGGCGGACACGGCCGGCGGGCTGTGGCGACG
>DATNBW010000213.1:0-3013 GCA_035607275.1 Verrucomicrobiia bacterium | reverse complement strand
CCGTCGGCCGGCGAGATCGCGGCGCCGGACGAGGACATCGTCGCCCGCGCCCGCGCGTACGAGTCCGGTGGCGCGGCGGCGATCTCCGTCCTGTGCGAGCCGCACTGGTTCGGCGGCTCGGTCGACGACCTGCGCGCCGTCCGGGCCGCGGTCTCGATCCCCGTCCTCGCCAAGGAGTTCGTCGTCGAGGAGATCCAGCTGCCCCATCTCCGGGCGGCCGGCGCGGACCTCGTCCTGCTGCTCGCCGTGCTCCACCCGCGGAAGCGCCTGGCCGGGCTCGTCGAACGGGCGCTGGAGATCGGGCTGGAGCCGCTCGTGGAGGCCCATGACGAGCGCGAGCTCGAGCGGGCGTTGGCCACCAGGACGCGCCTGATCGGGATCAACAACCGCGACCTGCGGACCCTCGCCGTCGATCCCGACCGGGCGATCCGGCTGCGCGAGCTCGTGCCCGGCGACCGGCTCGTCGTCGCCGAATCCGGTGTCCGCGATCCATCGACGGTCGCCGCCTGGCGGGCCGTCGGGTTCGATGCGGCGCTCGTCGGCGAGGCCCTCGTCCGGGCCGCCGACCCGGCCGCGGCAGCACGCTCGTTCGTGACCGCCGGCCGCGTTCCCACGGACCCGGCCAACCGCGCGGCCACCGCCTTCGTGAAGGTCTGCGGGGTCACCGACGCGGAGGGCGTCCTCGCCGCGGTCCGCAGCGGAGCCGACGCGATCGGCCTGAACCTCGTCCCGGGCACGCCCCGCGAGCTCGCCCTCGAGGAGGCGGTGGCCCTCGCCCGGATCGCGCGCTCCCTCACGACGGCCCGGCCACGGGTGGTCGCGATCACCGCGGACGCCGGCCGGCGGCGGATCACCGAGATCATCGCCGCGCTCGACCCGGACGCCGTCCAGTTCAGCGGCGACGAGTCGACCGATGACATCGCGGCATCCGGCCGGCCGGCGTGGAAGGCGCTCCGGGTGTCCGGGGAGGACGACGCGGCGTCGGTCGTGGGCCTCGCGCACACGTTCCTCGACGCCGGGGCGGAGCGCATCCTCCTCGATGCGGCCGGCGGGCCGCACCCGGGCGGGACCGGGATCCGGGTCGCGACCGAGCTGGCTGCCGCGGTCGCCCGCGAGGTCCCGATCCTGCTGGCCGGTGGCCTCGATCCGGCGAACGTCGGCGCGGCCCTCGCGGGCGTCGCCGCCCTCGGCGTCGACTCGGCCTCCGGCACCGAGCGTCCCGCGGTCGCCGGCCAGCGCCGGACGAAGGACCCGCTGCGCGTCGCGCTCTTCGTCAAGCGGGCTCATGCCGCACGCCTCGATCGGCCGAACCTCGCCGTCCGTCCGACGCCGGTCCCGGCGGGCCTCCTCGTCGCCGACGCCGCCGGCCGCTGGGGCGTCGACCGCGAGTTCGGCGGGCGCTACGTGCCGGAAACCCTGATGGCGGCCCTCGAGCAGCTCGAGACCGCGTATGTCGCGATCCGCCACGACCCCGTGTTCTGGTCGGAGCTGCGCGAGCTCCTCGGACGCTACGCCGGCCGGCCGACCGCGCTCTACCGCGCCGATCGGCTCGCCTACGAAGCCCTCGAGCGGGCGGTCGCCCTCGACCCGACGGCTCACCTCCCGCGTCGGCTCCGGCTGTACCTGAAGCGTGAGGATCTCGCCCACACCGGGGCCCACAAGATCAACAACGCCCTCGGCCAGGCGCTCCTGACCCGGCGCCTCGGCAAGGACCGGGTGATCGCCGAGACCGGCGCCGGCCAGCACGGCGTGGCCACCGCGACCGCCTGCGCGCTCCTCGGCCTGCCGTGCGTCGTGTTCATGGGCGCGGTCGACATCGAGCGCCAGCAGCCGAACGTCCTCCGGATGCGCGCGCTCGGGGCGGAGGTCCGGCCGGTCACGTCGGGGACCGCGACCCTCAAGGACGCCGTGAACGACGCGATGCGCGACTGGGTGACGAACGTCGAGACGACCCACTATGTCCTCGGCTCGGCGATGGGCCCCCACCCATACCCGACGATCGTCCGCGACCTCCAGCGGCGGATCGGCGACGAGGCGGCGGCCCAGGTCACCGACGTCGAGGGACGCCTCCCGGACCTTGCCCTCGCCTGCGTCGGCGGGGGCTCGAACGCGATCGGCCTGCTCGATCGGTTCATCGGCGAGACGGACGTCCGGCTGGCCGTGGCCGAGGCGGCGGGGGAGGGCATCGCGACCGGGAAGCACGCCGCCGCGCTCGCCGGCGGCAGCCCCGGGATCCTTCACGGCTCGCGCTCGATGATGCTCCAGGACGCGGACGGCCAGGTCGTCGAGGCCCATTCGGCGTCGGCCGGGCTCGACTACCCGGGCGTCGGGCCGCAGATCGCCGGGCTCGCCGCCGCCGGCCGGCTGGAGGTCGAGGCGGCGACCGACGGCGAGGCCTTCGAGGCGATGCGCTGGCTGTCGCGAACCGAGGGAATCCTCCCGGCCCTCGAGAGCGCCCACGCGCTCGCCGTCCTGCCGCGGCTGCTGGCCGGCGTCGGTGGCGCACCGGACCGGCGACCGTGGCCGGAGGAGACCGTCGTCCTCGTCGGGCTGTCGGGACGGGGCGACAAGGACCTCGCCGCGTTCGGGCAGTGGCTCGAGGAGCACGGGACGTGAGCGCGATCGAGGCGTCGCCGGCGTCAACGGGCACGAATCCGGGCGCGGCAACGGGCGCGGCGACGGGCACGAATGCCACCGCCGGCGCCCGCCGGATCGGTGCGGCCTTCGACGCAGCCCGCGCAGCCGGCCGGATCGCGCTGATCCCGTACGTCGTCGCCGGCTATCCGGACGCGGCCACGAGCCTGCGCATCGCCCTGGCCGCGATCGACGGCGGAGCGGACGTCCTCGAGATCGGCCTGCCGTACTCGGACCCGCTCGCCGACGGCGCAACCCTCCAGCGCGCGTCGCAGGTTGCGCTCCGCAACGGCGCGACCCTCGAGGGCAGCCTGCGTCTGATCGAGGAGATCGCGGCCGCCCGGCCCGCGACGCCGATCGTGCCGATGGGCTACGCCAA
>DATNBW010000162.1:0-12764 GCA_035607275.1 Verrucomicrobiia bacterium | reverse complement strand
CAGCCGACGTCGGACTCCGTGCCCGTCGTCGCGACGAAACCGGGCCTGGCCGGCAACGTTCCGGCAAACACGATCCGGGTCGTTCCGCAGGGCCAGGATCCCGTCCTCCTGCGCGTCAACAACCCGGCGCCGACGAGCGGTGGCACCCATAGCGTCACGCCGCAGGTCAGCAAGGCCGAGGTCGACAAGGCAATGGCCGCGCTCCAGGTCGATCTCGCCAATGCGTTCGACGCGGCGATCGCGGCCGGCGCCGGCGCTCCGCCGAACACGAAGCTCTTCCCGGAGACGGCCACGCTCCCGACCGCGACCCCGGATGTCGACCCGAAGACCCTGATCGGGAAGGCGGTCGACACGTTCGACCTGCGGATCGCGGCGCACGGCACCGTGATCGCCGTCGACCCGCGCCCGGTCACCGACCTCGCCCGCGCCCAGCTCGACGCGCAGGTGGCGAAGGACCGTCGGCTCCTGCCGGATTCGGTCGTCATCGAGGTCGGCGCGGGAACCGTCGGCGAAGATGGCCAGGTGACGTTCCAGGCCACCGCCCGCGCGACGCAGGTCGCGATCGTGGACGCGAACGCGCTGCGCGACCTCGTCAAGGGCAAGACCGCCGCCGAGGCGCGAGCCGCCCTCGTCCCGTACGGTGCCGCGACCGTCACGCTCTGGCCGGACTGGGCCTCGACGGTCACGAGCGTCGACGCGCGGCTCACGGTCACGATCGACGACGCGTCCGGGGTCGTCGGCCCCGGGGCGAGCGCCGCGCCATCCTCGTCGCCGCGCCGGACGAGCGTCCCGGCCGGCTCCGGACGGGCCGGCTCGCCGGCAACCGGCTCCGCCTCCGGCCCGCCCGCCTCGGGTGCGCCTGGCGGTGGCTCGAGCGCCCCATGAGCCGGATCCTCGGACTCGACCTCGGCGAGAAGCGGATCGGCGTCGCGGTCGCCGACGACGACGGGATGGCGACCCCGCTCACGACGCTCCGACGGGCGGCCGCCCCCACCGGGGACGCGGACGCCATTGCCCGCCTCCTCGCCGAGCAGGGGGCGACGGAGATCGTCGTCGGACTGCCCCTCGAGGCGGCCGGCCAGGAGGGCCCCCAGGCCCGGATCACGCGCGAGTGGGTCGACGCGGTGCGGCCCCACCTCGACGCTCCGCTGCGGTACCGTGACGAGCGTCTGAGCAGTCACGTCGCCGAACAGCGCGTCGGCCCGATGAAGCGCGGCCGCTCGGGCGGACCGCCGAGCCGGACCCAGCGCGATGCCCACCGGGCCCGGGTCGACCGCGAGGCTGCCGCGATCATCCTCCAGGACGAGCTCGATGCTCGGTCAGCCAGTCCACCCGCAGATACGGAGACCAGCCGATGACGATCCGCTCCGGGGGACGCGCCCGCGAGCGCTCCCAGGCCCGTCCCGCCGATCCCGGCGCGTACGACGAGGCCTGGCAGCCGGAGTACGCGAGCGATACCGGCCGGGGGGACGGGGGTCGCAACGGTGGAGGTCGCAACGGCGGTGGCTACAACGGCTGGAACGACAGCCGTCGCCGGCGGGGTGTGCCGGGCATCATCAAGTTCCTGCTGTTCGCCCTCGTCCTGGGCGGGATCGTGATCCTCCTGCTCGTGACCGCCCTCCGACCGCTCGTCCGCGATGCCGTCGTGGGCTGGGCAAGCGACAATCCCGCGGCGCTCGGCGTGCCGTTCGTCGCCGACCTCGTCAGGGAGGACCTCGGCTCGAAGCTGACGGATCCGGCGTCGTCGGACACGACGCAGGTGTCGTTCACGGTCGAGCCCGGCGAGAATGCCTCGGCGATCGCCGCCCGGCTCCAGGCGGGCGGCTTCCTCCTCGACCAACGGTCATTCATCTACCTCGCGACCCAGCAGAACCTGACCCAGAGCCTTTCGGCGGGCACCTTCATCCTGCGCAAGTCGATGACGCCCCAGGCCATCGTCGACGCCCTCCTCAAGCCCGAGCAGGTCCACTACGTCACGATCCCGCTGCGGTCCGGACTCCGCCTCGAGCAGATCACGGCCAAGCTCGAGACGATCGACGGGCTGACGATGAACCCGGCCGACTTCTACGAGCTCGCCAAGCACCCGACGGCGAAGCTCCTCGCGGACTACCCGTGGCTCACGGAGGTGCTCCCGAAGGGCGCGTCGCTCGAAGGGTTCCTCTGGCCGGCGACCTACCAGGTCCTGCCGGACACGACCGCCGAGGAGCTGGTCCGCGACATGCTCGATGGGTTCCACACGGCGATCGGCAGCCGGATGACCGTCCCGGCGGCCCGGGGCATGACCTTCTACCAGGTCCTCAGCCTGGCCTCGATGGTCAACCGGGAGGCCGTCCTCGACGTCGACCGGCCGTTGATCGCCGGGGTCTTCCAGAACCGGATGAACCCGAAGCTCTTCGGAAATCTCCACCTGGGCTCGGATCCCACGATCTTCTACGTGAACGACACCCTGCAGCTCGCGAAGATCGACATCGGCCAATGGAAGACGTACACGTTCTGGAAGGGCCCGCTGCCCGAACCGCTTCCGGCCGAGCTGCCCGACGACCTGGCCGATTACAACACGTACACCCACCAGGGCCTGATCCCGGGACCGATCTGCACGCCGACGATTCCGGACATCGAAGCCGCGCTCAACCCGAACACCAAGGACAAGTACATCTACTTCCTCGCCATCCCGGATGGGACGGGCAAGACGGTGTACGCGAAGACGAAGTCGGAGCACGACAAGCTCGTCGCCAAGTACTACCCGAAGCCGTGAGCGCGGACCTGCGGGGTCGACCGGATCCCAGCGCCGGAGGTCCACTACGTATTGACTCCCGCCTCCCCTGAACCTATCGTCGATCGACAGGTTCAGGCGTCGGAGGGAGGGACTCACATGTCCAGGGGAACCATCGCAGCTGTCCTGATCGCGCTCGTGATCGCCCTGCTGGCACCGGCCGCCGCCCTAGCCGACGGGAGCGCGAACTGCGCGACCAACGGCACCTTCTACACCCGGATGGGCACGGGAGCCCTGCCGGATTCGACACCGTCGCGAGCGACGATCGTCGAGGGCGGCATGTTCTTCCACAGCCTCAACCGGTGCAACGGTACCGACCCCGATGGGAAGAACGGCGCGTTCGTCTACTTCGAGTTGGCGAACCCGTCATACCCGGACTACTACTTTGCCTACGACCAGGGAACCGGGTCGCGATACGGCGACTACGTTCGAGTTGGCTACTACCTGTGCTCCTGGTCCGGCGACACGGCCTGCAACCAGGGTCATGGCTGGTTCTGGGCGTGGGGGCGGAGAGCCGGCACCGGATCCTGTGCGACGAGTGACGCGAACGGAATCCACCGGATCACGGGCTCCGGCCTGCCGTCTCTGGATCCGACGTCGGAGACATACTTCGCGTTGGCCGTGAACGGCGACGGATCGGTCAGGGTCGATATCTACGGCAACGACGGCTTCTATTCCGCCACACTTGCTGCGTCGCTCACCGGGTGCTGGAATCGGACAGGAACCGTCCAGGGCTTCGTCAAAGCCACGGCGTGGGATCCCGGCGACCGGATCGGGGGAACCGTTGACGACCCGGTCAGGGTCGCCTGGGCCGGGTCTGACAACACCGGACCATTCACTCCGATCTGCAAGACCTTGTCGAGTGGTCCGTACCGGTGCGTGTCCGGCACGGACTTCGGCGACCCGATGCTCCTCTACACGAACGACCGGTAGACCCCGGTCATCAGCGGCAACGCCGCGCAACCGTCGTCGGGTACGCTCACGACCGAGAGCCGCTGGATGACCGAGCCATCACGACCGAACTGCCCCTAGCCGCGGACTTTGCCGCGCCGCCGACGGCGGCCGATCACGTCCGCTGGACCGAGTCGGACGCAGCCGCCCGGCCGGGCCGGCTGGCCCGGCTGCGCGCGCGGTTCGAGACGGCCGGCATCGACGCCTATTTCGGGTTGCGCCCCGCGCACATGCGGTACCTGACCGGCTTCGTCCTGGGCGAGGGCGAGGAGAAGGTCGCGGGGACGTCGGGCCACTTCCTCGTCGGCGGCGGCGAGGTGCTTGTGCTGGCCGACACGCGCTACACCATCCAGGCCGGCCGTGAGGCGTCCGGGGCACAGGTCGTGGACGGGCCGCGGGACCTCGCGACGGGCTGGGCGGCGCTCGTCGCCTCGGTCGGAGCGCGCCGGGTCGGGGTCGAGGCGGCGCTCCTGCCCCACGCGGTCTGGCGGCGGCTGGAGCTCGCGGCACCGGACGTCGAGCTGGTCCCGATCGAGGGCTGGGTCGAGGCCGACCGGGCAATCAAGGAACCGGCCGAGCTCGAGCGGGTGGCGGCCGCCTGCGCCGTGGCCGACCGCGCGCTCGCGACGCTCCTCCCGAAGATCCGGCCCGGCGCGACCGAGCGTGACCTCGCCCTCGAGCTCGAGTGGCTGATCCGGACCGGTGGCGCGGAAGCCGTCGCGTTCGAGCCGGCGTGTCTCGTCGGGTCGAATGCCGCGCTGCCGCACGGCGCTCCCTCGGACACCGCGGTGCGGGATGGTGCCGTCGTCCTCTTCGACTTCGGCTCCCAGGTCGGCGGCTACCGGAGCGACATGACGCGGACGCTGTTCGTCGGCGAGCCGGCCGAGCGCGATCTGGCGGTCTACCAGCTCGTCGCCCGCGCCCAGGCGGCGGCCATCGCGGAGCTCGAAGCGTGCGTCGAAGGGGAGCTCGCGCTCCCGTCGGGTCGTGACCTCGACCAGATCGCCCGGCGGCTGATCGAGACCGACGGCCGGTGGCCGCCCTATGGCCATGGCCTCGGCCACGGGATCGGGCTTCAGACGCACGAGCCGCCGTCGCTCGGCGCGTGGGCCCTCGACGGCCCGCTGCCGTCTCCGACGGTGTTCTCGGTCGAGCCCGGGATCTACCTCGAGGGCGAGACCGGGGTGCGGATCGAGGATCTCGTGCTCCTCGACGGCGGCGCCGGCCGGGTCGAGCGCCTGACCCGGTTTCCGCGTGAGGTCCTCGTTCTCGATGCGTGAACGATGTGCGATCCGGATGTTCGCGCTGTGCGTCGTCATCACGGTGGCGATCGTTGGCTGCGGTCAGTCGAGTCGGGCGGCGACGACGTACGACACCTGGCAGTACACCGTCTCGATCCCGAACGATCTCGGAGTCACGCCGCTGAACCAGGATCCGGCCTATGTGTGGGCTCACCCCGACGTCACCTTCTCGACGAAAACGACCGCGATCCAGTTCGATTTCCAGGTCAAGCAGGCGCCGATCTGTGATGGGCCCGCGATGCTCGCCCTCGCCACGACTCTCAAGAACCGGTCGTCCGTCGCGACCGGCAGTGAGCCGGTCCAGATGACGTTCGGTACCGCGCCGGGTGCCGCGTTGACCCGGACCGCGACCGGCATCGACCTCACATTCGCCGTCGCGTGCTCGGGTCGGTCGTCGGTGATCGCCCTCGCAAGCGGGCTCAAGCTCGCAGACCTGCAGGCCATCCTGGCCACCTTCCGATTCCGCGACCCGTCCGGCGACCCTGCCCATCCGCCGACAGCCGGGCCGTCGCGCTGATCGAGTCCCGCGTCGTCGATCGACGACGGTCGTCCGCTACAATCGGCGCCCGAACACGAGTACGAACCGCCGGTTTCGGTGCGCCCCGCTCGGCGCCGGCCGGCCACCCCAGGAGCCGACTCCGAAATGATCAGCACCGGTGAACTGAAGAAGGGCGTCGCCATCGAGCTCGACGGCGAGCTCTGGCAGATCCTCGACTACCACCACATCAAGATGGGCCGCGGCTCGGCCCAGGTCCGGATCACGCTCCGCAACATCAAGCGCGGCCAGACGGTCGAACGGAGCTTCCAGGCCGGCACGAAGTGGCCGCGCGCGTCGATGGAGAAACGGCCCGTCCAGTTCCTGTACCGCGACGGCGCGGACTTCCACTTCATGGACAACGACACGTACGACCAGTTCGTGTTGACGTCCGAGCAGCTCGGCGAGACCGCCCAGTTCATGAAGGACGGGATGACCCTCGACCGGACGAGCTACCAGGGCGAGACGATCGGCGTCGAGCTGCCGGTGACCGTCGACCTCGTCGTCCGCGAGACCGAGCCCGGCTTCGCCGGCGACACGCAGACCGGCGCGCGCAAGCCGGCCACGACCGAGACGGGCCTCGTCGTCACCGTGCCGATCTTCGTCGAGGAGGGCGACACGATCCGGGTCGACACCCGGACCGGGGAGTACCAGACCCGGGTCTGACGACGGCCCGTCGACCTGCGCCGCCACGGTTCAGCGCTCCGATTCCCGCCCCGCGGGCGTATCGAGCACGTTCCGCCGCGCCGGGGGCCGTTCTGAAGCTCCAGCGTGCTGAAACTGCACGAATTTCCCGTCGGGCGGGCCGCAGCGACACAAGGACGCAGTTCCTCGTCCGATAGGCCCGCCCCACGGGATTTGCCGGTCACCATCACAAGAGGATGACCGCACTGCCCGCTGGCAGCTCCCCGGCCATCAGGAACCTCAGCGCATCGCGTCCATCGATGGGGAATGCCGCCTCGAACTCGGCCTTTGCCAGCCTCAGGACATGGCGGTTGTGCCGGGTGTCAGCGACGAGCAGCAGCAGGCGATCGACACCGGCATCCCGGCACTTCAGGGCGACCTTGCGGTGCAGGGACTGGACATCTCGCAGGCGGGATTCCGCCTCCACCGGGAGCGACCATCCGGGACCGTCGATCACCTCATCCCATGCGCGCCGGTCGCCCGGGATGCCCAACGGCACCTCCGTCCGATGACGCAACACGGCAGGCAGAATTGCGCGGAACCGAGCGAGAAGCGCGAGTTGTGGTCGATCGCGAACCGCGTCACTGTTCGGATAGGCGCGGAGCGGGATGTCGAGCCCAAGCGCCGCGCCGATGACCGCGAGGCTCTCGTAGGCGACGTGCGGCGACTGGCCGTGCTCGATCCTGCTGATCTCGGACGCCGAGATCCCGGCCGCCGCTCCGAGCGCGCGCTGCGTCAGTGCGGCCTGGATCCTGGCCTCACGCAATTCCTCGCCGATCGCGAGCAGGAACCGCCTCGCCAGGCGTCGACCGCGATCGAGCCGGCGTTCACGGGTCGACATCGGCCGATCATGCCCGCGGGCTATTCGCTGCTGATCAACTGGCCGGGACGCTGCCGACGGGCCGGGTGCGGTCGTCCTCCCACGATCCCCGGCGACAACTCCCGTGGGGCGGGCCTATCCGACGAGAGACCGCGTGTTCGTGTTCGAGTTGCCCCTCCGACGGAAGTGCCGTGCAGTCTTCGAGGCGCTCGAGCCAACGGGAGTCGCTGGCGCAAGGAAACGTGCTCGATGGGCCCGTGGGGCGAGAATCTGGATCTGGGCGCTGCCCGGACGGAGCGGAGCTAGGATTCCGGCATGAGCGATCGGAGCGGGATCGAGACCATGCTCTACCTCCTCGACGAGGCGTTTCGCGGCGCCGGGATCGAGGAGAGCAACGAGAGCCAGGCGCTCATGCCCAATCTCCGGTCGGTGCCGGACGACGCCTGGCACCGCCTCCCGCCCGGCGCGGCGCGCTCGATCGAGTCGATCGCGATCCACGTCGGGGCCTGCAAGATCATGTACGCCGACCACGCGTTCGGCGCCGGGACGCTCCGGTTCGACATGCCCCTGGTCGAGCCGTGGCCGCCGGGCACGGCCGAGATGGCCGACGTGTTCCCGTGGCTCGAGAGGTCACATGACGCATTCGTCGCGCACGTCGCAGGCCTCGCCGACGACGCCGAGCTCGACGTCCCGCGCCGCGCGAACTGGGGCGAGCTTCGCCTGACCAGATGGCTGATCGCGGCGATGATCACCCACGATGCCTACCACGCCGGCGAGATCAACCATCTCCGGAGCCTGATGGGCGACGACGATCGCTGGCGGTTCCAGCAGCTCGGCTTCGGCTGAGCGCGACCGGGCCGACCCGGCCAGGACCTCGGAGCCGTCATGGCACGGGGGCCGACCGGCCCGCCGCCGGTACCATGGCAGCGATGGACGATCGGTCGCTGCTGCCCGCCTGGGACGCCGTCGGGAGTCGCTCCGACGGCCCGAGCGACGCGGCGGCCGGCGAGCCCGTCACGACGATCGCCGCCCCGCCGACCGCCCCGGGCACCTTCGGACTTCGGATCCTCGCCGTCAGCGAGGTGGCCCGCGCGATCCGCGAGGCCGTTCGCGCCGATCCCCGGTTGACCGATGTCTGGGTCGAGGGCGAGGTCGGGCGGGTCACCGTCAGCAGCGCCGGCCACGCCTACTTCACGCTCAAGGACGCGCGCAGCACGCTCAACTGCGTGTGGTTCAACGACGATCGGGCCCGGTCCGCCTTCCAGCCGCAGGCCGGGCTGCGGATCGTCGTCCACGGCCGGGTCGACTTGTTCGAGCAGCAGGGCGCCGTCCAGCTCTACGTCGAGTCGATCCAGCCGGCCGGATTCGGCGACCTCGCCATTCGGTTCGAGGCGCTCAAGGCTCGGTTGTCGGCCGAGGGTCTGTTCGACCAGGCGCGCAAGCGTCCGCTGCCGGCCCGGCCCGCCGTGATCGCGGTGATCACGAGCCCGACCGGCGTCATCTGGCGGGACATCGCGACCGTCCTGACCCGGCGCTGGCCGATGACGTCGGTTCTGCTCGTCCCGTGCAAGGTCCAGGGCGAAGACGCACCCGAGAGCATCGTCCGCGCGTTCGGCCGGCTCGAGCGCTGGGTCGCCGCGGCGGCCCGTGACGGCCGCGCGGACGATCAGCCCCAGCTCACGATCCTCGCTCGCGGCGGGGGATCGCTCGAGGATCTCTGGTCGTTCAACGATGAGCGGGTCGTGCGGGCGGTCGTCGGCCATCCGTTGCCGGTGGTGTGCGGAGTCGGCCACGAGGTCGACGTGACGCTCGCCGACTTCGCCGCCGACATCCGGGCGGCGACCCCGTCCGCCGCCGCGGAGCTGGTCGTCCCCGATCGCGCCGACTGGATGGCGGCATTCCGCCGGGCGGGGGAGCGGACGGCCGCGGCCGTGGGACGCACGCTGGAGGCGACCCGGCGCGAGCTGGCGGCCGAGCGCCGGGCGCTCGACCGGCTCGATCCACGCGCCCAGCTGGCGTCCGATCGGGAGCGCGTCGGGCTCCTCCTCGACCGGGCCGTCCGGGTCGCCGACGGCGCGATCGCTCGCCGCCGGTCCGATCTCGAGGCCGTCGCGGCCGCGGCGCCGCGTGCGTTGCTCGTCCGCCTGGCCGGCGCCCGCTCGACGCTCGAGGCCGCGGCATCGGCGCTCGCCGTCCTCGATCCGCAGGCGACCCTCGAACGGGGCTACGCGATCGTTCGCCGGGCCGCCGACGAGCGGATCCTCCGGGCCCCCGACGAGGCGCCCGCCGGAACGCCGCTTGCGATCCGACTGGCCGCCGGCGAGCTGCCCGCGACGGCGGCGGACCGGTGATCATCCTCGCGCTGTACGTCGGGATGGCGATCGTCATCCTGGTCCTCGGCATCGGGCTTGGTATGCTCGTCTCCGGGCGGATCACCCGCTGGCTGGACCGCGATGAGGAGCAGGATGACCGCTGAGCCAGGCGCGCCGCCGGTTGCCCCGCCGCTCGCCACCGGTGCTGCCGGCGCCACCGGCGCGCCGGTCACCGATCCCGCCATCGCCGCCCTGACCTTCGACGACGCGTTCGCCGAGCTGCGCGCCGCCGTGGCCGAGCTCGAGGCCGGCGGCCTGTCGCTCGAGGACACGATCGCCCGGACCGAGCGTGCCGTCGCCCTCCAGCGCCACTGCGAGCGGTTGCTCGGCGAGGCGGAGCTGCGGGTTCGCCAGCTGGTCAGCCGGCCCGGCGGCGGGTTGGAGGCGCGCGACATCGCCGCGGACGAGGCCACCGAGGGCTAGCCGGCCGGCGCTCGAGCCCTCGCAGATCCGACGCCGAGCCGCGATCGCCTCAGTCCGGCCGGATGTTGTGGTTGAAGCGGAACACGTTCGTCGGGTCGTAGCGGCGCTTGACCGCCACGAGCCGCTCCCAGCGCTCCGTGCCGTACGCGGCCTTGACCCGCTCGGCCGATTCGTCGACGGGTGAGTAGTTGACGTAGCCGCCGCCGGACAGCGACAGCGGCTCGAGCAGGTCCGCCACGCGCCGGGCCCAGCCGATCGCGACCGCGTCGTCCTCGGGCGACTCCCAGATCGCGAGCGCGCTCGCGTTCCAGCGTGCCGCACGCTGGCCGAACGCCGCCCCTCCGGCCGGTTCGCTTCGTGCGACGCCGGTCATCCCCTCGATGAGGACGAAGGCCTCGCCGATCGCGTCCGGCGCCAGGCAGGCCTCGACCAGCGCCTCGAACGTCGGCCCATCGAGGTCACGCAGGAAGTGGCCCTTCCAGTAGTGGCGCAGCCCGAACGGCAGGATCCCGTTCTGGGCCTGGAGCTCGAGGTACGTCCGCGGCCCGACCTCGTCGGCGACGACCGGCAGGTCGCGCCGAAGGAGATCCATGATCGGCCCGGGATCGCTGCCGTCGACGATGCCGATCGGAAATCCGATCGTCGGTCCCTCGTCGGGATCGCGATGAATCGTCAGGGTCGGCATGGTGGCGGTCGGGTAGCGTTCGATGAACTCCTTGACCCGGGCGAGCACGGCCATTCCGGCGCTGGCCCGGTAGCGGAACGAGCCGCCGAACATCGGGCCGATCGGCGTGAGCCGGTAGGTGAAGCGCGTCACGACGCCGAAGTTGCCGCCTCCGCCGCGCAGCGCCCAGAGCAGCTCGGGGTCGCCATCGGGTCCGGCGATCACGACCGAACCGTCGGCGGTGACGACCTCGGCCTCGATGAGGTTGTCGCAGGTCAGGCCCGCAATCGGCATGAGCCAGCCGAGGCCGCCGCCGAGCGTCAGCCCGCCGATCCCGGTATCCCCGAATGTGCCGCCCGGGACGGCGAGCCCGTGGGCGAACGCGGCTGCGTCGATGTCATTCCACTGGGCCCCGCCGCCGGCGTGGGCGATCCGCGCGTCGGGATCGACCTGGATCTCGCGCATCGACGCGAGCGACACGACCAGGGCGCCGTCGGCGAAGCCGTGGCCGGCCACGCTGTGCGCTCCGCCGCGCACCGCGATCGGGAGGCCGGCCGCGCGCGCTGCCCGGACGGCCGCGGCGACGTCATCGGTGGTCTGGCACGGGACGATGACCGCCGGCCGCCGGTCGAGGATGCCGTTGAACGAGATCCGGTGCTCGTCATAGGCCGCGTGCTCGGGCAGGATGGCCGTGGCCGGAAACGGCCCGGTCAGGGGAGGGGAGTCGTCGGTCTGCATCGAGGATCTCCTGATGGTGAGCCGTCAGGGTACCCGTCCCGACCCCTGCGTTGCGACCGCAAAAACGTGCGTCTTGGAGCGAACACGTTTACCATCGAGGAACGATCCGACGCAACTCGCGGCGCGAATCCGTCCGACAGGCGACCATTCGCAGACAGCCCGGCCGATCCTGGAGCGCATCGCCCCCGTGACGACACCGATCCTGCCGACCCTCGAGGGTCCCGCCGACCTCCGCCGCCTCACCGAGGTCGAGCTCACCCAGCTCGCCGGCGAGGTTCGCGACGAGATCATCGCGACCGTGGCGACCACCGGCGGTCACCTCGGGAGCAGCCTGGGCGTCGTCGAGCTGACGATCGCCCTCCACCGGCTGCTCGAGTCGCCGCGCGACCGGATCGTCTGGGACACGGGCCACCAGGCCTACCCGCACAAGCTCCTGACCGGCCGCTTCGCGCGGTTCGGGACGCTCCGCCAGCTCGGCGGGATCGGCGGGTTCCCCCGGCGCAGCGAGTCCGAGCACGACGTCTTCGACGGCGGGCATGCGGGGACGGGCCTGTCGATCGGGCAGGGCCTGGCGACCGCGCGCGACCTCCGGCACGGAACCGAGCGGATCGCGGTCGTCGTCGGCGATGCCGCGATCACGAGCGGGCTCAGCCTCGAGGCCCTCAACGACATCGGGCAGCGGAAGACCCAGCTCCTGATCGTCCTCAACGACAACGAGATGTCGATCAGCCCGACCGTCGGGGGCCTCTCGAAGTACCTCAGCCAGATCAAGCTGTCCGGGACGTGGCAGTCGAGCAAGACCGCGTACGACGAGCTCGTCGGCAGGATCCCGGCGGTCGGGCCGACCGTGCGCGAGCTCAGCCAGCGCCTGCGCGCGTCGGTCGTCACCTTTGCCCAGCCCGGCCGGCTCTTCGAGGACCTCGGGATCACGTACATCGGTCTCGTCCCGGGCCACGACCTCAAGGCCCTCCTCTCGACGTTCCAGCAGGCGCTCGAGCTCAAGGGCCCGGTCATCGTCCACGTCCGGACCCAGAAAGGCCACGGCTTCCGGCCGGCCGAAGCCGATCAGGTCGGGTTTCACGGAGCCGCCCTGCCCCCGATGGCCATCCCGTCGAACGGCCATGCCGAGGGGAATGGCACGCTGGCCGCGGGCACGCCGCCGGTCGGGACAGCGCCCCCCGGCGCGATGCCGACGGAGTCGATGGCCGACGACGCGGCCCCGGCCTCGGCGGTCGTGCGCCCGGCGAAGAACCCGAACTACACCGCGATCTTCGCGCGGGAGCTCATCGAGCGGGCGCGGGTGGACCAGCGGATCGTCGCGATCACCGCCGGCATGCCGACCGGCACCGGGCTCTCGACGTTCGCGGCCAGCTTCCCGGATCGGTTCATCGATGTCGGGATCGCCGAGCAGCACTCGCTGGCGCTCGCGACCGGGCTCGCGATGGGTGGGATGCGTCCGGTGGTCGCGCTCTACTCGACGTTCCTCCAGCGGGCCTTCGACCA
>DATNBW010000152.1:0-6538 GCA_035607275.1 Verrucomicrobiia bacterium | reverse complement strand
GCTCGTGGAGCAGACGCTCGACCCGATGGTCAGCGCCTACTTCAAGAACGTCGCCCAGACCCGGACGCTGATCCAGCTGCTCCAGGACCGGGCCGAGATCCAGGACCAGTCGAGCGTCGAGATGCGCGGTCGGTTCGATCGCTACAACCTCGAGCTCCAGGAGGTCCTGATCGGGACGCCGACCGAGGGTCGGGGCGGCTCGAAGCTCGAGGAGATCCTCACCCAGCTCCGCTCGCGCCAGGTCGCGATGGAGCAGGTCGAGACGTACCGGCGCCAGGAAGATGCGGCCGTCCAGGAGCGCGAGCTCCGCGAGGCCGAGGCGCGCGCCCGCCAGCAGCAGAGCATCACGGAGTCCGAGCTGTCGATCGCGATCCTGGCCAACCAGGGCAAGGCCGACCTCGCTCGCGCCCAGCAGCAGGCCGCCCAGATCCAGGCCCTCGCCGGGGCGGAAGCCGAGAAGGTCCGCCTCCTCGGGGTCGGCGAGGCGTCGCGGGTCGCCGCCCTGGCCGGTGCCGAGGCCGAACGGGCCGCGCGGGTCGGCATCGCCCAGGCGATGGCGATCGAGGAGCAGGTCCGGGCCTACGGCGGGCCGCGCTACCAGCTGACCCAGCAGGTCATGGCCCGCTTCGCCGAAGCGGTCGAGAAGTCGGGTGTCGACATCGTGCCGCGGGTCGTCATCGGCGGCCGTGGCGACGGTGGGAACGGCAGCGGCGACGGGTCGACCGGGTCGGGCATGACCGGCGGCGGCACGATCCTCGAGTCGTTGCTCGCGCTGCTCCTCTCGGAGCGGGCCGGGGTCGACGTCGCCGGCGCGACCGAGCCGAGCCCGGCGGCGGCCGCGGTGCGCGCGGAGCTCCAGCGCCGGCTGGGGAGCGGCGGATCGGACGTCGCCGCGTAGGTGATCGGATCGGGGCCTCCATCTCGACGGTGCCGCGAGGCACCGTCGAGATTTGTCGTCAGCAGACGAATCCGGTCAACCTCGATACCATGGCCGCCCGCACCCTGCCCGGGTGCCACGTCGATGCGGAGGAGGAAACGCATGCGGTTCACGGCTCGCCGGTTGGCGGCGCTCGCCGGTCTCGTGGCGGTGCTCGTCTCGGCCACGCCCGCCCTGGCCATCACCCACGGTCAGCTCGACGCGGGGGAGCACCCGTACGTCGGCCAGATCTTCTTCTTCGACCCCAGCTATCCCGACTCCCGGTTCACCGATCCGGGTGCCTGGTTCAACTGCTCGGGGACATTGATCAGCCCGACGGTCGTGATCACGGCCGGCCACTGCACGTTCCCGACGGGCCGCAACGGCGCCTCGACGGCGGACGGTGCGGGCGGCAACGACACCTGGGTCAGCTTCCTCGCCGAGCCCGATTACAGCGGCATCCACAGTGCGCCGTACATCCCGGACAACCACGCGCGCTACGTCGGTTGGAGCGCCTGGCTGGACGCGAACCCGACCTGGCACCGTGGCACCGCGTATCCCCACCCACAGTACGACGACAATGCATTCTTCCTGCACGATGCCGGCGTCGTCGTCCTCGACGAGCCCGTCGCCATGGGCACCTACGGGACGCTCGCGCCCCTCGGCTATCTCGACCAGTTCACCGGCAAGCTCAAGGCCCAGACCCTGTTCGAGGCGGTCGGCTACGGGCTGACCCGGTCCCTGCCGATCGGCGACGAGGGTGGCGACGTCCGGATGAAGAGCCAGCAGGTGATCATCAACGACGATGGCGTGTACGGGATCCACGATCATTCGTCGATCGTGTTCTCGAACAACAACGGCCTGCCCCATCGGGGCGGGACCTGCTCGGGCGACTCCGGTGGCCCGTTCCTCCGCGACAACACGAACCTGATCGTCGCGGTCAACTCCTACGGCGTCCCGCCGAACTGCACGGGCGGCGATGGCGCCTACCGGATCGATCAGCCCGACGACGTCGCCTGGCTCACCGCCGTCCTGGCGGGGCACCCGCGCTGAGCTGAGCCTCCGGCCGGCGCTCGCCGAGCGCCGATCCCGACGAGTCGACGGCCCGCTCATCGGACGATGAGCGGGCCGTTCTCGATCCTGGCGGTGCGCAACGGTCGGCTGTCATCGTTCGGAAAGGATGGATGGGTCATCGTGCGGCCATGAAGACCACCATCCCGCGCAGTCCGGCCGACCGCGATCGCGCCGTCGCCCGTCTGCGGGCCATCACGATCGGATCCACCCTCGCCGGCTTCGCCGCGGTCGGCGGGTTCGGGGCCATGGCCGCCGCGTCGTACCACGGCACCCCGACCGACGTGACGACGGCAGCCCTGACCGGCTCCACGGCAACCGGCGGCTCGGCCGCGACCACGACCGATCCGTCGTCGACCACTGCGACGACCGCGACGACCGCGACGACCGGCTCGGCCGCGACCGGGACGAGCTCGGCGCGGGCGACGGCGGCGCCGACCGCGACGACGGGAACCGCGCACGTCTCGACCGGGTCGTCGTGACCGAGCCGCGCACCGCCGACTGGCGGGCCCTGGGAACCGGCGTCCGACTCGTCGTCCACGACGGCGACCTCGATGGCGCCCGACGCGCCGTCGAGGACGTCCTCGATCGGGTCGATCGGGCCTACAGCCGCTTCCGCGACGACAGCGAGATCGTGGCCCTCAACGCCCGTGCGGGATCGCTCGTTCCGGTCGGCCCGCTGCTCGGTTCGGCCATCGCCGCCGGCCTGCGCGCCGCGCAGCTCACCGGCGGGGCGGTCGACCCGACCGTCGGCCGGGCGATGCGGGCCATCGGGTACGACGCAGACTTCGAGCGTGTTCGTGACCCGGGCGGCCCGATCGAGCTCCGGCTCGAGCCGATCCCCGGCTGGCGGTCGGTCGAGCTGTCGGCCGATCGGCGCACGGTCCGCCTCCGGCGCGGCGTGGAGCTCGACCTCGGCTCGACCGGCAAGGGCCTGGCGTCAGACCTGGCCGGCGCCGCCGCGCTCGCCGCCATCGAGCCGGGCGGCGGAGTCCTCGTCTCGCTCGGCGGCGACATCGCGACCGGCGGGACTCCGCCGGCTGGCGGCTGGCGGATCCTCATGGCCGAGGACAGCGAGACGCCGGCCGACGCCGAGGGCGAGGTCATCGCGATCGAGAGCGGCGCGATCGCGACGTCGAGCACCACCGTCCGGCGCTGGCAGCGGGGCGACCGGACCCTCCATCACCTGATCGATCCGCGAACCGGCGGACCGGTCGAGTCGCCGTGGCGCACGGCATCGGTGGTTGCGACGAGCTGCGTCGACGCCAATACCGCAGCGACGGCCGCGATCGTCATGGGCGCCGGCGCGATCGCCTGGCTCGAGGCGATGCGCCTGCCGGCAAGGCTCGTCGGCCTCGACGGAACCGTCACCCGGCTCAACGGCTGGCCGGACGCCGCCGGCTCGTCCGGCGCCGCCGCGTAACCGGACCGAAAGGTGCCGGCTCTCATGATCGGCTCATCCCGATCCCGGCAGATGAGCCCGGATCCTCGCACCGGAGCGCCCATCTCGTGAGTCCCCAGATCCTGTGGTTCGCCACTCGGGGAGCCGGCATCGTCTCCCTGATCCTGTTCAGCGCCGTGGCGTGTCTGGGGCTGCTCGCCGTCGCCCGGACCCAGTCGGCCCGCTGGCCGCGCTTCCTCACGGTCGAGCTTCACCGCAACCTGGCGCTCCTGTCGATCGTGTTCCTCGGAATCCACATCGTCACCGCGGTCGTCGATCCGTTCACGAGCCTCGGCATCGGAGCGGCCCTGGTGCCGCTCGCATCGTCCTATCGGCCGGTCCCGGTCGCGTTCGGTGTCGTGTCGGTCTACCTCGTCCTCGCGGTCATCGTCACGAGCCTGCTCCGCGAGCGGATCGGCCACCAGGTCTGGCGGGCCATCCATTGGGCGTCGTACGCCGCGTGGCCGCTCGCGGTCGAGCACACATTGACCGCCGGGAGCGACTCGTGGTCCTTCTGGATGCTGGCCGTCCAGGGGACGTGCATCGTGGCGGTCAGCGCCGCCCTGGTCCATCGACTGACATCAGGCGGCACGAACCGCAGCCGGCTCGCCGCGGTCACCGGTGGCACGGCCGATCCGGTCGCCGTCGATCCGGCGTGGCGGAACCAGTGATGGAACCGCGCCTGTTCGCCGGTCCGCCCGCGGGGTCCGGACCCGAGCCCCTCGCCGACCATCGCGCCCGGCTCGGATCCCGTCCGTCCGGTGCCGCCGCGGCCGCGACGGTCCCGACCCTCGAGGCGAGCGGGTTGCTGGGCCGGGGCGGGGCAGGCTTCCCGGTCGGCCGGAAATGGCGCTCGGTCGCGGGTCAGGCGGGTGGCCGGCCGGTCGTCCTCGTCAACGCTGCCGAGGGTGAGCCGCTCAGCTCCAAGGACCGGACCCTCCTCCGGCTCCGGCCGCATCTCGTCCTGGACGGTGCGCTGCTGGCGGCGGATGCCGTCGGCGCGGACCGGATCGCGCTCTACATCGGAACGGCCCAGCGCGACGCACAGGCCTCGATTCGGCGAGCCCTCGCCGAACGCCGGGACCTGAACGTCGCGATCGACCTCCACGCGGCCCCCGACACGTACGTCGCGGGCGAGGAGTCGGCAGCGGTTCACTTCGTCAACGAGGCCGATGCCCGCCCGACCGTGACGCCCCCGCGCCCCTACGAGCGCGGAGTCGGCGGTCGCCCGACGCTCGTCCAGAACGTCGAGAGCCTGGCCCACGCGGCCCTCATCGGGCGATTCGGCGACGGCTGGTTCCGGGAGCTCGGCCGGGACGTGACGCCCGGAAGCGCCCTCGTCACGATCAGCGGCGCGGCCCGGGACGGTGTGCGCGAGATCGAGATCGGGACGACGATCGGCGAGCTGGCCGAGCAGGCCGGCGCCGGAACGACCGCCCGCGATCGCCAGGCGGTCCTGCTCGGCGGCTATTTCGGTGGCTGGCTGTCGACCGAGCGTGGTTGGGACGTGCCGCTCGATCCGATCGCGCTGCGCGCGGCCGGCAGCGCGTTCGGTGCGGGCGTGGTCGCCTTCCTCGGCAACGATCGCTGCGGCGTCCGGGCCACGAGCCGGATCATGGACTACATGGCGGGCCAGTCGGCCGCCCAGTGCGGGCCGTGCGTCTTCGGCCTTCGGGCGATCGCCGACGCGACCGCCCGGCTCGCGACCGGGCGACCGGAACGCGACGACCTCGAGCGGATCCAGCGCTGGTCGCAGCAGCTCGCCGGACGGGGCGCCTGTCGCCATCCCGATGGCGCCGTCGGGCAGCTCCTCAGCTCCCTCCGGGTCTTCGGCAGCGAGTGGGAGGTCCACCAGCGCCGGCGGCCCTGCACGCGGGAACGGGTCGCTGCGATCACGCCGGCGCGCAATCGCGAACAGGTGGCATGAGATGACCGCGACGTTCCGGCCGCGCCCGACGGCCCGTCCCGATCGGCCTGCCGGCCCCGGCCCCGCTCGGACCGAGCTCGTCGTCGACCGCATCGCGTGCGACGGCTTCGGGATGTGCGCCGAGCTGCTGCCGGAGCTCATCGAGCTCGACGACTGGGGATACCCGATCGTCGCCGCCGGCGGCGTTCCGGACCAGCTACTCGATCACGCCAGGCGGGCGGTGGCCGTGTGTCCGGTCCTCGCGCTCCGCCTGGCCCGGATTCCGGCCGCGCCGGTCGAGCGCGGCAACGCGGGTTGGCACGGCAACCGGCCGTCATCCGTGCGAGGCTGACGCGATGCGGATCCTCGTCGCCGAGGACGACCCGGGTCTCCGCGACGTCATCGTCCTCGGCCTCGCCGACAGCGGCTACCACGTCGACGCGGTCGACCGCGGCGACGACGCGATCGACCAGCTGAAGTTCCACGACTACGACGTCGCGATCCTCGACTGGCGGATGCCGGGCGCCGAGGGCATCGAGGTCGTCGCGTGGGCCCGCCGCAACCGCCGCCCGACGGCGATCCTGATGCTCACCGCCCGCGACACCCCGGCCGACCGGATTCGCGGCCTCGACACCGGGGCGGACGACTACCTCGTGAAGCCGTTCGACTTCGGTGAGCTCCTCGCCCGGGTCCGCGCCCTCCAGCGCCGGCCGCGCGGCGTGGACGGCCCGACGATCGAGCGCGGCCGGCTCGTGCTCGATCCGGTCAGCCGCGTCGTGACGGCCGACGGCCGGGAGCTCGGACTCACCTCGACCGAGTACCGGATCCTCGAGCTGCTGATGCGCCGCTCGCCGGCCGTGGTCGACCGCAAGGCGATCGCCGAGCACGGCTGGGCCGACGAGACGGAGCCGCTGGGCTCGAACGCGATCGATGTCCAGCTCAGCCGGATCCGGGCCAAGCTGCCGAATGCCGGGATCCGGATCGTCACCGTCCGCGGCGCCGGCTACCGCCTGGAGGACGCGTGACCGCCGCCCTGCCGAGCGTGCGGGGGACGTCGATCCGGGTCGCCCTGGCAGCGACCGCCCTCGTCGCGATCGTCTACCTCGCGGTCGCCGTCGCGGTCGTCGTGATCGTCCAGCGCAACCTGACCGACCAGATCGACCAGCGGATCGCCGGATCGTTCTTCCGCCTGGCGCACGACGAC
>DATNBW010000123.1:0-5462 GCA_035607275.1 Verrucomicrobiia bacterium | reverse complement strand
CGTCGCCTCGCTCGGCACGGCGAGCGCCGTGATCCGTGCCGGGTCGACCAGGTCGACGAGCACGATCTGGGTCGCCGCGGACGGACGCGTCACCGTCAGCGCGATCGCCGCGTAGCCGTCCCGCACGCCGAGGAGGGCGGCGCCGGAGACCGGGCCGGTGACCAGGATCGGCGGATCGACGCTGCCGTCCGATTCGATCCGTCCGAGCGTGACCTGGTTGGCGAACAGGAGCGAGTCGGCGGCCAGGACGAACAGGCCGCCGTCACCGTCCCACCCGGACCCGAGAGGCGTGGCGTCGTCGACGATGAACGCGAGGCCGTTGTCGGCGTTGCGGATCTCCAGGGACGGCGGGCCGCCGGTCGTGTCGGCGTTCACCCGCCAGTTCGCGATCCGGCCCGACGCCGGGTCGACGAGCCGGCCGCCGAGCGTGCCGGGCTGCGGAAGCAGGGCGTCCTTCCGACCGAAGGCGAGGTCCGGCACGCGCTCGACGGCCGCGCCGCCGACGGTCGCTCCGGCGCCGGTGGCCCCGGCGACGGCCACCCGGAACTCGCCGATCAGGATCCCGAGCTCGGGCGAGACGATCCCGCCGTACGCCCAGCGGCCGTCGGCCGAGAACCCGAGAGGGACGGTCCGCGGGTCGTTCCGCGGGATGCTCATCGAGCCGATCGCCGTCGGTGACGGCAGGAAGACCTCGCGCGGCAGCCGGACGACACGGTCGTGGGCCGTACCGTCGGCCGCCATCGAGACGAGATGCCAGCGCCGCTCGTTGCCGGCGACGACGACCAGCCGGCCGTCGGGCGACCACACCGCGCCCGATCGAGCGGCGAGATCGTCGCCCGTCCAGAGGACCCGGCCGGCGCGATCGAGCAGCCGCGCCCCGTCGCCCGAACCGGCGATGGCATCGTCGGGCGTGTTGGTTCCGAACGACAGCACGAGCATCCGATCTCCGCGCGGCGCGAGCACCGGAACGACCGCCTGGCGGTCCGCCTCGACCGCCCCGGGCACGACCCGGATGTGGCGCAGGCCCGCGCCGGGCATCCACTGGAGGATCCGGATGTCGAGGCCGTCCTCTTCGATGAGCACGAGCTTCGGGGCTCCGGCCAGCGCCCGGTCCGGGATGTCCAGGAGCCGCTCGACCCGCGGGGCAGTCGAGCGATGCGGCGTGCCGCTCGGTCCGGCGGATGCCTCACCCGGGGACGCGCCACCCAGCGCCGCGAGGGGTGCGTGCGACGCGGCACCCGCCGGGACGGTGCGGTCATCGGCGAGCCGGGCCAGGCCGAACGCCCCGCCGACGACCGCCGCGATCGAGAGGAACGCGATGGTCGCCCGGCGGCGCTGCCCGCGGGCGCCGGCCAGACGCTCGACCGGGACGTCGAGGCGGCCGTCGTCGCGGTGCTCGGTCATCGGAGCCGGTCGCCGGCCTCAGCCGTTCGCCGGCCCGCCGCCGGCCAGCCGGGCAAGGGTCGCGACGCCCCGGGCAACATCGCTGAAGCTCGTCGTCAGCGGCGAGAGGCCGAGCCTGACCGAATCGGGCGCCCGGAAATCGGGCACGACGCCCGCCTCGATCAGCCGGCGCGTCAGCTCGCGCGCATCGGATCGCCGGACCGCCACGTGGGCCCCGCGCCGGGCCGCCTCGCGCGGGCTGCCGAGGCTGAACCCGAGCGGAGCCAGCCACGCGTCGTGGAGCGCGATCGCGTACTCGGTCAGGGCGATGCCCTTGGCTCGAATCGCGTCGATCCCGGCCTCGACCGAGACCCGGATGCCCTCCTCGGCCGCGGCCAGTCCGAGCATGCCCGGGGTCCCGGTCAGCCAGCCGGCGATCCCGGGCCGCGGCCGGAAGCCCTGGCCCATCTCAAACTGGTCGGCCTGACCGAACCAACCCTGGATCGGGTTGGGCAGCTCGCCCTGGAGGTCCGAGCGGATGTAGAGGTAGGCCGGCGCCCCCGGACCGCCGTTGAGGTACTTGTAGGTGCAGCCGACCGCGAGGTCCACGCCGTGCTCGGCCAGCCCGACGGGAACCGCGCCGGCGGAGTGCGACAGGTCCCAGAGGACGAGGGCCCCGGCGTCGTGGGCGAGGCCGGTGATCGCAGGCAGGTCGGCGATCGCGGCAGAGCGGTAGTTGACGTGCGACAGGGTGACGAGGGCCACGTCGCCCGGATGCGCCGCGAGGGCGGCCGCGACCGCGTCGGCGGTCGGGCCGTCGATCGGGTCCGGGTCGAGCCACGCGATCTCGCGGTCGCGATCGCGGGCCAGCCCCTCGAGGACGTAGCGATCGGTCGGGAAGTTCGCCCGGTCGGTGACGATCGTCCCGCGGCCGGGCCGTGCGTCGAGCGCGGCGCTGGCGAGCCGGTAGAAGTCGACCGTCGTCGAGTCGCAGATGACGACCTCGTCCGGCCGGGCTCCGAGGAGCCCCGTCCCGAGCAGGTCGCCGACGCGGCTCGGCGCCGCGAGCCAGTGCTCCCAGCCGCGGATCAGCTGGCCGGCCCATTCCTCGGTCGCGACCCGTGAGACATGCTCGATCGCGCGCAGCGGCGGCCGCCCGAGCGAGTTGCCGTCGAGATAGACGAGGTCCGGATCCGGGATGACGAACCGTCGACGGAACGGGGCCAGGGGATCCGCCGCGTCGAGCGCAGCGGGGTCGGCGGCCGCGCTCGGATCGACGTCGAGGGTCACCGCTGGAGTCTAGACGGCCGACCGTTGGCGGGGCGCGTGCTACCCTCCCGGCGAAGCCATCTTGAGGAAACCATGACCAGCATCGTCGACGCGTCGCAGTACCTGTTCACCTCGGAATCCGTCACCGAGGGCCACCCGGACAAGATGTGCGACCAGATCTCGGACGCCATCCTGGACGCGATCATCCGCGACGACCCGAACGCCCGTGTCGCCTGCGAGACGGCGACGACGACCGGCCTCGTGCTCGTCCTCGGCGAGATCACGACGAACACGTACATCGACTTCCAGACGATCGTCCGCGACACCGTCCGCGACATCGGCTACACGAAGGCCGAGTACGGCTTCGACTACCAGACCTGCGGCACGCTCGTGTCCGTGAAGGGCCAGTCGCCCGACATCGCCCAGGGCGTGAACGCCGCCCTCGAGGTCCGCAACGACGCGGCGGCGAACGAGCTCGGCGCCGGCGACCAGGGGATGATGTTCGGCTTCGCCTGCCGCGAGACGCCCGAGCTGATGCCGCTCCCGATCGCGCTCGCTCATCGGATGGCCCGCCGGCTGGCCGAGGTCCGCAAGTCGGGCCAGCTGCCGTACCTCCGACCCGACGGCAAGACCCAGGTGACCGTCGAATACGAGCGCGGGATCCCGAAGAAGGTCCGGACGGTCGTCGTGTCGGCCCAGCACGACCCGGACGTCCGCGCCGAACGGCTCCGGAGCGAGATCGTCGAGACGGTCATCCTGCCGACCATCCCGACCGAGCTGCGCGACACCGAGCCGGTGATGCATGTCAATCCGACCGGGCGCTTCGTGACCGGCGGACCGATGGGCGACGCGGGCCTGACGGGCCGCAAGATCATCGTCGACAGCTACGGCGGGATGGCCCGCCACGGCGGCGGCGCGTTCTCCGGCAAGGATCCGACGAAGGTCGACCGGTCGGCGGCGTACGCCGCGCGGTGGGTCGCCAAGAACGTGGTCGCCGCCGGCCTCGCCGACCGCTTCGAGGTCGAGCTCGCCTACGGGATCGGGATCGCCCGGCCGATCTCCTTCTCGGTCGAGTCGTTCGGGACCGGCCGGATCGACGACGCGGACATCCAGCGCCTGATCGAGCGCCAGTTCGATCTCCGGCCGGCCGCGATCATCGCCGCGCTCGACCTGCGCCGCCCGATCTACCGGCAGACCGCTGCATACGGCCATTTCGGCCGGCCCGATCTCGACCTGCCGTGGGAGCGGACCGACAAGGCCGCCCTCCTCGCGTCGGAAGCCGGCGTCGCGTTGCCGGAGCCCGTCGCCGCCGGATGAGCGCCGACGCGACGACGGGGTCCACGCTCGAATCGTTCGTGACCGCGGTCGAGTCGTTCGACCGCCGGTTGCGGAGCATCGACGATCGATCGCTCGAGGCGTTCTGGGCCTGGGAGGCCTACGACGAGGAGGGCGTCCGGTTCGGGATCCTCCGGACGACCGAGGAGGTCGCCGACGCAGCGGTCGAGATCGCCGCTCGGCGGGCCGACGCCGGCGCTTCGCCGTCCCGCGCCGAGCGGATCCTCGGCCGCTACCTCGTCGCGTGGCGTGAGCTGTGGTCGGTCGCCGATCGCGCCGATCCCGCGATCGACACGCCGCCGCTCGAGGGCGAGTGGCCGCTTCGGACGATCCTGGACCACCTCGTCGAGGCCGAACTCGGCTTCCTCGTCACGATCCGCAACGGGCTCGACCATCTGCGCGCCGGCACGCCGCCGAGGCTGCCCGGCTCCGATGAGCAATGGCTCACCCTGGCCGAGGTCGACGAGGACGAGTGGCGGGCGGCGTTCGAGGGCTCGCTCGACGACATCCGGGCATTCCATCGTGCCAGTCGCGATCGGATCGTCGCCCGGTTCGCCGGCCTGACGGTCGCCGAGCTCGCCGCGACGTCGCCGTTCTGGGACGGCGAGCGGCCGAACCGCTTCCGGCTCGGCCGGTTCGAGTCGCATCTCCGCCAGCACACGATCCAGGGCGAGAAGGCCGTTCAGGCGACGATCGGCGCCCCGCGCGAGGTCGAGCGCCTCCTGCGCCTTCTGGCCCGGGCGACGGGCGACGTGGAGGCGGCGGCCATCGGGGCCGGCCCGGAGCTCGTCGAGCCGGCGCTCGGGTCGCTCACGGCCGAGATCGAGGCTCGCGCGGACGAGCTCGAGGCGGCGACCCAGGCCGTCGCCACCGGCTGATCGCGGGTCGCGGCGGACCCCGCCTGACGTCGCGGACCCCGCCTGACGTCGCGGACCCCGCCTGACTCGATTTCTCGCATGTAGGCGAGCGTCGCCTACGCGCCGCCTGTCTGCCGGCACCTCTGACGCTCGCCACGCACGACGGCACGCGTCGAACCGGCGCGGTAGGCGAGCCTCGCCTGTGCGCAAGAGCATTGGGTCCGTTGACGGCATCCGTAGGCGAGCGTCGCCTATCCGCAAGAAATTCGGCTTGGTGGGCGTGGGCCGCGGCTCGGTGGGCCCGCGCGCGCGGCCCCCGCGCCCGTGGCCTCCTCCGCGCCCGGGCTTCAGCCGGCGAACGCCCGGACGCCGGCCTCGACCGCGCGCTGGTCCTGCGCGCTGTCGCCGCCGCTGACCCCGACGGCACCGACCAGGACGCCGTCCCGCTCGAGCGGCATCCCGCCGGCGAAGATGATCGTCCGCCCTCCGGCGACGGTGTGGTAGCCGAAGAACTCCGTCCCGGGCTGGGTCATCGGCGGCAGGTCGCCGGTCGGCATCCGGTTGACGAGCGCGGTGAACGCCTTGTCCCGGGCGAGGGTGATCCCGACGAGGTCGGCG
>DATNBW010000113.1:0-3090 GCA_035607275.1 Verrucomicrobiia bacterium | reverse complement strand
AACTTGATGTTGGCGGCCTCGAGGATCTCGGCCGCCTCGCCCAGGCTGATCCAGTCGGCCGCGGAGCTCGGCATTTCAGTCGGCCGCCGCCGGCCCGGCCCCGCTCGACGAATGGCTCGACGAGCCGCTCCCTGTCCCGGTCTCGCTCGACGACGACGTGCTCGACGCGGGCTTCTCGTCCGAGCCGGAGGAGCCGTCTGTGCCGGAGCCACGATCCTTGTCGGCCTTTTCGGCCTTGCCGGCCTTGTCCGCTCCAGCTCCGGTGCCGGCGTCGGAGCCGGACCCGCCCTCGGCCGATGCGGACGCCGCCCTGGAGGCCGAGCGCGACGCCGTGCTCCGGTCCTTCTTCGCCCAGCCGGTTCCCCGGAAGTGGATGGTCGGCGCCGAGAACGCCTTGCGGACGGGGCCCGCGCCACACACCGGACAGCTCGTCGGGCCGTCGGCAGCGACACCGTGGATCACTTCGAACCGGTGTCCATTCGGGCAGAGATAGTCATAGGTCGGCATCGGCGGTGTCGACGATCCGGGTCAGCCGCGGAGGAGGCGCATGCCGCACTTGGGGCAGTAGAACGCCCGCTCGTGAGCCGAAGCGAAGCCGCAGTGGGCGCAGACGAGGCCGCCGCGCCCGGCGGCAGGAACGGGCCGGTCGACGGCCGTCAGCCCGAGGGCGTACTGGTTGGCGAGGACGTTCGTCAGGATCCCGGCCAGGAGCTTGGTCGCGATCCGGTCCGTGTCGCCGCGAACGCCGCGGCCGCCCCACCCCACGACCGATCGAACGATCATGTCGCCGGTCGCCTCGTCCCAGTGGGCCGCGACCCCGCCGACCACGGCCGAGTAGTCGGGGTAGCCACTGGTGTCGACTTCGCCGTCGAGCAGCGTGCACACGAACGTGTCGAACGCGAGGTCGACGGCGTCGATCGTCTCGAGGACGACGAGGGCGTGGCGCGTGACCGGCGAATGGATGTGGTGCGCGTTCAGCCACTGCATCGCCTCGGACGGGCGCGCGATCACGGGCGTGGCCTGGCTGAACTCGATCGGGAGCGGCTCGACGACCTCGATCTCCGTCCGGGCGAGCCCGTGGAGCATGGACGGCAGCTCGTTGATCGCGTTCGGCCCGGTCTGCATCCGGACGCCCTCGCTCGTCTTGCCCGCGTAGTACAGCTTGAGCTGGTACTCCTGGGCGACGACCTCCTCGGGGAGCGTGATCGTCCCGTGATGGCCCCGGGCGGGGGCGGCCTGTGGCGCCGCGGCGGGGGCGGGGGTGTCGGCGGCATTGCGGCGCTTCAGGAAATCGAGCGGCACGACGAGGCTCCGTTGGTCTGGACCGGTGCGGGTCATGGTAGCAGCGGTGCACCGCCCCGGGTCATTGGTACGTTCGGCTCGTGCGCGCGGCGGATGGTGGACCGCGAGACCGCCGCGGAACTCAGTCCTCGACCGCCTCGAGGATGACGCCCTCGTCGGCCCGGAGCTCGAGGCTGCCGTCCGCGCCGACCGCGGCCGGTTCGAGGTGGGTCCCGACGACCGACTGCCAGCGGCCGCCGCCGAGCGCCGCAACGTCGATCCGGCGATCCACCCCGACGAAGCTCACGACGACGAGCAGGTCCCGGCCGTCGTCCGCCGTCCGCGTCCACGCCAGCACGTCGGGATCACCGCTCTCGAGCCGCTCCATGGCACCGCTGCGGAGAGCGGCCGACGTCCGTCGGTACGCGAGGAGCCGGCGGTACGTCGCCAGCACGGAATCCGGGTCGATGATCTCGGTCTCGACGTTGTGGACGTCGGCGTCGGGCGCGAGGCGGAGCCACGGCCGTCCCGTCGTGAAGCCCGCACCGGGCCCCCGCCGCCACTGCATCGGCGTCCGGCAGCGGGAGCGGTCGTACCACGGGAAGTCGGGTCCCGCGCGCAGAGCCGGCGGATCGACGATCTCGTCGCGCGGGATGTCGACGTCGGTCATCCCGATCTCCTCGCCGTAGTAGAGGAACGGGGCACCGCGCGAGGCGAGGATCACGATCGCCGCCGCCTTGGCGATCGCGGTTCGATCCGGATCGCGGTCACGCCCGACCGATGCGGACAGGCGGGTCGCCTGGCGCTCGCGGTCGTGGTTCGACAGGGCGATCGTCGGCCATCGGTCAGGCCCATAGGCGCGCTCCCGGAGGTCGATCCCCGCGGCGAACGCGGCCGCGGTCCAGGGCGACTCCATCAGCGACCAGTCGAACACGATGTGCCGGCCGCGGGTGTACTGGGCGGCACTCTCCGTTCCGCCGGTGAAGAGCTCGCCCACCGACATCCGGCCGGGCTCCTCGTCGACGATCCGTCGGAATCGCTCGATCAGGTCGCCGAACTCGATGTTGTCGATGTCGTTGACGTGGCGCTGGCGCGACCACGGGGAGTTGCCCTCGATCACGGGGTTGTCGCGCAGGTCGGCGTCCTTGAGGAACGCGTTGAAGACGTCGAGCCGGAAGCCGTCGACGCCGCGCCCGAGCCAGCCTCGGACCATGTCCCACTGGGCCGCCTCGACCGCCGGATTCCGCCAGTTGAGCTCCGGCTGACCGACGAGGAACGTGTGGTAGTAGAACTGCTGCCGCTCGGGCACCCATTCCCACCCGGGCCCGCCGAAGAACGAGACCCAGTTGTTCGGCGGGAGCGGGTTGCCGGCGGCATCGAAGCCGCTCGGGTCGCGCCAGAGGTAGTAGTCGGCATACGGGCCCTTGCGCGACGCTTTCGAGGCGAGGAACCAGGCGTGCTCATCGCTCGTGTGGTTCATCACGAGGTCGAGGATCACCTTGATCCCGCGATCGTGGCACGCCGCGACGAGCGCGTCGAAGTCCGCCTCCGGGCCGAACAGCGGGTCCACGGCCGCGTGGTCGCTGACGTCGTAGCCGAGGTCCCGGCCGGGCGATGGATAGATCGGCGAGAGCCAGATCGCGTCGACCGGGAGGGCATCCGGGCCGAAGTGGTCGAGATGGTCGAGGATCCCCCGCAGGTCGCCGACGCCGTTGCCGTCGTGGTCGGCGAAGCTGCGCTGGTAGATCTGGTAGACGACGCCATCGCGCCAGTCGGTGGCGCCGGGGGCGACGAGCGCCTTGCCGATGG
>DATNBW010000111.1:0-21891 GCA_035607275.1 Verrucomicrobiia bacterium | reverse complement strand
TTCATCTCGGTCGGCGAGCCGCCGTTCCCCGCGTACACGTTCGGAGGCGAGAACCTCGCGACCGACGACCGGGTCGAGATCCGGATCGAGGATCACTACTGGGACGACAGTGACGCCGCGGTCGTCTTCGAGCGGCGTGACACCGCGACCGGCGAACGCCGGTACATCTACCACGGCAACGACGGGACGAGCTTCCCCTGGAACGACACGGCCCAGCTGGACTTCCTCCAGGCCGAGGTCCGCGAGGTCGTGATCCGGACGATCCTCGACGTCGCCCACCGCTTCCCGGTCATCCGCTTCGACGCCGCGATGGTCCTCGCCAAGAAGCATGTCGAGCGGCTCTGGTATCCGGAGCCCGGAGCCGGCGGCGCGATCCCGTCGCGGGCCGAGCACGCGATGACCAAGGCCCGCTTCGACAAGCTGATGCCCGACGAGTTCTGGCGCGAGGTCGTCGACCGGGTCGCCGCCGAGGCGCCCGACACGCTCCTCCTCGCCGAGGCGTTCTGGCTGCTCGAGGGCTACTTCGTCCGGACGCTCGGGATGCACCGGGTCTACAACAGCGCGTTCATGCACATGATCCGCGACGAGGACAACGCCGGCTACCGCAAGGTGATCCGGGACACGGTCGAGTTCGATCCGGCCATCCTCGGCCGGTACGTGAACTTCCTCACGAACCCGGACGAGGAGACCGCAATCGAGCAGTTCGGGACCGGCGACAAGTACTTCGGCGCGGCGACCCTCCTCGCGACGCTGCCCGGGCTGCCGATGATCGGCCACGGCCAGATCGAGGGCTTCACCGAGAAGTACGGGATGGAGTTCCGGCGGGCCCGCCTCGACGAGCTCCCGAACGCCGGCCTGATCGGGTACTTCGAGGCCCAGATCGTGCCCCTCCTGCGTGAGCGGCGACGGTTCGCCGGATCGGCCGACTTCCGCCTGTACGACGTCGTCGCCGACGGCGGGTCGGTCGTCGAGGACGTCTTCGCCTACTCGAACGGACGCGGCGACGAGCGCTCGCTGATCGTCTATCACAACCGGTTCGGCGAGGCGGCCGGCTGGATCCGCGAGTCCGTGGCGTTCGCGCTCAAGCACGACGACGGGACGAAGACGATGCGTCGCGACACGCTCGCCGACGCGATCGAGCTCCACGGTCCGGCCGACGGCTGGCTCCGGTTCCGCGATCGGCGGTCGGGCCTGGAGTCCCTGCGATCGGTCGGCGAGATCCGCGATCGCGGGCTGCACGTGGAGTTGGGTCCGTACGAGTGCTTCGTCCTCGACGAGCTGCGCGAGCTCGTCTCGACCGCCGAGGAGCCGTGGGCAGGGCTCGCCGGCGAGCTGCGCGGACGAGCGGTGCCGTCGCTCGACGAGGCGCTCGCCGACCATCGCCTGCGGCCGGTCCACGCCGCGGTCGGGCGGCTCCTCGTCGCGATGACCGCCGACGATGTCGTCGCCCGGCGCGAGGAGCTGGCGGCGGCGGTGGGAATCCGCGCCGAACCGACGACGCCGACGCGGGCCGGCAAGCAGTCGCGTGGCAAGGCGAAGGCGGCGGGGTCGGCGGCGGCGCCCTCCGCGGCGGGGTCGGCGGTCGCCGCCGATCCGCCCGTCGCGATCCCGGCCCCGGACGTCGATCCGGCAGCCCGGGCGGCGGTTCGGCTGCGGCCGCTCCTTCGGGCGACGTTCGATGCCATGCGGATCTCGACAGCGCTCCGTGCTGCGGGTCTCGACTCGGCGGCGATCGAGCGGACGCGGATCGGGCTCGAGCTCGCCCATCCCATGACGACGCCGGATGCCGGCGCCCTGGCGACGAGCTGGCTCACCGACCCTGACGTCCGGGCCTTCCTGCAGGTCCACGACTGGGACGGCGTCGAGTGGCTCGTCCGCGAGCGCTGGGTCACGCTCGTCCGGCTCGCCGACGCGCTCGACCGCGCATCCGGCGCGAAGCGCGCGTCGCCCGCGATCGCCCGCCTCCTCCCGGCCGCGGAGGCCGCCCTCGACCGGGTCGACGGGATCATGGCCGCGCTCCCGACAGTGGACACGAAGCGGCCGCGGCGCCGTTCCGTCGGTGCCCGGGCCACTCGCACGGACGAGCCCTGAATTCGGCCGTACCCACCCCACGGGTATTTCCTGGGGATGCCGGCGTCCAGGTTCGCCTGGCCGCCCGGATTCCGCGTGATCCGCGCCGAATTCGCCCATCCTCGCCCGATGTACCCGCCCGGCGGGTAACCGGCACGTTCCCGACCTCGGGTGGCGTTCGGCGCGGTCCACGCCGTCGCGTTCCCCTGGACATACCCACCCTGCGGGTACGCGGCGGCCAGGGTCTGGACCGGGACTCCGCCGCGCGCCCGCGGGCCGCCCCCTCAGTCCCCCAGCAGCAACCGCCGGAGCAGCGGCATCGGCGGCGTGCCGTGGTTCATGCACGCCTCGAGATGCTCGCGGTAGACGAACCCCGGCGTCGCGCCGTAGCCACCCACGACGCGGGGCGCGGGAATCGCCTCGGCGCCGGCCCCGGCACCACCCGCGACCCGCCGCCGAACCTCGTCCTCGAGGTCCCAGAACGCGAGCGACCCGACGAAGTACGTCGAGAGCTGGGTCGACGACAGGCGGGCCCGGTTGTATTTCGCCCTCGCCTGGGCCTCCTCCTGGAAGGCCCCGTCGATCATCAGCGAGACCGCCTCGGCCTCGGTCATGCCGGCGGTGTGGATCCCGACGTCGATCAGCGCGTTGACGACACAGCGCAGGTAGTACTTCCAATGGGTCAGCATCAGCGCCGGATCGTCGGCGCCATAGCCGACATCCATCATCACCTGGGTCACATACACCGCCCAGCCCTCGGCGAACACGCCGCTGCCGAAGAGCGCCCGCGCGATCGACGGGCAGCGGTTCGCATACACGCCCTGCAGGTAGTGGCCCGGCACCGCCTCGTGGATCGTCAGCAGCCGGAGCATCCGGGCGTTGTCCTCGCGGAGCGACGACTCGGCCTGCTCCGCGGTCCAGTCCTCGGGGATCGGCGTGATCGAGAAGATCGCCTTCTGGCCGCGCTCGAGCGGGCCGGGCGAGCTGAGCATCGCGCCGCCGAACGCCCGCAGGAACACGGGCGTCCAGCCGATCTCGAGCGGCTCGTCGGACAGCCCGACGAGGTCGGTCTCGCGGCAGAACGCCTCGATCCGGGCGAGCTCCGCCCGGCAGTAGTCGAGCAGGTCCTCCGCCTTCGGATGGTCGACCGCCACCGCGTCGAGGACCGCCCGGACGACGCCCGCGTCGTCGGGCGGAACCGGCCGGTCGCCGAGCCACGTCGGCGCGATCTCCCGGGCGATCCGGATCATCTCGGCGCGGACCGCCCCGAACTCCCGCTCCGCGCGCTCCCGGATCCGCTCCGGCGTCATTGCCGGGTCCTGCATCGTGTGGGCCATCTTCGCCGCGAACAGCTCCGGCCCGAGGCGCCCTTCGCCCGCGCTCGTCGGCAGGATCTCCTCGCGGAGCCGGCGCTCGAGCGTGTCGAGGGCCTCGGCGGCGACGGCCCGCGCGGCCCGCAACCGGGGCAGGACCGCCGCGGTCGCCGCATCGTCGGCCGCCTCGGCCGCCTCGCCGGCCGCGATCGCCTCGTCGACGACGCCGATCAGCCCCGGCCACTGCTCGAGTGCGGTCTCGGTGTGGAAGCGATCGACCGGCCGCCCGGCGCCTCCGACGAGGGTCTCGGAAGCGGCGTCGAGGACCGCCGGCAGCCGTTCGGCCCGTGACGCGAGCGACGCCAGCCGGTCGGCGAGCGGCGCGAACTCGCGGGCGATCAGCCCGAAGAACCCCTGGCCGATCAGGTAGACCCAGGCCATCGGGCTCCACGCGTCCTCGGCCAGCTCGACCTCGTTGAACCGGTACGACGAGAGCACGCCGAGGAGCAGGTCGCGGTCGACCCGCTCGTCGACGTCGAGGACGTCGTCGCCGAACGCGCCGAACGTCGCCGCCCACGCATCGATGAACGCGAGCCGGTCGGGCTCGGCGGCGCGCGAGACGTCCGGCCAGAGCCCGTCGTAGGCGTGGTTGCCGGCAGCCGTCGCGTCGGTCGGCTCGCGGGCGAAGTACTCGGCGAAGAAGGCGTCGACGCGTTGGGCGAACTCGGTCACGGGGCGACCCTCCGATGGCGGCGGAGCTCGGACGGGCGCATCAACCGACGCGAGCGGGCTGGGCGTCGAGTCTAGCCGAGCGTCTACCATCGGCGCCGTGAACGTCATCGGACGCATGGAGCCGGTCACGCTCGAGGGCCGCCGGGTCCACCTCGAGCCGCTCGCGCTGGAGCACGTCCCGCGCCTCGCCGAAGTCGCCCTCGATCCGGCGATCTGGCAGTGGACGATCGCCCGCCCGACGAGCGAGGCCGACCTGCGCGCCTGGGCCGAGACCGCGCTCGCCGCCCGCGCGGCCGGCACGGAATTCCCGTTCGCGACGATCGAGGCGTCGACCGGCCGTCCGATCGGCAGCAGCCGGTTCATGAACATCGTCCCGGAACACCGCCGGCTCGAGATCGGCTGGACGTGGGTCGCCCCGGCCTGGCAGCGGACGGGCGCGAACCGCGAGGCGAAGCTGCTGATGCTCGGCCACGCCTTCGACACCCTCGGCTGCCGGCGGGTCGAGTTCAAGACGGATTCGCTCAACGAGCCGTCACGCACCGCCCTGCTCGGAATCGGGGCCCAGTTCGAGGGAATCTTCCGCAATCACATGGTCATGCCGGACGGTCGGATGCGGCATTCCGCCTATTACAGCGTGATCGACGACGAGTGGCCGGCCGTCCGGGCCGGGCTGGAGCGGTCGCTCGCCCGCTGATCCCATCTGCGATGATCGGGACCGCCGGTTCGGCCGGCCCCGAAGTCAGCGATCGGAGGATCCCGTGGTCGATCTCATCATCCGAATCCTGATCAACGCCCTGGCGGTGTTCGTCGCCGTCAAGGTCCTGCCGGCGAACCTCCTGACGTTCAACTGGGGCGCCGACTGGTGGAAGCTCCTGGCAGTGGCCCTGCTCTTCGCCCTCGTGAACAGCTACATCAAGCCGATCGTCAAGGCGCTCTCGATGCCGATCGGGCTGCTGACGATGGGCCTGGTCGCCTTCATCATCAACGCCGCGATGCTGCTGCTCGTGGCCTTCGCCTCGGACCAGCTCAAGCTCGGGTTCAAGGTCGGCGACTTCCCGCCGAAGTTCACGTCCGACACGATCATCGGCGCGCTGCTCGCCTCCCTGATCATCAGCGTCGTCTCGACGGTCGTCAGCGTTGCCCTGAAGCCGCGGAAGCTGATCTGAGCAGTGCCGCCGACGGCAGGTGAGGTCGGGCCCGCGATCGAGCTCGACCGCCTGCCGGAGATCGCCGACACCCTCCGCGCGGCCGCCGGCCGGTTCGGGACCCCGCTGTACCTGACCGACGAGACCACGGTCGCCGCCGCCGCCGCCGAGCTGCGCACCGCCTTTCCCGACCCGTGGATCCGCCAGTATTCGGTCAAGGCCAACGACGTGCCGGCGGTCATCCGGCTCGCGACCGGGCCGGGGCGCGATCTCGGCGCGAACGTCGTGTCGCGCGGGGAGTGGGCAGCCGCGCGCCAGGCCGGCGTTCCGAACGAGCGGATCAGCCTGGAGGGCATCGGCAAGACGGACGCGGATCTCGATGCCGCCGTTCGCGCCGTCGCCCGCGGCGATCCCCTGCGCTGGGTCGCGATCGAGTCGGCCGACGAGGCCGAGGCACTCGAGGTCCGCGCGCTCCGGGCGGGCCTGGGCCGGGCCGGCCGGCCGCCGATCGACGTCCTCCTCCGGCTGAACCCGGAGGTGAACCCGGAGACCCAGGCCGCCCTCGCGGTCGGGGCCGGCGGGTCGAAGTTCGGGATGACCGAGACGGAGCTGACCGCGACCGTCGAGCGCCTGGCGGCCGGCGGCGGCGCGGTCCGCCCGCGCGGGGTCCACCTCCACGTCGGGTCGCAGCTCGGGGCGATCGACGCGTGGCGGGACGCGGTCCGGCGCGGGCTGGCGGTGCTCGGCCTGCTCCGCGGCGGGCTGCCCGATGTCGACACGCTCGACGTCGGCGGTGGGTTCGCCGTCGGACCGCTGGGCGAGCCGGCGGCGCGGCCCGAGCGGTTCGCCCGCGAGCTGCCGGCGCTGCTCGAGACGATCCCCGTCGATCGGCGGCCGGACCGGCTGGCGATCGAGCCCGGCCGGTTCGTCGTCGCTCGCGCCGGCTGGCTCGTCGGGCGGGTGCTCCATGTCCGTGAGCGCGGGGGGCGCCAGGTCGTCCTCGATGTCGGCATGACCGAGTTGATCCGGCCGGCGCTGTACGGCGGGATCCATCCGATCGTGGCACTGACGTCGCTGGGCGAGCCGGTCGCGGCCGGTGGTGCGGCGCCACCGATCGCCACGCCGGCGCCGCCGCCCACACCCGCGCTCGAGCCGCCACAGACGATCGACGGGCGCCCGCTCCTCGTCGCGCCGGAGCCGAGCCCCCTGGTGGCCGTCCACGGCCCGATCTGCGAGTCAACCGACGCTCTCGGCGAGCACGACCTGCCGCCGCTCCGCCGGGGCGATCTCGTCGCGATCCGCGATGCCGGCGCCTACGCCGCGTCGCTGTCCTCGACGTACAACGGCCGTCCTCGCCCGCCGCAGGTGATCCTCACGACCGACGGCCGGCTCGTCCTCGCCCGCCGCCGCGGCTCGATCACCGGCCTCGCCTGACGGACGTTCCTCCACGGGCGTGAAGGGGGGCCGGTGCGGCGCCCGCACCGGCCCGTGGCTGCCCGGTCCCCGGAACGTGGCGATCAGCGCCAGCGGGTCAGGATCGATTCCCGTCCGAACAGCCGGACCCCGACCCGCAGCCCCGCAACGCCGACCGCGAACACGGCCGCCGCGGCGAGGAGGTACTCGCGAGCCGAGAGCAGATGGCCGGACTGGAGCTGGATGACGAAGAACCCGAACAGCGGCAGGACGATGACCGTGCCGAGCTGCTGGGCTGCCCGCGGATCGTTGACCCGGGAGCTGATCGCCATGCCGATCACGACCGACAGCAGCCCGATCGCCGGCCCCAGGACGAAGACGGTGGCGAGCCAGGTCGGGTCGATGACGATCCGGGCCAGCTCGGTCCCGAGCGCGACGCCGGCGACGACGATGAGGGCGGCGTAGGCCAGCCAGACCGTCACCACCGCGGGGGCGACCGCGGCGATTGCCTTGCCGGCGAGCAGCTCCGCGGTCGAGATCGGCGCGGCGATTACGGCCTCGAGGCTGCGCGTCTGCTTCTCGCCCACGATCGAGTACGAGGCGATGGCCAGCGGGATCGTCGCCGGCATCAGCAGGAAGAACAGGAGCGTCTGCTGAAGACCGAACGCGTCGGCGACCTGCCTCGGGCTCAGGCCGGCCCACTCCGGCCGGGCCGCGACGAGGTTCGCGACCACGTCCGGCGGCAGCGAGTTCCGGGCCCCGAGTGCGGTGACCAGGATCGGGATCGCGACGAGGAGGATGGGCGGGAGGACGATCGCCGCCAGCAACGTTCGGTTGCGGACGATCTCGAGCAGCTCGCGGCGAACGACCGCGAAGACGATGGCAGGGCGGATCACGACGGGGCTCCATTCACGGTGGGCGCAATGCCCAGGACGTCGAAGTAGACGGATTCGAGGCTGGCGGTCTCGACGCGGATGCCGAGGATGTCGGCTCCGCAGCCGACGAGCTCGCGGGCGAGCTGGGGCGTGGCCGACTCCGGGTCGCTGACCCGGACCCGGACGCGGCGGCCGTCGACGGCGAGATCGCGGACGAATGCCCGGTCGCGCAGGCGGACGACGAGATCGCTCGAGGGCGCCGCGCGCAGGTCGGCGATCACGACAGGCTCGGCGGCGCCGGCCCGCAGGCGGGCCGGACTGTCGACCCGCAGGAGGCGGCCGCGGACGAAGCCGACCCGATCGGCGAGGCGCTCGACCTCATCGAGGTTGTGGCTGGCGAGGACGATCGTCCGGCCTTCGCGCTTGAGGGTGGCCATCGCCTCGCGGACGATGAAGGCGGCCTCCGGATCGAGGCTCGAGGTCGGCTCGTCGAGGAAGAGGACCTTCGGCTCGTGGAGCAGGGCGCGGGCGATCGCGAGCTTCTGCTTCATCCCCTTGCTGAAGGCGCCGGCGCGGTCGGCCCGGCGATCCCACAGCTCGAACATCCGGAGGAGCTCCTCGATCCGCTCGGCGCGCAGCGCGGCGGGGAGGCCGTGCAGCCTGCCGAAGAAGTCGAGGTTCTCCTCGGCGCTGAGGCGCTCGTACAGGGACGGCGTCTCGGTCAGCAGGCCGATCCGGCGGCGGACCTCGTGCGGGTCGGAGACGACGTCGACGCCGTCGAGCCAGGCGTTGCCGGCGGTCGGGGCGATCAGGCCGGTGAGCAGGCGCACGGTCGTCGTCTTGCCGGCGCCGTTCGGTCCGAGGAGGGCGAAGACCTCACCGGGAGCGAGCTCCAGGTCGAGGTTCTGGATCGCCCACTGGTCGCCGAAGCGGCGACCGAGCCCGATCGTCCGGACCATCGGCCGATCGGTGAGTTGGGTCAAGGCGGTCATCGGGTCAAGACGCTCCAGTGGCTAGCCGGCAGGGTGCCGGGACCACGTCAGCGTCGGGCCCGCCGGCGCGGATGACATCCGGCCGACGGCGGGTTCCGCCATCCGGCCGGCGGGTGAACCTCGTCGGCGCCCTCCCCCTCGAGGCGGAGGCGTCGGCCGCGTCCGGACGGGACGAATGTCGGGCCGACCCGCGCAGCCCGGTCAGTCGTGGGCCGAGACGAGCCCCGACTCGTACGCGAACACGACCGCCTGGACACGGTCGCGAAGGCCGAGCTTCGAGAGCATGCTCGACACGTGGCTCTTGACCGTGGCTTCGCCGACGACGAGCCGCTCGGCGATCTCGGTGTTGGCGAGGCCGCGGGCCACCAGGACGAGCACCTCGCGTTCGCGCTCGGTCAGGTGCCGGAGCGCCCCTCGGTCGGCGGTCGGCGACGGCGTGGCCGCGACGAAGGCCTCGATGAGCCGTCGCGTCACCGTCGGGCCGAGGAGGGCGCCGCCATGAGCGACGACGCGCACGGCGGCAACGAGATCGTCGGGCGGCGCGTTCTTCAGGAGGAAGCCGCTGGCACCGGCCCGCATCGCCCGGAAGACGTATTCGTCGACCTCGAATGTCGTCAGGATCACGACCCGCGGAGCGGCCGTCGCAGACCCCTCGCCCGCCTCGACGATGCGGCGGGTGGCCTCCAGGCCGTCCATCCCCGTCATCTGGATGTCCATCAGGACGACCTCCGGACGGAGGAGTCGCGCGGCCTCGATCGCCGCCGCGCCGTCGCCGGCCTCGCCGACGACCCGGATGTCGTCCTCGGCCTCGAGGATCATCCGCAGGCCGCCGCGGACCATCGCCTGGTCGTCGACGATGAGGACGTGGATCGGTTGACCTGGGGGTGACGAGACGGCTGGCGACGCGTGGTCGGACGGCGCGCCGTTGGCCCCGCCGCCGCCGACCCCGTCGCTCAACCGACCGCCCCGGTCAGCGGCAGGACCGCCCGGACGACGAAGCCACCTTCGGGCCGCGGAGATGCCGACAGCTCCCCGCCGAAGAGACCCACCCGCTCGCGCATCCCGACGAGCCCGCGCCCGCCGCCACTCCCGCCGGCCGCCGCCGCGCGCGTGGCCCCCGACGACCCCGCCCCGTCGTCGCTGATCAGGAGCTCGACCGAGCGCTGGCCGAATCGGACCCGGACCTCGGCGCGGGTCCCGGCCCCGCCGTGCTTGATCGCGTTCGTCAACGCCTCCTGGACGATCCGGTAGATCGACAGGTCGAGCGTCGCCGGCAGCGTGTCGGGCGGGCTGCCCTCGACGACGAGCTCGACCGGAAGGCCGGCATCGCCGCTCGTCCGGGCCAGCGTCGCGAGCTGGCCGACGCCCGGCCGCCCCTCGGTCACGGCCGCGTCGTCGGTGCTGCGGAGCATCCCGAGCAGCCGCTGCAGCTCGACGACCGCCTGGCGGCTCGTCGCCTCGATCGTCGCGAGCGCTTCCGCCGCCTGGTCGGGTCGCTTGTCGATGATCCGCCGCGCCCCGGCCGCCTGGACGCCCATGACGCTGACGTGATGGGCGACGACGTCGTGCAGCTCGCGCGCGATCCGCATCCGCTCGTCGAGGACGACCCGGCGCGCGAGGTCCTCGCGGGTGCGCTGGCGCCGGCGCGACCACGCGACGACGACGGCGATCACGCCGCCAGCGGCAATCGCGCCGACGATGTTCACGATCGGGTCGTCGAGATGCGGGCTGTTGACGAAGGCAGCCAGGCCGGCGACGAACCCGCCGCCGATCAGGAGCCGGTCGACGGTCCCGGGGTTCTCGGCGATCCAGCGGCTCGGCGCGCTCCGTCCGTCCATCGGCCCAAGAGTAGGCCGCGCGAGCGCCGATCTGCCAGCCGGGACGCGCGTCATCGAGTCACAGTCGGCGGCCATCGCCTGAAGAGCAGGCCGTTCGGCCGCTGAATCTGCACGAGCGACGCGCTAGGCTCTGGCCGTGCCCCGCCACTCGATCGCCCGACTCGTCCCGGCTGTCGCCCTGCTCGCGACCTTCGTGGCCGCAGCCCTCGCGCCGGTCGCGATCGGCGCCGGCGACGCCCCGATCCGGATCCCGGACCAGGCGGTCTACGACCTGGCCGGCGTCTTCTCTGCCGGCGCGGAGCGATCGGCCGAGAACCTCGCGGCGACGATCCGCTCGGTCGCCGACGCAGACGTCGTCGTCGTCTCGGAGACGGTCGCTCCAGGTGACCCGGCGGCCAGCGTCGCCGCGCGGGCCGACGCCCTCCGGGCCGCGATGACCGTCGGCGCCGACCTCGACGGCGGCGGCCTCGTCGCCTATTTCGCGATCGAGGACTCCGGCTGCGCCGGCCACGTGGCCTTCAGCATGAGCGACGGGTTCGCCGCGGACGCCCTGCCGGCCGAGGCCGTCGATCGGATCGCGACCGCCGACGTCGATCCGCTCATTGCCACGTGCGATCTCGACAGCGCCCTCCTCGTCGGGGTCGGCCGGATCGCGACGGCGGTCCTCACGGCCGATGCCGGAGGCGGGACGGCCGGCGTCCCTCAGGCCGTGGCGGCGGGTCCGCCGTTCCCGGAGCCGGCCGACGGCGTCGCGGTCTACGACCAGGCCGGGATCTTCCGGGCCGACACGATCGCGGCCGCCGAGAAGTCGATCGACGCCATCGAGGGCCGGACCGGCGCGGAGGTCGTGATCTACAGCCAGGTCGTCGAGGACGGGCGGACGACCGAGGAGGCCGATCGCGACGCCCGGGCGCTGATGGACCAGTGGGGCGTGGGCCGGCGCGGCTTCGACGACGGGCTCGTGATCCTCTTCGACATGTACCCCGGCCTTCAACACGGACAGGTGATCCTGTACGGCGGGTCCGGTTTCATCGCGACGTTCCTCGACAACGCCGAGAAGCAGCAGATCTATGAGAACGACATGCTGCCGCGGCTCCGGGCCGGCGACTCTGACGGTGCGCTCCTGATCGCGCTCCAGCGGGTCGACGCCGCCGCGACGCCGGAGCACGCCCAACGGCTCGACCAGGCGCGCCAGATCAACGCCGTCGCCGGCCTCGTGGTTGCGCCGCTGCTGGCCGTTCTGCTCGTCGGAAGCGCCGCGTGGTCGTGGCTGCGCTACGGCCGGGATCCCGTGTACCTCGACGATCCGTCGATCCACATGGCCGGCCCGCCGGAGGCCCTGACCCCGGCCACGGCCGTGTTCGTCGTCGCCGGCGGGTCGTCGCGGCGCGCCTTGACGACGGCCCTCCTCGATCTCGCCAGCCGCGGCGAGATCGCCTTCCGCCAGGAGTCGCACCTGCTCGGGCTGAAGAGGCCGGTCGGGATCGAAACGAAGCCGCCGGATCCGGACAAGGCGACTCTCGCCCGGCAGATGCGCAACTCCGCCCGCGCCCTCGGGCCGGCCGAGGAGCTCGTCCGCGATCGGCTCGCCGGCATCGGCCGCGACAGCGACGCCGGCCGCGACGGCTACATCGAGCCCGACGCGCTTCTCGCCTTCGGCGCGTCGGTGCCGGCGTTCGACAAGGCCCTCGAGCAGGAGGCGGTCGCGCGGAACTGGTTCCGCGAGAAGCCCTCGGCCGCGATCGCCCGCTGGACCGTGCGAGCCGTGCTGGCCGGCATCGTCGGGGCGGTCGCGATCTTCGCCGGCGTCCAGCTACCGAGCAGCGGCCTGCTCCTGATCGGGATCGGACTCATCGTCGGCGCGGTCATCGTCGGCATCCTCGCCCGATCGATGCCGGCGGTCTCCCTGCCCGGCGCGATGATCCGGGCGATGCTCGCGGCCTACCGGCGGACGCTGAAGAAGACGATGGACCAGGCCCGATCGATGGACCAGGTCGTCGCGATGGCGGGCCTGCCGTGGCTCGAGACGCCCGATCAGGCCGTCGTCTGGGGGACGGCGCTCGGCCTCCACGACGAGATCGAGGCGGTCCTCGGCCGGGCGCTGGAGGACGAGCGCGAGGGTCGGGTGGCGCCCGGCGCGGTGTGGCTGCCGACCTGGTTCGCGGCGTCGGCCGGTGGCACGGGCGATTTCGCGGGCGCCGGCGATTTCGCGGGCGCCGGAGCCGGCAGCGGCGGCATCTTCTCGAGCTCGGCGGTCCCGGACTTCGGCGGGATGATGTCGGCCCTCGGCTCGATCGGCAATTCGCCGTCGTCGTCGGGCAGCGGCGGTTCTGGCGGCGGGGGTGGCGGTGGGTTCGGCGGCGGAGGATCGGGCGGCGGCGGAGGCGGCTCCGGCGGCGGGTTCTGAGGTCGTCGGCGATCCGCTCTGATCCTCCCGAGAGATCAATCCCCAACGAGTGAGCGTGGCCAATTGGCGGATCCGACCGAGTCAGAGCGGGATGGGGAACTGGCACGTGCTGACTCGTCGCGCAGTGATCCCGCAGCGGGTTCAGGTGCCTGTCGCGACGGTTCTCGTCAGCCGGCGCCCTCGATCGCGCGCAGCCCCGCCACCAGCCGGTCGACGTCGCCGGGGCCGTTGTGGAGCGCGCTCGACACCCGGATCAGGCGCCGCCCCGGCCCGGCCGACTGCGCCGCGGGGACCGGCCACGGGTAGATCGGGACCTCGACGCGGTGCTCGTCGAGGAGCCGTTGCTGGAGCGGGTCGGTGTCGAGCGGCGACGACCCGCCACCCGTCGCCGCCAGGGGTCCGGACGCCGGCAGCGGCAGCGCGACCATCGAGCCGAGCATCGACGCCGGCGCCGGCACGCCCTCGTCGAGCCCGAGGGCGCCGGCCAGGGTCGCCCGGGCGCGGAGCGTGAGGGCCCGGTTGCGCGCCATGACCTCGGGCCAGCCCCCGTCGACCAGGCCGCCAACGAAGCGGAGGGCCTCGGGAACGGCGAGCCACGCCGTCGGATCGAGCGTGCCCTGCCAGTCGAACTCCGCGCGGTAGCGGGTCCGGCCCCCGGCAGGCTCGTCCTCGATCGCCGCGTTCGCCCCGTGCGAGATCGTGTTCGGTCGGATGCCCGGCTGTCGGTCGCGTCGGGCATGGAGGAACGCCGCACCCTTCGGGGCACAGACCCACTTGTGGAGGTTGCCGGTGTACCAGGCCGCGCCGAGCCGGTCGAGATCGAGCGGCAGCATCCCCGGCGCGTGCGCCCCGTCGACGAGGGTCTCGATGCCCCGCTCGGCGAGGGCGGCGACGATCCGCTCGATCGGGAAGACGAGGGCCGTCGGGCTCGTGACGTGGCTGACGAGGACGAGCCGGGTCCGGTCGCTGACGGCGCCGAGCAGTGCATCGACCACGTCGTCCTCGGAGGCGACCGGGAACGGGATCGCGGCCACGACGACGCGGGCGCCGTCGCGCTCGGCGACGTGGCGGAGGACGTTGATCGTCGCGTTGTACTCGTGGTCGTCGGTCAGGAGCTCGTCGCCAGGCGCGAAGTGCAGCGACCGGACGACGGCGTTGACGGCGCCGGTCGCGTTGGCGACGAAGGCGAGGTCGTCGGGGTCGGCGCCGACGAAGCGCCCCAGCTCGCCCCGCGCGGCCGCGAGCAGGCCGGGCAGGTCGCGGGCGAGGAACTGGACCGGCTGCGCCTCCATCCGGTCGCGCCACCGCCGCTGGTCGTCCAGCACGGCCCGCGGGCACGCCCCGAACGAGCCATGGTTCAAGAACGCGATCGCGGGGTCGAGGGCCCACGCCGCGGCGAGGTCGGACGGCATCGCCAGATCATGACGGGTACACTCGGGCCGTGGGTGCCGTGGACACGATGGACACGTTTTTCGAGCTGCTGAACGCGGGCGATCGCGAGGCCGCCGTCCAGCTCATGGCCGACAACGCGGAGATGCGGATCCACGTCGGCGACAGCGCCCAGACCCTCCGCGGCATCGACCGGGTCGGGGGCTGGTTCCTCCGCGGCGACGCCGGACTGCGGATGATCCCGGGCGACGTCCGCGACACCGGCAACACCTACGAAGCCGACGTCCTCGTCGTCCGGCCGGGCGCGCCGTCGCTCCACCTCGACGCCACGTTCCGGGTCGAGGCCGGCAAGATCACCTCGATCAACCTGGCGCCCCGCTAGCAGCTGGGTTCGGCCGCCTCGTCGGGTCCTCAGGGCCGTCTGTCGGCTCCTCAGGACCGCCCTCGTCGGCTCGTCGCGCGCGGTATCCCGCCGGCCGCGACCTTACGGCGCCGTCGATCCGCCGATCGTGTCCGGCGGTGCTGCGCTCGGCGGCGGGATCGTGATCTGCTGACCCTCGCTGATCTTGTTTGGGTCCTTGATCGTCGGGTTGGCCCGCCGGAGCTCCTCGATCGTGATCCCGTGCGCCGCCGCGATCTTCAAGAGGGTGTCGCCGTGCTTGATCGTGTAGATGATCGCGGTCGGGGCGGGCGGCTCGGTCGGAGCGAGGCTCACGGACGGTCCGACCCGCTGCGTCGGCGCACCCGATCCGGCCGGCGGTGAGGACCCGCCGAGGTTGAGGATCGTCGGCAGGAAGAGCAGGGCGAGCGCGACGAGGATGACGAGCCCGAACATCCCGAGCGTTCGCGGCACCGCCGGCATGCCGATCCCAGAGACCCGGGTCTTGATCGTCGGATAAGCCTCGTAGCGGCGGGGCTGCTCCCAGTCCGGGCCGTCGGGGCCGCCGAGGTGCTGGGCATAGGCCCGCGGCCGGCGAGCCGGACGCGGCCGGTCGTCGTCGTGATCGGCGTCGCCATCGCCATCGCCGTTCCGGGCCGCCGAGGCGCGCTCGCGGCGTCCCGCTCCTGACCCGGCACCGCCGGACAGCCCGGCACCGAGCGCGGCCGCCGAGCGGCTGTCGCTCGACCAGACCGCGTCGTCGTCGCGCTCGCGGGGCGGCGGGGGCGGGCCGCCGGCCAGGCGATCGGCCGGGCTGCCGGCCAGGCCCTGGCCCGGCTCGGTGACCCGATGGCCGAGGAACGACGGGGGATCGGCGTCGTCGTCGCGGGGCGGAGCGTTCGACGCCAGCCACGGCGGCGGGGCGGCCCAATCGCGCGGTGGATTGCGCCGGACGAGATCGTCGGCGCGCCGATCGCGGGCGTCGGCGCCGTGCCGATCGTCGCCGGCCGGCCGGTCATCGTCGGCATCGGGGTCGTGGTCCGGGCCGCCGGACGAGGCATCCGCGCCGGCCGAGGAACCGGCGTCGGCCGGGGAACCGGTCCCCGCAGCCTCGTCGCTCGAGTCGCCCGCGGCGCTCGCGACCGCCGCGGCATCGGCTGCGGCGCCCGTCGCCGCCAGGTTCATCCCGGCCGACGCGCTCGGCGCGCTCGCCGCCCCGTCGCGCGATCGGGCGGCCTCGCGGCGCGCCCAGTCCTGGAAGGTCGGGCAGACCGGGAACGCACTCGAGAGGCAGTACGCCTCCTGGTGGGCGAGAGCGCGCGGAGCAGGTCGGGCGTCCGCGTAGCAGCGGTGGCGATGGTCAGGAACCGATGCCCGCTCGTCGCGGTCGTCCTCGAACGCCACGAACGGACACGCCGGCGCGCCGTCCGCGAGGGGCAGTCCGCGTTGCGTCACCCGGCGATGATACCGGGCGGCTCAGTCCTCGGCCCGGCGCCGGGTGGTCGAACGGGATCGCGTCGGGGACGCGGCCGAGCCCGCGGCGGGCTTTGCCGGTGGGCTCGAGGCGGCCGAGGCAGCGGCTGCTGCCGTCGAGGGCGACGGCGTTGCATTGCCCGCCGCGCGGCCCGCGGACCGGCCCTCGGACCGCGCCTGCGGTCGGCTGTCCGACCGGCCGTCGGCGCCGGGCACGCCGAGCATGATCGTGTTGCCCGACGAGCCGCCGAGCTGCTGGAGGATCCGGAGCTGGAGGAGACCCGGGTTGTCCTCGATCATCCGCCCGGCATTGGCCAGGCTGCGCAGGGCGGCGGTTTCGCCACGGGCGCGCTCGAGCGCGGCCTCGCCCTCCCGCCGGGCGGCGACAATGCCGGCGAACGCCCGCTTCAGCTCCGCGGGAACCATCACGTCGCGGACGTCCACGCCGAGCAGCTCCACGCCGATCCGGGCCAGCTCGCTCGCGACCGCGCCCCCGACGGCCGGCCCGATCTCGGCGCGGCCTGCCAGGATCTCGTCGGCCGTCCGCCCCGCCAGGGCCTCGCGCAGGCCGGCATGGAGCGCGATGTACAGGGCCGACACGTAGTTCTGGTCGTTGGTCACGGCGGCGATCGCGTCGGCAACGACGTAGCGGGCGGTCAGGCTGACCTTGAGCGCGACCCCGTCGGCGGTGAGGATCTCCTGGCCCGGGACCGTGATCGAGGTCGGCCGCCCATCGAGGACCTGGATCTCGGTGAACGGCCGGATCGCGAGGTGCGTCCCCGGGTCGAGCAGGCCGACGAGGCGCCCCTGCCGGTAGCGCAGGCCGCGCTGGTAGTCGCGGATCGTCGCGACGGTGATCGCCGGGCGGACGAGCACGCCGACGATCAGGACGACCAGGAGCACGACGATGACGACTTCCACCCCAGACCCTCCAGCTCGGTCTCGTGCCCCGGCAATGTGAGGCGCCCGATGTGCTCCGGGTCGGGCGTGCGACTGCGCGTCTGTTGCCCGTCGCGACGGGTCCCGGAGCGTCGGCGGAGGCTCGAGGCCTGCAGGGCCGGCGATCAGGTTGCCTCGAGGGCCAGACCCAGTCGCGACGAGGTTCATGCAGGAATCGAACCTGCCTTGCCAGAGGCGCTCGGTACTCAGGACGATTGCCGGCGATGCCGGCGCACGCTGCAGGAACGCCAGTCGGGATGCTAGACGACGGCGCCCGACGAGGCAACGCCCGGCATCGTCGGACGCCCCGCGATCACCCTCGATCCGGCACGCGTTTGACAGCCGGCGCGGGCGCTCCGAGACTCCGATACACCGCTCCGGCCCGCACGATGTGGCGAACCCCAGAGCCCTTCAGCGCCCGAGAAGGAGACCCATGTTCCGATTCCGCACGTTCCTCGCCCCGACAACGGCCGTCCGCGCCCACTGCGACCTGCCCTGCGGCGTCTATGACCCCGAGCAGGCCCGGATCGAGGCCGAGTCCGTCTACAGGATCATCGAGAAGATGGGCGCCAACAGCGATCCGACGTTCACCGCCCGGGCCATCGGCATCAAGGAGCAGCGGGCCGACCTCGCCAAGCACCACCTCGACGTGCTCTGGCACGACTACTTCAAGCCCGAGCACCTCGACAAGGTCCCGAACCTCCACGAGCTGTTCTGGAACGCGACCAAGCAGGTCAGCAAGGTCAAGGCCTCGACCGACCTCGCCGACGCGCAGAAGCTCCTCGACATGATCGACGAGATCGACGCGGCCTGGAAGGCGACCGGCGGCGAGGAAAAGACCCGGGTCCACGGCCGACCCTAACCTCGGGCCGATGGGGTCGCGGAGCTCCCCCTCGGACCTCGGTGGGCCGGCCGCAAGCGAGCGCTCGCAGACACGCGGCGCTCCCTCCCTTCGGGACCGCCTCCGCGGGCCCTGGCGAGTCGTCGTCCGGGAGGCGTCGATGGCGCCGACGATCCAGCCCGGCGACTGGCTGCTCGTCGACCCGACCACCGCTCGCTGGCCGCGCCGCGGGTCGATCGTCGTCTTCCGCGAGCCAGACTCCGAGCTGCTCGCGCTCAAACGCGTTGCCGCCGGCCCGGGCGACCGCGTCCAGCTCGACGAGGGCCACCTGGTCCTCGCCGCGGACGAGGCGTGGCTGCTCTCGGACGCCGCCGATGCCGATCTCCTGGCGGCCGGAGCCGGCCAGCCGATCGACTCGCGCCGCTACGGACCCGTCCCGGTCGACGCCCTCGTCGGGCGCGTCTGGTTTCGCTACGGACCGCTCGCCCGGCTCGGCGTGATCGATCGCAGGGCGGCGGTCAGGCGCTGACGGCGATTCAGGCGCCGACGGCGACCCCGGCCTCGAGCTCGACGCCGGCCGCCCGCACATCCCGCGCGAACGCTGCCTGGGCCTCGGCCGTCGGCGACCATCGGGTGGGAAACGCGACGATCCGATCGAGCCCGACCGCCGCGAACCCGCCGATGAGGTCGACCCGGGCCTGGCCGGCATCGCGGACGTCCTCGTCGCGGACGTAGAGCGAGAAGCGAAGCGTCGCGGGATCGCGGCCCTCGTCCTCGCACCGCCGGCGGACGGCCGTCATGCGCTCGGCGATCTCGGGCGCGTCGAGGAAGACGTAGTTCAGCTCGTCGGCGAACCTGATCGCGTAGCCGGCGGTCCGCTTCTCGCCGTTGCCCCCGACGATGATCGGGATCCGCGGTTGCTGGATGCCCTTCGGGACGTTGATCGCGTCGCGGACGTGGGCGTGGCTGCCCTCGTACGTGGCCCGGCCCGGCGCGAGCATCCGGGTGATGACCTCGAGGTCGTCGCCGAACGCGTCCATCCGCTCGCCGATCGGCGGGAAGCCGTAGCCGTACGCCTCCCATTCGTCCTTCTTCCAGCCGGCCCCGATCCCGAGCTCGAACCGGCCGCCACTGATCACGTCGATCGTCGACGACAGCTTCGCGGTGTGGGCAGGGTTGCGGAAGCCCGTGCAGACGACCATGTGACCGAGCCGAACGCGCCGGGTCGTCATCGCGAGGGCGGACAGGACGCTGAACGACTCGAACGTGATCTCGTCGGTCGGGACCGGGACCGTGTGGAAATGGTCGAACACCCAGAGGGACTCGAAGCCGAGCTCCTCTGCCTGCGTCGCGAGCTCGACCGTGCGCGTCCATGCGGCCGCCGGATCCCAGCCGTCGTACTCGCCCTTCCAGCCCTGCGGGGCCATCAGCCCGACCTGCATCCGTTCCACCTCGTCTCGTCAGCGGCTGTTCCGTCAGTCGATATCGTCGGTCGTTCCGCGAAATCGTGCCCTGCACAGCCGATTCGATCGCCATACTCGGTCGATGACGACGTTCGATCCGCGCGCCCCGCTCGACCCCGCGCCCGACCCCTGGGATGAGCTGCCGACCCCTTCGGTCCGGGCGGGACCGCCGTACCACATGACCGACATGATCGCCGCGGAGCCGTATCTCGCCGAGCGGATCCTCGACCGGCTGGCCGATCCGCAGGGTCCCGCGAGTCGCCTGGCCGGGGCGATCGGCCAGGCCGCGAGCAGCGGCGCCCCGATCGTCGTGACCGGCTGCGGAACGAGCGAGCATGCGGCGATGGCCGTCGTCGAGATCGTCCGCGAGGGGCTGCGGTCGGGCGGACTGCCGAGCGGACCGGCCACGATCAGCTCGGCGCAGGCGTTCGAGCTCTCGCTCGACCCGCCGACGGGTGGGCTCGTCATCGGGATCTCGCACGAAGGCGGGTCCACGGCGACGATCCGTGCGCTCGAGGCGTCGGCCGCGGCCGGAGCCCGCACGGCGATCATCACCGGCAGTGCCGGTTCACCGGCCGCCGCGGTTGCGGCGGACGAGCTCGTCGTGGCCACCATCGAGATGGATCACGGCTGGTGCCACACCGTCGGCTATCTGTCGCCGATCGTGGCCGCGGCGGCCGTCGCCGACGAGCTGGCCGATCGCTCGACCGACGGCGGCCTCATCCGCGACCTTCTCGTGTCGGGGGCCGCCGACGAGGCCGGCGCCGAGTCGATCGCGGCGGCTCTGGCGGGCTGCCGGACGATCATCACCGTCGGGTCCGGCGCCGATCGCGCGGCCGCCCGTGAGCTGGCCCTCAAGATCGAGGAGGCCGCCTGGATCCCGACCACGATGCGGGACCTCGAGACGTTTCTCCACGGCCACCTGCCGGCGATGGACGAGACGACGGGCCTGGTGCTCCTGCTGACCGACCGGGACGCGCGGGCGGCCCGCGTCGCACGGGCGCGTCAGGCGCTGGCGGCCGCCCGGGCGGTGGGCATCCGCGCGGCGGCGATCGTCGCGCGCGACATCCACGGCCAGCTCGACGGCGACCTGACCCCGGCCGGCCGGTTGCGCGTCGACGAGGTCAAGGCGCTGCCGGCGCCGCTCGCCGCCCTGCTGGGGACCGTGACGCCGCTGCAGCTCCTGACCGAGCGGATCGCCCGGGTCCGCGGCACGAATCCCGACCTGATCCGGCGCGACGATCCGACCTACCTGGCGGCGGCCGAAGCGGCGGGCTGAGGGGCGCCGCCGGGGTGGCGAGGGCCGCCGGGGCCCCGGCGCCGGCGCAACCTCAGTCGAACAGGACCTCGGCCATGAGCTCGATCATGTCGAGATCGCGGGGGACGAAGTCCTGGAGCATGATCCGCTCCGCGCCGGCCGCGGCGAACCGCCCGACCATCGCCCGCGCCTGGTCCGGCGTGCCGAGGACCCAGCGGGGCACGCGGGCGTCGAACCAATCGTCGCCGCCCGACTCATCGCCGAACGCCGCCAGCAGCTCCGCCTTCCGCCGCGCCAGCTCCGGTTCGTCCCGCCCGATCAACACGCCGGCCATGACGGATCGGCCCATCGTCGCCGGATCCCGCCCGATCGCCTCGCACGCCGCGACGAGCTCTGCGTATTTCGTTGCGGCCTTGTCCGGGGACGAGGACGACAGGTTGAACTCGTCGGCGTAGCGAGCCGCGATCCGCAGCGATCGCGGCGAGCCCTCCCCGCCGGTCAGCAGCCGCGGCCGGGGCGCGCCGTTGGCGAAGGTCGGACGACCGGGGCGGGCGACGGGCTTCGGGTGGAACTCGGCATCGGCGATCGTGACGTGGCGACCCTCGAACGACCAGCCGTCGGGCTCGCCCCAGAGCCCGTGGAGGACGGCGAACTGCTCCTCCATCAGGTCCGCCCGCTCCTTGATCGGCGGGAACGGCAGCCCCAGCTGGCGATGCTCGGGCTCATTCCAGCCGGCGCCGAGCCCGAACTCAACCCGCCCGCCGCTCATCTCGTCGACCGTCGTGACGACCTTGGCAAGGTTGCCGACCGTCCGGAACGTGACCGGCGACACGAGCGTGCCGAGGGTGATGGTCGACGTCTCGCGGGCGAGCCCGGCGAGGACGGCCCAGGCGTCGGTCGTCGGCTCGCCCGACGGCCCGGGGAAGCTCTGGTAGTGGTCGGACCGGAAGAACGATTCGAAGCCGACCGACTCGGCCCGCTGGACGATCGCCAGCTGTTCGGCGTAGGTCAGGCCCTGCTGGGGCTCGATCATCAGCGCGAACCGCATTCGTTACCTCCTCGTCACCGACTGTTCACCATTCGTTGAATCATCATGCTTGACGCGATCATCCATGGTCGCTAGATTATTCACGCAATGCGAACTATCAACGCCCCGATCGACAGCGCCGAGGCTTCCACGAGCGCCGCGCCGCCAGCCGCGAGCACCGCGCCCGACACCCTGGTCGACTCGATCGTCGAGGAGCTGCACCAGATGATCGGCAGCCTTCGCTGCGCAGGTACCGGTCGGATGGTCAAGGCCGGGATCAGCATGACGCACCTCCACATTCTGTGGGTCCTCGAGCATCACGGTGAGCTGCCGATGA
>DATNBW010000110.1:0-7276 GCA_035607275.1 Verrucomicrobiia bacterium | reverse complement strand
CAAGGGCGCGGTGTACGTCGGGACGATGAGCGGGAGCGTCTACTCGATCGGCGGCGACGGGGCGACGATCGCCGCGCAGCCGCTCACGAGTCCGGCCCCCACGGCGAGTGCCGCTCCGACCCGGGCGCCATTCGCCGCGCTGAAGGTCGGGCTCAGCTGGTCGACGGACATCCGGCGGATGGGCTTCGCTCCGGTCTGCCAGATCGCGGTCGAGCCGAGGACCGGCCGGATCTGGGCACCCGAGGCGGAAAGCGACAAGATCGCGATCTTCGACGCGACCGGCAAGCTCCTCGAGGAGTGGGGCGCATCCGGCGAGGGACCCGGCCAATTCGACTTCACTCGCCAGAACGGCGACGGCTACGGCACGCTCGCGTTCGCCAGGGACGGCTCGTTCTTCGTCCTCGATGTCGGGAATCGGCGGGTCCAGCACTTCGACGCCCAACGCAGGCTCGTCGGCCAATGGGGCGGGTTCGGCGACGGACCCGGCCAGTACAACGATCCGGTCGGGATCGCCGTCGCCGCCGACGGCACCGTCTGGATCCTCGATGATCGCCGCTCCGTCGTCGAGCACGACGACGCCACGGGCAAGATCCTCGGCTCGTTCGACCCGTTCGCCTCGCTCGCATCCAGTGACGGCGCGAACTCCCTGGCGATTGACGGCAAGGGCCATCTCTACGTCAGCACGGTTGCGCCATCGGAGGTCCTCGTCTTCGATTCGAAGGGCACGCTGCTTCGGACCGTCGGCGAGGGGCAGTTCAGTGAGCAGGCGGGCAACATGTCGATCGACGCCGACGGGCGGCTCTTCGTCGCCCAAGGCGCGGAGCGCCGTTCGGCCCCTGGCGTGCTCGTCTTCGGTGCCGACGGAACCGTCCTCGGCGGGTTCGCCCCGATCGGTGAGGCGGAGGGCCAGGTGTCCTTCCCCGGCGGGATCGCACTCGACGGCAAGGGCGGGATCTACGTCGAGGACAGCCTGCCGGAATCGAACCGGCTGATCCGCTTCGAGCTGCCGACCGGCGTCCGCTGACGCCGAGGTCACGGCGACCCGGGACGGTTGATCGTAGAACCAGGGAACCGTTTCGTGGTCGCCGTGGCTCGTATCGTGTGGGAGCGGTCCGAAGGCGACCGCCGCAGCGAGGCGAGGATGCAGGTCGAGCTCGTCGAGCGGGCACGGTCCGGCGATCACGACGCGTTCGCCGTGTTGGCGAAGGAGTCGTTCGGGCGCCTGTACGGTGCCGCGAAGCTGATCCTGCGCGACCAGGACCGCGCCCAGGACGCGGTCCAGGAAGCGCTCGTCCTCGCCTGGAAGCACGTCTCGGCGATCCGCGATCCCCAGGCCTGGGATGCGTGGCTCTACCGGCTGACGGTCCGCGCCTGCTACCGGCTCGCCCGGAGTGCCAGGCGCCGGGACGTCCTCGAGCTCCACGTCGAGCCCGACACGGAGCCGACCGGCCACGACTTCACCGGCCTCCTGGCCGAACGAGACCGGCTCGGCCGCGAGCTTGGCCAGCTGCCCGTCGACCAGCGGGCGGTCATGGTCTTCCACTTCTACCTCGATCTCCCCCTCACCGAGGCCGCCGCCATCCTCGACATCCCCGTCGGGACCGCGAAGTCCCGGCTGCACCGCGGGTTGGAGACCCTCCGAACGGCGATGTCCGACGACCGCGCCGACGCGGGGATCCGGTCCGGGGAGCGTTCGGCATGACCGAGCAGCAGCTGCCTCTCGAGCGGATGCTCGCCGGCTGGATGGCCGACGAGGCGACCGGCGCGCCCGAGCCGATCCTCGCGGAGATCCTCGCCACGACGGGCCGGATCCGCCCGCGGCCGCGATGGTGGGCCCTCCTGGTCGAGAGGCCGATGCGCAGCGGGCGGGCCCGGGTCGCTGTCGGGCTGGCGAACCGCGGGTTGGTCTACGCCGCGCTGATCGCGCTCTTGCTGGCCGGCCTCGCCGCGCTCGCGATCGGCGCGTCGATCCTGCTCAACCGAGCAGGTCCGGCCGACCCGGCCGACTGGTCCGGCTTCCGAGGCAATGCCGATCACGTCGGAGTCGGTCTTCAAGGCCCAACCGGCAACCCGGTCCTCGCCTGGCAGTTCCACGCTCACGGTGCGGTCCTCGAGGTCGCGATCGTCGGCGATCACGTGTTCTTCGCGGCCGACGACGGGACCCTCAGCGCCGTCACGCGCGAAGGCGGCGTGACTCGATGGGCGGTCGCCGTTCCGAACCCGCCGCTCGTCGGCCCGTACGCCGCGGACGGCCGTCTCTATGTGACCGACGCGAACGGCGTGCTGTACGCCTTCGACCAGGCCGACGGCCATCGAATCTGGAGCACGCCGACGGCCTACGTCGTGCCCAGCCGGATGGTCAGCGCCGACGGCACGGTCTACTTCGGGACGAGCGACGGCTTCGTCGTGGCGGTCGACGGCGCGACCGGCGCCGAACGCTGGAGGCTGCAGCCACCGGGCGCGACGCTCGTCGACGCCCCGGCCTTCGGAGCCGGCCTGGTCTACGCGGGAACCGACGGCGCGGGGTATGTCGCGATCGATCCGGCCACCCGGCGGGTCGTCTGGCAGGGCGACACGAACGGCGAGAACACGGGCACGGCGTCGGTCGCGGACGGGATCGCTTACCTCGGCGTCGCGGCCGACGCAGCGAGCGGCAAGCTGCGGGCCTTCGACGCGGCGACGGGTCGCCTGCTCTGGACCGCCAGCGACGACCTCCTCCAGCTTCCGACCGTCGCCGACGGGGTGGCCTACAGCTCGACCGTCGCGGGCCTCGTCGTTGCGATCGACACCGCGACCGGGACGACGAAATGGCAGATTCACCTCGAGGGCGAGGTTCGGGCGCCGGTCGTCGCGAGCGGGATCGTCTACCTCTTCGCGGGCAACGAACGACGCCTGTACGCGGTCGAAGCGGCCACCGGCAACCTCCTGTGGCGGTACGACGCCCCGGCGACCGGCAACTGTTGCATCGCGGTTGCTCGCGGCGCCGTCTTCGTCGGACTGCAGGACGGCAGCGTGCTTTCGATCGTCGGTGATCACCGACCTCTCTCGCCGGAACCCTTCCCGTCGTCCGCGCCGTCAGCGACGCCGACGACGCCACCGTCGACCGGGCCGTCCCCGACACCGGTGCCGTCGCTCGCCAGGGTCATCTGGTCGACCGACATCCGGCGAATGGGCTTCGCCCCGGTCTGCCAGATCGCGGTCGATCCGACGACCGGTCGGATCTGGGCGCCCGAGGCGGGCTCCGACGAGATCGCGATCTTCGAGCCGGACGGGACCCTCGTCGAGGAATGGGGCGGCTCCGGCTCGGAACCCGGGCAGTTCGACTTCAGCCGCGGCAACGGCGACGGCTACGGCACGCTTGCCTTCGCGAAGGACGGCTCGTTCTTCGTCCTTGACGCCGGCAATCGCCGGATCCAGCATTTCGACGCCAAGCGGACCTACCTCGGCGAGTGGGGCAGCTTCGGGGACCGGCCGGGCCAGTTCACCGATCCGGTCGGGATCGCCGTCGCCGCCGACGGCAGCGTCTGGGTCCTGGACGACATCCGCAGCGTCGTCGAGCACTACGGGCCGGATGGAACGGTGCTCGGGACGTTCGACCCCTTCGCCCTGCAGCCGACCAACGACGGCGCCAACTCGCTCGCGATCGACGGTCACGGGAACCTCTACGTGAGCTCGATCGCGCCGGCGAGCGTCCTCGTCTTCGATGCGAAGGGCACGCTGCTTCGGACCGTCGGCGAAGGACAGTTCAGCGAGCAGGCCGGCAACATGTCGATCGACGCTGGGGGCCGGCTCTTCGTCACCCAGGGCCCGGAGCGCGGCTCGGCACTCGGAGTCCTGACATTCGCGCCGAACGGAAGCCTGATCGGGGGGTTCGGACCGCTCGGCGACGGCGCCGGCCAGCTCGCCTTCCCGGGCGGGATCGCTCTCGATGGCAAGGGCGGCATCTACGTCGAGGACAGCGACTTCGGGTCGACGCGGCTCATCCGGCTCGAGCTCCTGTCGCCGGCCGTTCCTTGACACCTGCCACGACCCCGGTCGCTACGATCCGCGGATGGAGACGATCCAGGCCCGCCTCGCTCGTGGCTTCGATCCGGCCGAGCTGCGCCGGATCAAGCGGCTCTGGGTCCGCCACTCGATCGCCGAGGATCGTCGGGACATCGACGGCCTGATCGCGACCCTCGCCCCGACGTCGGTCTACGAGCTGATCCCGACCGGCCAGCGCTGGGAGGGCCACGACGGTGCCCGGGCCTTCTACACGGAGCTCTTCGCCGCGTTCCCCGACAACCGGTTCGCGCTGACCGAGATCGTCGTCGGGCCGCAGGGCGTGTTCGAGGTCGCCACGCTCACCGGCACGAATGCCGGCCCGTGGGGTGGCGCCCCGCCGAGCGGCCTGCCGGTCTCGCTCGAGGTGCTGATCCTCTTCCCGTGGGACTCCGCAACGAAGCGGTTCCTCGGGGAGCGGATCTGGTTCGATCGCGGCTCGCTGGGCGGCTGACCCCCCGAGTCTGGCAGCGTCCGCGGACCGGGCGGCGACCTTGCCGTCGTCGGGCGCTACGGCGTGACGTCGGCGGGCGCGTCCGACTCGGGTCGATCCTCTGATCCGGGTCGATCGGCGACCAGCTCGCGCATCCAGCGACCGACGATCAACGAGCCGAACGCGGGAACCGCCGTCCAACCGATGAAGAGCGCCAGCGTGAAGAGCAACAGACGCCGTGCCTCGTCGATCCCGGCGTCGATGGCCTCAGGCGTAATGCGGTCCGTGTAGGCACGAACGAGGCCCGCGAGCGCCCCGAGCGATCGCGCGTTCGCGGTCAGCGCCGCCTCGTTCCGACCCATCTCCGTCGCGATGCCGTCGAGCTGCTCGTCGAGACCGGAGATGTCACCCGCGATCTGGCCGAACAGCTGGCCGAGTGGTGCGACCGGCCGCTGCCCGAAGATCTCGATCGCGTTGGCCTGCGTTTCGAGCTCCAGAAGGCGCGGTTCGATGTCGTGGACGGCGGCCGCGGCATTGCGCACCGTCGTCGCCGTCTGCGCGACGGTCGGTCCGAAGCTGGCCGCCGTCGTGGCGGCATCGTCGAGGACATCGGCCGTTCGGACGATGATCGCGTCGAGGCTGACGGCCTCCGACACGATCCGCTCGCCCAGCGAACCGATCCGACCGCTCGCCGCAATCAGGGCCGCGAAGCCGATGGCTGCGGCGATCAGGCCGATGACTCCATAGACGATCAGCGCCGTCGCCAGCCGCGCCAGGCCCCGGCGCCACTCGACGGCGGCGCTCATCGGATCGTGATGCAGAACTCGTTCCCTTCGGGATCCGCGACGATCGTCCAGCGGAAGTTGCCGAGGTTGTGCTCGGCGACCTTCGAGCCGCCGAGGCCGACCAGGCGCTCGACCTCGGCGTCCATGTCGGCCGCGTCGAAGTCGATGTGGGCGCGGTTCTTGGCGACCTTCGGCTCGGGCACCTTCTGGAAGAGGATGTCGAACCCGATCGCCTCGTCGGCCGGCGCGCGGAGGCCGACGAACTGCTCGTTGATCGGATGGACGGTCCAGCCGAGCGCCGCCTCCCAGAAGGGCACGACGACCTCGTGATCGGCGACGTCGATGACGACGTTGTGCGGATGGAGCCGCCCGAGGCGCGGCGTCGCGGCAGCCACGCCGGGTTCGGCGCGCTCGACCGGATCGGTCATCGCCGGCTCGGCGCCATGGTCGGCGCCACGTCGAGCGCCACGTTCAGCGCCACGCCGGCCGGGCCGCGTCCGGGTACAGCCGGACCCGCCGATACGGCTCCCGTCCGCGCGACCGCGAGACGAGATTTGCCCGCTCGGCCATCTGGTGCTGGAGCCGCCGGATGTAGGCGTTCTGCGGGCTCAGCTCGACGGGCTCCGACCCGTGGAGGACCATCCCGATCGCCTCCTCGGTCTCGCGCATCGCCGCCTCGCGCGGATCGATCTCGAGCGAGAAGATCGAGGTCAGGCTCGACTGCATCTGGGGCACCGTGTTCGACTTCAGGACGTAGATCGGGAGGGCCCGCTCCTCGGCCTCGCGCAGCATCGGCGTCTTCTGCTTGTACTCGTTGCGGAGGGTCATGACCACATCGGCCTCGTCGACGTCGCGGGCGATCTGGACCGGCAGCTGGAGGTCGCGGATCGCGGCTTCGAGCCGCTTCCGGCTGATCCCCTGGGGCAGGACGCGGAGCGTCGGCAGGGGCGACCCGCCCGGCACGAGGAGCGCCTCCCCGTGCTCGCCTTCCTCGATCCCGAGCGGCAGCAGGGCATCCTCGTCGTCGTCGAGGTCGTCGGCGTTGACCGGCGCGGTCCCCTCCTCGGCCTTGAGCGCGGTCAGCGCGCGGCTGGCCTGGTCGCGCCACGCCTTCTGGCGATCGAGCTCGCGGGCCTCGCGGGCGCGGGTGTCGGGCACGACCGGCGCGCCACGCTCGAGCGGCCCGCGGTCGGCGATCTCGCCGCTGACGAACGGCGGATCGTCGAGCCGGCCGCCCGGCCGCCCGGCCGCCGGTGGCGAGGCGAAGCGTTCGCCCGGGATCACGCCGGTTGCGCCACCCTCCGATTGGGGACCGCGCGGCGCCGACTCGCGTCCGGAGCCGCCGCGCGTCTGGCGCCAGCCGCCGCTCGCGCCGGGTCGATAGCCGGACCGGAACCCGGCCCCGGCGCCGGCCGCCGTGCCACCCGACTCGCGGAATCCACCGCCGCGGTAGCCGCCGTCGCCGCGCCAGCCCGGCTCCATCCGCCACGGCTGGCCGGACCCGACGAGGCCGGCGAAACGCTCGGCGCCGATCTGCTCGCGGGGCGACGGCCGCGGCCGGGCCTGGCTCCGATGGACGCCCTCCTCGTCCCGCCAGCGCAGCTCCGGGGCAACGGAATCGCCGCGGAGCATCGAGTCGACGGTCTCGGCGACGTCGGAATGGACCGTGACCCGCTCGCGATCCTGGATCTCGATGATCACGTCGAACGTCGGCGGCGCCTTGCGCTCGAGGACGCTCTTCTGGGTCCGCCGGCGACGGGCCTCCTCGTCGCCGAGGGTCACGCTCTGGATCCCGCCGATGAGATCGGACAGGGTCGGGTTGAGCATCAGGTTGTCGAGGTTGTTGCCGTGGGCGGTGCCGATCAGCTGGACGCCACGCTCGGCGATCGTCCGCGCCGCCTGGGCCTCGAGCTCGGTCCCGATCTCGTCGATGACGATGACCTGGGGCATGTGGTTCTCGACCGCCTCGATCATGACCTCGTGCTGCATCGACGGCGTGCGGACCTGCATCCGGCGG
>DATNBW010000107.1:0-6896 GCA_035607275.1 Verrucomicrobiia bacterium | reverse complement strand
GGTCGCGACGGCCGTCGGCCGGATCGGCTGCTTCCTGTCCGAGCTGCCGCTCGGGACGCCGACCGACCTGCCGTGGGGAATCGCCGCGTCGCCGGAGGCGGCCGCGATGTTCGCCCGCTGCCCGTCATGCACGGTCCCGATGCACCCATCGATGGCCTACGAGATCCTGTTCAATGTCCTCGCCGCGGTCGCGATCGTCCGCTGGCGTCACCTGGTGGTGGCGCGCGGGGACCTCCTCCGCTTGTACCTCCTCGCTGCGTTCGTCTTCCGGTTCCTCGTCGAGTTCGTTCGGGCCAACGAGGTCCAGGCGTTCGGCCTGACCGCGCCCCAGCTCGTCCTGATCCCGCTCATCGGCCTGCTCGCCGTTCATTTCGTGCGCCAGGCGCGGCGTGGCGCGTGGCGCGTCCCCGATCCGCCGCCGGCTCCCCGCCGCGTCGCCCCGGCCCCCGTCTCGCGCGGGGTGGTCCCGGTCCCCATCGGCTCGCCCGGCGCAACCGTCTCGTGGAGGAACCCATGAACGAGCTCGACGCGTACCTGGCCGAGAACCGCGATCGCTACACCCGGGAGGCCCTGACGAAGACCCTCGTCGACGCCGGCCACGACCCGGCCGCGGTCGAGGCCGCCTGGTCGCGGGTCGAGGGCGGGCCGATCGGCCAGTGGACACCGACCCCGAGCGACGCGCCGGCCGAGGCGCCGACGGGCAAGGCCGGGGCGGGGACCATGTTGCTTGCCGCCTTCGCGCTCCTCGTGTATGGCGGGTCGATTGCCGCGGCGGCGTGGGCGATCGGCGCCGGCGGCGCCGTCTCGATCCTGATGATCGTCTACGTGATCGCGATGATCGCCGGTCTTGTCTACTCGGTCCGCCGGCTCCTCGAGGCGCCGACGCGGGGGCCGGGCTGGGGCCCGATCTGGGGCGCGGTCGGGCTGTCCTTCGTCATCTTCGTCGGGCTGAGCGGCGCCTGCTTTGTCGCCCTCGGGCCGGCGATCAACGCCTCCGGGGGGATCCCGTGATTCCGGGCGAGCCCATCGTCCCGGGCGACCCGATCGACGAGTACCTGCGTGCAAACCGGGACGCCTACACGCGCGACGCCCTGACCCGCCGCCTGGTCGAGGGCGGCCACGATCCGGCCGCGGTCGACGCCGCGTGGGCCCGGATCGACGCGGCCGACGGCGAGACACGCCGTCCTGGCCAGCCGGCCGGGCGGCCCGGTCTCGGGACCTTCCTGCTGATCGGCGCGGCCGTGGTCGGGTACGGCTACGTCGCCGCGCTCGGCGTGTTCGGGATCCTGTTCATGGCGTACTACGGATCCTCCGGCTCGAGGCCCGTGCCGACGATCCTGATCGCGGTGTACGTCATCGCGATGGTCGTCGGCCTCGCGTACGCCGTCCGGCGTCTCTACCGCGCCCCGTCGCGGGCCGCCGGTGGCTGGGCCTTCGGGCCCGCGATCGCGATCTCGGTTGTCGTCCTCGCCGGGATCAACGGCGCATGCATTGCTGGCGTCCTTGCCGCCGGTGCGCTCAAGGCACTGTAGGAGGCCTGCCATGTCCGCCGCCCTGCCGCTCCGCCCCTACACCCCGCTCCGGATGGTGCTCACGATCTGTGGGGTCTGCTTCAGCGAGGATCCCGACCGCGACTTCGACTACGAGACCGACATCCTCCAGGGCAACCTCATCGCCCGGGACGGCGCGGTCTACCTGCGCCGGACGTGCCAGCGCGGGCACGGCGAGGTCGTCAGCCTGTACGAGGAGGACGTCCGGCTCTGGGAGGGCCTCCAGCAATGGCGGATCCCGACCCGCGAGATCACCCCGGATCGGCCGGCCAACATCCGGCCGATCCCGATGGGCTACCTCGACGGGCTCGGCGACCTCCAGACGCAGCACTCGTGCATCCTCCTGCTCGACGTCACCGAGACGTGCAACCTCGAATGCCCGACCTGCTTCGCCGCCAGCGGTCCCGGCATCAACAAGCACGCCCGGCTCGACCATCTCCTCGCGACGCTCGACGTCGCCATCGCCCGCGAGGGCGGCAAGGTCGACGCCCTGATGCTGTCCGGCGGCGAGCCGACCGTCCACCCGGCGATCCTCGAGCTGATCCGGGCGGCGACCGAGCGCAACGTCACGCGCGTCGTCCTCAACACGAACGGGATCCGGATCGCCCGGGACGATCGGTTCATGTCCGAGCTCGCCCGCCTCCGCGACCGGGTCGAGGTCTACCTCCAGTTCGACGGATTTCGCCCGGAGACGTACCTGTTCCATCGCGGCCAGGACCTCACCGAGCTCAAGGCCGAGGTGATCCGCCGCCTGACCGAGGCGCGGATCTTCACGACGCTGGCCGTGGCCGTCGCGAAGGGCGTCAACGACGACGAGACCGGCGCGATCGTCGACTACGCCTTCTCGACCGACTACATCGCGGGCGTTGCCCTCCAGCCGATGTTCACGACCGGCCGCGCGAACGCGATCGATCCGTTGGACCGGGCGACGACGACCGGCACGATCCGCCGGCTCGGCGAGCAGACCGGCGGGCGGGTCGGGCCGGACGACTTCATCGCGCTGCCGTGCAGCCACCCCGATTGCTCGTCGCTCACGTACTTCGTCCGCGGCGACGACGGCGGGTATCGCTCGGTCGTCCAGATGATCGGGCGCGAGAAGCTCAAGGAGAACATGGTCCTCGTCGGCAACCGCCTCGCCCCGGACGACACCCTGTGGGAGGCGCTGACCGGGCTCCTGTCCGAGACCGCGATGGTCAGCCGGCCCGAGCTCATCGACTACCTGCTCGATGTCTGCGAGGTCTGCGATCTCGGCGTATCGGGGTTCGTGAAGACGATCGGACGGTGGCTCAACGACCGCGGCGCGATCCCGGTCGAGCTCATCGCGAAGCGGGTCAAGCGCCTGTCGGTCAAGACGTTCATGGACCCCTGGACCCTGAACATCGAGCGGCTCCAGCAGTGCTGCGTCCACGTCGGGTCGAGCGACGGCGGCGATCCCGTCCGGATCCCGTTCTGCGCCCGGCAGATCTTCGGCCAGCTCCGGCGACGGACGTCGGCCGGGATGATCCCGGCTCGCGAGCTCGCGGTCCTGAGCGCCGGTCCGGGCGGCGTGCGCCACCGCGAGGTCCGGGCATGACCGGCGACGCGGACCGGCCCGGGCCGGTCGGGCCGGTCGGCTCGGTCGGGCCGGTCGGGCCGATCACCTACGTCCGTCCGCCCCTGACCCGGCCCCAGAAATACGAGAAGCTCGCGTTCACGTTCTGCCGGCTCGGCACGACCGGGCTGATCGCCTGGGCGCTCGGGCCGCCGCTCTTCGTCCTGATCGTCGCCGTGATCGCGATCGGCCTGTACCTGAAGTCGATCAGCCTCGGCGTGAGCTGGACGAAGTGCCTCCTTCGCAAGCCGTCGCTGGTCGTCGCGTTCTGGGGCGTCGTCGCCGCCGCGGACGCCTGGTGGCTGTTCGTGCTCGGCGGCCGGGCGCTGATCTGATCGGGGACCCGCCGGAGCCCGCCGGGGCCCGCGAGTCAGGACGCGGCCTGCCGGTCCGCCGCCTCGGCCCACGCCCGGACCGGGTCGCGCCGGATCTTCAAGGTGTGCGTCCGCGGGAAGTCGTCCTCGGGCCAGAGACGCCAGCCCGCGACCCGTTGCTGCGGTCCGAGGGCGGCATTGGCCGCCCGGACGGCGGCGTCGACGACGGGCTTCGCGGCGGCCTCGTCGGGGGCGCCGACGCCTGCGAGCAGGACGACGGCCTCGATCCGGCCGGGACTCGTCTCGACGACGATCGCATCCCTCACGCCGGCGACGCGAAGCGCGTTCTCGATGTCCTCGGGATAGACGTTGAACCCGTTGGGCAGCACGATCCGATCCTTCGTCCGGCCGCTGAGCACGAGCCGGCCGTCGGGGTCGAGGTGGCCGAGATCGCCCGTGTGGTACCAGCCGTCGGGATCGATCGCCCTGGCCGTCGCCGCGTCGTCCCGCCAGTAGCCCTTGAACAGGGTCGGGCCATGGAAGAGGACCTCCCCGTCGTCCGCGATCCGGAGCTCGACCGGCGGCATCGGTCGGCCGACCGTGCCGAGCCCGTGGTCCTGGGGCGTCGTGCACGTCCCGAAGCCATTCTCCGTGCTGCCATAGCCCTGGACGACGATGACCCCGAGGTCCTCCCACGACTGCTGGAGGGCCGGCGGCAGGAAGGCTCCTGACGAGACGAACAGGCTCAGCCCGCCGCCGAGCCGCGCATGAACGCTCCGGAACAGCAGCCGTCGGAGGCGGTAGGGGAGGTGCCGGCCAATCGCCCGGAGGCGATCGAAGAGCGCACGCCGGCCCGAGCGGTCCGCCTCGCGCTCGACCGCGCTCCAGAAGAGGTCGAGCACCTGGGGCACGACGATCATGCTCGTCACCCGGTGGCTGCGCAGCGCCTCGAACAGGACGCGCGGGTTGCGACTCCGGACGTACAGGATGTGGGCGCCGACGCTCAGCGCGTAGATCAGCCCGATCGCCTGCTCGAGCAGGTGACTGAGCGGCAGGACCGACACGACCCGGTGCTGGATCGGCGGGAGCACGTGGTCGATCGCCGCGAGCGTGGCGAGGATGTTGTCGTGGGCGATCATCACGCCTTTCGGCGTCCCCGTCGTGCCGGACGTGAAGATCAGGTCCCAGATGTCGTCGGGCCGCGGTCGTGACCAGGACGCGACCGTCTCCGCCCAGTCGCGGGCCACCGTGTCATCCGGGTCGGCCACGAGGTCGGCGACCGTCGTGGTCGGGAAGGCGCCGAGCCCGACGGTCGCCGGATCGGGAGCATCGCGGCCCGTGCCGAGGATGAGCCGCCGCGGCTCGGCGGCGGCCACGGTCCCGGCGATCGCATCGGCGCTCATCCGCAGGTCGAGCGGAACGAGGATGAGGCCGGCCCGCATCGCCCCGAAGTAGACCGCGGGCAGGGCCGGCTCGGACGGGCTCCAGGTCAGGATCCGGTCGCCCGGTTGCAGCCCGAGCTGCTCGCGCAGGCGCCACGCCACGAGGCGGCTGCGCCGGTCGAGCTCCGCGTACGTCCACGTCGTCGTCGTGCCGTCGTCGTGCCACAGCCCGAGCGCGGGTCGATCCGCGTAACGCCGGAAGGCATCGTCGAGCAGGTCGAGGAGGGTGTCCATGGCGGTTCGATGGTAGACGCGCCCGGCGGGCCGCCGTTGCACACGATCGCTGTCGTGTGGCTCCTCATGCATCCACGCCGGGAATTGGACAAGGCTCGAGCTCGGGGAGCGCGGCCGGCGGACGTCTGTGCCGAATCGCCAGCGCATCGCTCCGCCGGGCTCGGTCGTGGCCACGCCGAAGGCGGTCGCGGGGCGACGGCCCGCGATTGACCGGTCCCGGACGCTCGGCTATGCTCCGGCGGCCCTGCCGCCCCGTGGTGGCGGGCGATCCGTGTCGGCGGCGGCTCCGCCCGACCTGGATGAAGACGAGACCCGAGCCGGAGGAGGTGAACCGGGATTGGCAGAAGTCCGAGTGGGTGAGAACGAGACGTTCGAAAGCGCCCTGCGCCGCTTCAACAAGAAGATCCAGCAGTCCGGCATCCTCGCCGAGGCTCGCCGCCGCGAGCATTACGAGAAGCCGAGCGTGAAGCGCAAGCGCAAGGAAGCGAAGCGCAAGAAGAACGCCCGAACGCAGGCCGGCTGAGCCCGACGCTCGCCCGACCCGCCCCCCAGGGCGTTCCGGTTTCGTCGGCCGCTGACCCGGCAACGAGCCCGCCCCCGCCCGAGGTAGCCATTCCGGTGTCCCTTCGAGATCGGATCCAGGCCGACGTCACCGCCGCGATGCGGTCCGGTGACGCGTTGCGCCGCGACGTCCTGCGGATGGCCCAGAACGCCGTCTACGCCGTCGAGAAGCGGGAGCACCGCGAGCCGACCGACGACGACGTGACCGCCATCCTGACCCGCGAGGTGAAGACCCGCCGGGAGTCGGTCGAAGCCTTCCGGAAGGGCGCGCGCGAGGATCTCGCCGCCAAGGAGGAGGCGGAGATCGCCATCCTCACCGAATACCTCCCCGAGCAGCTCGACGACGCCGCGATCCGGGACCTGGTCGGCGAGGCCGTCGTGGCCACGGGCGCGAGCAGCGCCCGGGATCTCGGCAAGGTCATGGGCTGGCTGTCGCCGCGGACCCGCGGCCGGGCCGACGGCCGGCGCGTCTCCGAGCTGGTTGCCCAGGCGCTCGCCCGGGCCGATCTCGCCGGTCACGACACGACCGGCCCGCACGGAGCGGGCTGAGCCCGCTCCGCCGGCGACCCGTCATGCTGACCCAGCGAGCCGTTCCCAGCTCGTCGTTCTCGCGACGCGATCTGGCCCGGCTGATCCTCGGCGCCGGCGTGCTGGTCGCCGCGATGACCGCGATCTTCGCGTTCGACCTCGTGCCCCAACGTCTCGAGATCGCGGTCGGCGACGTGGCCGCCGCCGACATCGTGGCGCCCCGCGCGGATGGCTACGTCAGCGATCTCCAGACGGCGCAGAAGCGGGACGAGGCCAGCCGGGCGGTCGGATTCGTCTTCGACTACTCGACCGAGAAGGCCACCCAGATCGCCCAGGTCCAGCTGGCGACGTTCGAGCGCCAGGTCACGCCGGTCGACCGGGCGTTCGACACGACGAAGCCGGACGAACGAGCGGCCCTCCTCGCCGCCGCCGTCCCCGGCCTGACGGATGACTCGCGGACGACGCTCGTCGGGTTGTCGAAGGAACGCTGGGCGGCGGTCCGCGCCGAGGCCTCACGGGTGCTCGACCTCACGGAGCGGGCCGAGCTGCGCGACACGGCCGTCGAGTCTGTGAAGGTCGCGCTGACCGGCCAGATGGCGGGCGGGCTCAACGAGGCCGAGCGGACCCTGGCCGCGGAGCTGATCTCGCCGCTCGTCGTGCCCAACTCGTCGTACAG